>CAJBPB010000093.1 GCA_903957365.1 uncultured Bacteroidota bacterium
CAGCGCTCTCTTCCAAAACAGCGTAAATCTCGGCAAAGTAGTGGTTTTCTGCGAAAACCAGGCATACCGCCGTGCCGGCGGATGCCTTTGCCGGATTTACAGCTGTTTTGAAATTCACCGCTCCGTCTGCCCGCGGCCTGGCCGGGCCAGCGCTCTGCTTCGTAAGATGTTTTAATGTTATGATTAAATGATTATCCAGAGGCGCCCTTCGGGCTTTGCGATTATTTCTTGGATTTTGACTTTGCATTCTGCATTTTGAATTAAAGAGTTGCCCCAAACCCCCACATTCATCGAGTTTGCAAAACGTCGTCGATATTCGGCAATCTCCTGTCTGTATGTAAATCAATTATATGTTTTCCATTGCTTTGTAAGTATACCCATTTCGGAAAGCCAGTGGCCGGGCTTCTTCGGCTATGTAATTCTTCGACAGGTCATCGCATCGCAATTAGAAAAAGTAATCTTCGGTTTTTAATCCAGACTGAGTTTATAGACGAACATCAAATTATCACTTCATACTTCATTGTTCCCAATAACTTCATTAGGAACAAAAGAAAAAACTTTACCTTTACCTTAAAATTATGGTCACCATGTCCGATACTACCCCGAAACTATTCCTGCTTGATGCCATGGCTTTGATTTACAGAGCCTTTTTTGCTTTAAACAAAAACCCGCGTATCAATTCGAAAGGACTGAATACCTCAGCGATACTCGGTTTCGCCAATACTCTGGTTGAGGTGATAAAAAACGAAAAACCAACCCATATTGGTGTGGCCTTCGATACCATCGCACCCACACAGCGCCACATCGACTTTGCTGAGTACAAGGCCCATCGCGAAAAGATGCCCGACGACCTCGCCGCATCAATCCCTTATATTATGCAGCTGATCGAAGGATTCAATATCCCAGTGCTGCTGTGTGATGGTTATGAAGCTGATGATGTGATAGGAACACTGGCTGTACAGGCTGGTAAACAAGGATTCACCACCTTCATGATGACACCCGACAAGGATTTCGGACAACTGGTTAATGATAATATATTCATTTATAAACCGGCCCGTTTTGGCGAAAGTGCAGAAGTATGGGGCAAAGCGGAAGTCTGTAACCGTTACGGCATCGCTGAACCAAAACAATTTATTGATATACTCGGGCTCTGGGGCGATGTGTCTGATAATATTCCGGGCGTACCGGGTGTGGGTGAAAAAACAGCCGCCAAACTCATCGCCGAGTATGGCTCCATCGAAAATCTGCTCTCCGACACTTCACAGCTAAAAGGAAAACTGAAAGAGAATGTCGAACAATTCGCCGCGCAGGCGATCCTTTCGAAGCAACTTGCAACCATCATCACGGATGTCCCGATAAAGTTTGAACCCAACAAACTCGTCATGGAAGAGCCTGACAAGGATAAACTTATGTCTCTCTTCGAAGAACTTGAATTCAGAAACTTCGCTAAACGCGTTTTTTCTGGTTCTGGCCAGTCAGCCCAATTACCAACTCCTCAGACAGGATTCACTGGTGATCTTTTTGGAAATACAGAAAATGAGCCTGAGCAGACTGGTTTTACATCCTCAAAAAAAACCATCAGCGATGTCCCGCACACCTATCATCTGGTCGATAATGAAAAGGCCGTCGATGAACTCATTGGCATCTTATCAGCCCAGAAAAGCTTCTGTTTCGATACCGAAACAACCGGACTGGATGCCAATATTTCGGAGCTTGTAGGTATGTCGTTTTCAATCAGAGCGTACGAAGGATGGTTTGTCCCGTTGCCAGCCAATTACCATGAATGTATGCAGATCGTCAGCAGGTTCAAACCGGTATTTGCTGATGAATCGATTCAGAAAATCGGACAGAACATTAAATTTGATATGGCAATCCTGCGCTGGTACGATATTGAGGTGAAAGGCCCATTGTTCGATACCATGCTGGCCCATTATCTGATTGAACCCGAGCAGCGACACAATATGGATTTCCTGTCTGAGTCCTATCTGGGTTACAAACCTGTACCTATTGAAGACCTGATCGGTAAAAAAGGCAAAAACCAGGGAACGATGCGCGATGTCCCGGTGGAGATTCTCAAGGAATATGCTACCGAAGACGCTGATATCACGCTGCAGCTGAAGCATGTATTTGAACCTTTGTTGTTGAAGCAGCAGGCGCTGAAGCTATTCGATGAGACAGAGATGCCGCTTGTGCCTGTGCTGACATCCATGGAGGCTGAAGGAGTGCGGGTTGATATTCCGGTGCTCACACAGATTGGTGATGATATGGGCAGGGAAATTGCCCAGCTTGAGATTGATATTTTTAACCATGCCGGAACACGATTCAATATCGCCTCACCCAAGCAGATGGGTGATGTTTTGTTTGAGAAACTTGGTCTTGAGACATCCATGAAGAAAACCAAGACCGGACAATATCCCACCGGTGAAGAGGTACTCAGCCGGCTGGTGCATGCCCATCCCATTGTGCCGCTTATCCTCGATTACCGTTCCCTGACAAAACTCAAATCGACCTACGTAGATACACTTCCACTGCTGGTGAATCCACGTGATGGAAGGGTGCATACTTCCTATAATCAGGCTGTTGCTGCCACAGGCCGGCTTAGTTCCAACAATCCTAACCTCCAGAATATTCCGATCCGTACTGACCGCGGGCGTGAGATACGCAAGGCTTTTGTTCCCAGAAATGCGGATTATACTTTGCTTGCGGCTGACTATTCGCAGATTGAGTTGCGCATCATCGCTTCATTGAGTGGTGATGAAGGAATGACAGAAGCATTTAACCTGGGACTTGATATCCACACCGCGACCGCTTCCCGGGTTTATGGCATCCGTCTGGAGGATGTGAGCCGTGATATGCGCCGCAACGCCAAGATGGTGAACTTCGGCATCATCTATGGAATCTCTGCCTTTGGTCTCTCCGAACGGCTTGGTATCCCACGAAAGGAAGCCGGTGAAATTATTGGTAATTATTTCAGGGAGTACCCGAAGGTGAAAGAATATATGAATGCGCAGATAGAGTTTGCGCGCAAAAATGGTTTCGTTGAGACCATGCTCGGACGTCGAAGATGGCTGCGTGATATCAACGCATCGAACAGCGTGGTACGTGGCTTTGCCGAACGGAATGCCATCAACGCGCCCATTCAGGGCTCATCAGCAGACATGATCAAGATTGCCATGATCCATATTTTCAATGATTTGAAAACTGCCGGTATGCAGTCGAAGATGATTCTTCAGGTGCATGACGAATTGGTTTTTGATGCGAAACTGGATGAATTGGACGCTTTGAAACAAATTGTTGCACACAGGATGACATCAGCCTTACCACTGAAAGTACCGGTGCTGGTGGAAATGAATACCGGGGTCAACTGGCTTGAAGCACACTGAGCGGTCATTACGATCTGAGATTAAAGACTATAAACGATTAGCTATATTGTAGTATGAATAAGACTTTACTTTTCCTCAGTTTATGCCTGATAACGTTCACATTGGGTGCCCAAAACAATTATATTGCCTGTGGCGAACAAACAGGTATATGGAGTTATGATACCGTTTTTGTGGGTTGCGATGTCAGTATTCCTGATGGAGCCATGCTGCAGATTGAAGCCGGGACGAAAGTTGTTTTTCTCGGACACTATGCCATGCATGTGCAGGGAACCCTGAAAGCCATCGGCATTGCAACTGACAGTATAATATTTACTGTTTCCGATACCACTGGTTTTGGCGATATCAGCAACAATCAGGGTGGATGGAATGGATTGCGTTTCGAAGACACCCCCATCACCAACGACTCTTCACTTTTCGATTACTGCCGGCTGAGTTTTGGTAAGGCAGTCGGTGATTCGGTTAACTGCTATGGTGGAGCGATGCGCCTGCTCCGATTTAGTAAGGTAGCCATCACACATTGTCGCCTTTCAAACAATTATTCCTTTTACTGGGGAGGAGCCATCTTTGCTTCCAAAGCGCATATCTTGCTGAAAGACTGTCTTATTACTGATAATTATGCTGGTAATACCGGTATGGTATATGGTTATGGTGGCAGTCTGTGTTTTGTGAGTTCGAACCCCATTTTGCATCAGCTCCGATTCCACCGCAACGCCTCCACAGGCATAGGTGGCGCTGTTTCCTTCGAGTACTCGAATCCCGAAATAATCAATTGCATCTTCATCAATAATTACAGCGGACTGGGCGGTGCGCTTGGTTTTCTGCGCAGCGAACCCGACCATGCCATTGCCAATCTGCTTATCGCAAACAATGAATCCCGATTCTTTGGCGGTGGCATTGCCTGTGTTGCGGCTTCTCCGCAGATGACCAATCTTACCATTGTCAACAATACTTCTGCCATGGGTGGTGGTCTGTATTGCAACGAAACATCCGACACAAAGTTATACAACAGCATTCTGTATGGGAATCAAACCTATGATACTCTTGGTTCACAGGTATGGATATGGGATGTTTATTCCGAACCGGGATTCTACAACTGCGACATTCAATATGGTTATGATACCTTTGGCGGCAGTACTTTCCATGGTGAATATCTGGAGTGTACTGAGGAAGATCCTTTGTTTTCCAATCCTTCAGAAGGGATTTTCAAACTGACACAGGAAAGTCCCTGCGTCAACAGCGGCACCATCGACACCAGCGGATTGATGTTACCAGCGTTCGATCTGAACTTCAATCCAAGGATTATGTATGAACGGATCGATATGGGTGTTTTTGAATATGACGGTCCGGTTGGCTTTACCAAAAAACAGGAAAATGAATTATACATTACTGTTTATCCAAACCCGATCAATGAAGAATCTGTTGTTTCTATTGGTCTTCCAAAGGCGGGCAACCTGACAATCAGTTTGTTTGACACCAAAGGCCAACGGATATTTCAAAAGGATTTCGGTTATCAATCGCCATCAGATATTCGACTGACTTTGCTTGATCTTTCATTCACAAACAATTCTCCCCCACAAGGTGTTTACCTTTTGGTTGCTGCTTGCGGGCCATTCCATAAAGCAATACGGCTGATTGTTAATGAGAAATAAAATCCGTTTTCCCAAAAAATAAGCTGTTTGGATTCAGTAATTGAATATTCAGAAAAGGTTTTTTCTTTCACTGACATTGCAGAACAACACTTTATTTATCACTTTTTATCACTTTTCCTTAACTGACAGCATCAGCCAATATCCGGTTTCACAAGGACGAATAAATCAATTGCAGTTCAAAACTTCATCAGACAATAAACAAGACGATTTTAAGTTAATCCTTTAGCAAAGTTTTTAGAAACTGTCTGGATTTTATTTATGCGTAGTTTTTTGAAGAATTGAGTCCTCAGACGAGGCAAAATTGACATTAATAGCAGCGCTATTGACGGAGATTTTAACGAAGTATGAGGGCACAATTCACAAAAAAATGCCAAAGGATAAAGTTTAGACAATTTCTTAATATTTTTACGGCTTATAAAAACCCATATATGATCTCTTTCTCCAGAAATTTCAGCATCTTCCTAATAAGTTTGTTACTATCTCAAACATCTGTCGCACAAGGTGTTGGTATCGGTGAATGGAGAACACATTTACCCTATCAGCAGGTAATCGACCTGGAAGTGATCGGCGATAAAACCTATGCTGCCACACCTTACGATCTGTTTATTTACAATCACACCGACAACAGCATCAGCTACCTCAACAAGGTAAACGGTCTGAATGATATCGGAATCAGCGCTATCAGATACAACAGCGGATTAAAAACATTGCTTGTTGGTTATACCAACACCAACATTGATCTGGTTCGTGAAAACGAAATCGTGAATATGAGCGATATCTACGACAAGGATCTGATCGGAAACAAGACCATCAATGATGTGATGTTTATCGAAAACTATGCCTATGTGTCCTGTGGTTTTGGAATCGTTGTGCTCGATATAGAGCGTGAGGAAGTCTTTGATACCTACCTTATTGGCCCGCAGGGGAGCTATATAAATGTATATGATGTCGCTTTTTACAACAACAGATTATACGCATCTACCGAATCCGGTGTTTATTATGCTGATATTGACAGTCCTAATCTGGCCGATTATAACGAATGGACCAAAGACCTGACGATGCTTCAGCCCAATATATCTTACCGTCAGATTGAGGCATTTTCGGGAAAACTTTTCGCCAATTACTCCCGAAACGGTTACAATTCAGATACTCTATATGTATACAACGGTTCATCCTGGGATTATTTTGACCAGACCAGCACCTCACGTCATATCCGGATGCGCGTTGATTTTGATAAATTTGTTTTACTGAATAACTTCAGTGTCAATGTATATGACCAGAATCTCATCTTGTTGTATTCGGCCTATAATCTTGATGGAGCGGGTATTGAGCCCAAAGCCGCTACCCTCGATGCCAATAACAATCTTTGGATTGGTGACCGTCAGCGCGGACTTTTTAAAACTTATAATACAGGATTTAATTTCGAAGTGATTCTTCCCAACGGTCCGGCCACCACCAATGTTTATGAACTCAAGGCAAGAGGTAATTATGTCTGGGTCGCTTCAGGCGGAAGGGCCTCCAACTGGGCTAAACTATATATGGTGGATGGCGTTTTTGCTTATGACGGTGTTACCTGGAGAACCTTTAACAACCGCAACACCGATGCATTTGATTCAATCTCCGATTTTGTCAGTGTCGCCATCGATCCTGTGAAGCCCAACCAGGCTTTTGTCGGAAGCTGGCAGGATGGCGTACTCGAATTCACTGATAATGCCTTATCGACCATTTACACGGTGGGTAACAGTTCACTTCAGCCATGGATCGCCGCACCTGATCTGGTGAACATCAGCGGATTGGACTACGATAGTTACAACAACCTTTGGGTAGCCAATACCGGTGCATCTGATATTTTGTCGATGAAGACACCCGAAGGGCAATGGCGGTCATTCAATCTGGGAGCTTCAGCCAGTGGCATCGACATCGCGAATATGATTGTCGACAAATCGAATAACAAATGGATTATCCGCCGTCAGGAAGGGATGGTTATGGTGTTCAAAGACAACAATACCTTCGATAATACGGCAGACGACAAGAACGAGGTATTGACCTCCTCACCGGGCAGCGGTAATATTCCGGGTAATCAGGTACTGTCAATGGCAGTCGATCAGGATGGAGCCGTTTGGGTGGGCACCGATGAAGGCCCTGCGGTTTTTTACGATCCTGACCGTATTTTTGAACAAGGCGTAAACTATGATGCGCAGCAGATTCTGATTCCACGAAACGATGGATCAGGACAGGCCGATTATCTGCTGGCTACCGAAAAGATATTATCTATTGCAGTCGATGGCTCCAACAAAAAATGGTTTGGTACTGAAAACGGCGTGTTCCTTATCTCGAAAGACGGACTCGAACAAATATACTATTTCAATACCGAGAACAGCCCGCTCCTCTCCAACACTGTCAGCAGTATCGCTATCAACGATGATGGAGAGGTATTCTTCGGAACCGGCAAAGGCATCATTTCCTACCGGGGTAATGCCACTCCACCCACACCTGTAAACACGGATGTGTATGCTTTTCCGAACCCTGTGCGTGAAAACTACAGTGGTCCCATCGCTATCCGTGGACTGGTTGCCGATGCGCTGGTGAAGATCACCGATATAAGTGGCGGTCTCGTTTATGAAACACAGGCAGAAGGGGGTCAGGCCATCTGGGACGGAAGAACCAACAACGGGAAAGAGGTAAAACCGGGAATCTATCTGGTTTTTATAAGCAACAATCTGGGTGAAGAAGCACTTGTCACCAAAATAATGATGATGCGTTAACGATGAACGAACGATTGCGTGGAATCGTCCTACAACAGCATAAATACAGCGAAACAAGCCTGATAGTCAAGGTATATACCGAGATGCACGGCTTACAATCCTATCTTATCAAAGGAGCTTACGGCCGTCACTCCCGGTTACGACCTGCTTTTTTTCAGCCCATGACCTTCATTGATTTCATTGCGGACATCAAAAGCAAACGCGATCTGCAGTATATGAGTGAAATCGCGATCGAAACTGTATTTTACAGCATCCCGTTCGATATGCAGAAAAACTCCATTATTCTATTTATCAGTGAGTTATTATCAAAAACGATACTCGAGCATGAAGCCAATCCACCCCTTTTTGGTTTCCTGCACCGAAGCATTCAATGGCTCGATCTGTGCAGGGAAAACTTCACCAATTTTCACCTATATTTTTGTTTCGAACTGACGAGATACCTTGGATTCTACCCAAAACTCGACCGTCACGAAAGCCAGAGCAACTTCGATCTTATGGAAGGCGTTTTTAAATCCGGAGCTCCTTCGCATGGGTATTACATTGAACCTCCATTGAGTTTAAAGATCAGGCAACTTTGTCTCTGTAAGCTTGAAAACCTAAATGAAATTGAACTTACCAACGCTGTTCGTCGGGAAATACTGCAAGAAATCATCACTTATTACCGTCTGCATCTGCCAGGTTTCAATGGTTTAAAATCACACGAGGTTTTGAAGTCGGTTTTTGATTGAAGATGGAAGTTGGAAGATGGAAGTTGGAAGTCGGGAGATGGAAGTTGGAAGTCGGAAGTTCTTTTAAGAGAAAAAAATCAGGCACTGATGATTGCTTACATCCTAAGTGCCTGACTTCTATTTAGAAGCTGGTATCTGGTATATCAGACTATTGTTTCGGTAACCATTCAAATCCTTATACCAATCAGGATAAATAATGCCTCCGCTGATCGCCCATTCTGCGAATTTCAAATGAACCTGTAAAATATCCTGTTTCTCAATTGGATAATCAAATGATTCATAAATATTGATTGCCCATGGAAGATTATTAGGTGTTACATAATATCTGGCTGTGGCAGGATCACTGCTGTCTTCCCATTGACCGAAAACACTCACATCTGCTAAATCAGTTGGTGTGTAATAGGGAAGATGCACTTCCATTTGCCGGTTTTTATTTATTATAATGAAAGGATTAAAGTGGCTGATATCCAGATCGTTGATTTGATATGTATTTGGTTTAAAGGATAGGGTAATTGTTAATGTGACAGGATCGACAAACGGAGCATCCGTTTCGGTATTTACACCGATCCCCATTCCGGGATGAGGCATTTGAGCGAAAGCATTGTCATAGACAATAATGGTCGGCTTTGATTGTCCTGATTCGGTTCCGTTCGCTTCGAGACTAATGAAATTTTCGCTGAGAGAATATCCTGAAACGGTGACATCGGCCGGAATGATAGCGTCAGATAATTGAAAACCGAAACCATTCTCAAAGGATGCACCAAAGGCCCTGATAATAAAAGTAGCAATTACCTGATCAACATAGTTACTTGTATTGGATAGGGTTTCGAACTGATAATCAATAACAAGGTCATTGAAATCATAATCACCCGTTCCCGGCCAAAGATCTTCAAAAGCAAGAGTACCAAATCCTGTTGCGGGATAAAGATTTGATGCACCAACAATTATATTTACGGTGATCGTAGCTATATCGCATAAGCTGTTTTCATCACAAACCTGATAATCAATTGTTACCGTACCTGTATAACCAGTAACCGGCGTGAAAGTTACAAGACCGGTGATTGCATTTACGGTGAAGGTACCTTGTGTGGCCGGATTGGGTTCAGTTCCAGAAATAAATGTCACAGAAGCCGGATCAAGGGAGGAAGAACCTTCGGTATCATTATTCAAAATGTTGATATCCACGGCTGTATCGAGTTGGGTGGTAATAACATCGTTTACTGCGGTTGGTCCGACAGGATATGTAATTGTTACTGTAGCCAGATTGGAAGCATAATTATTCTGATCTCTCACAAAATACTGAATTGGGGTGGGGTCTCCGGTAAAGCCTGACTCAGGGGTAAAGGTAATTGCACCATTTACTGTATTCACTGACCAAACACCTTCTCCGCTCACAGTGAGTGAACTTCCGGCAGTCGCTGTACCATCAATCTGAACCGTTGAAGCCACGATCGGCTTTGTGCCGGCAACATCATTATTCAAAACAGAAACTGTAACAGCCTGTCCAGGACTACCGGTTCCGGCATCGTCGCTGGCGGTTGGAGTGAAAATTGAAATCAGCTCAACCCAATCTCCCTGAAGCTGTGCTTCTCCGGTGACCAGCAAAGTATGGTTATCATTTTCGAATTCGCCACCAGCACCCATCGAAAATTCTATTTCATCAAATGCGAGTCCTGCTGATGCCGCAAAATGCAGATAGGCATAAGGTTCGCCTGAGTTCTGACCTGTGCCTGGTTTTCCGTAATAACTGCGGGTTGAATATTGCGAACCATTGATAGAAGTGATAAAGTGATTGGCATTATTTGGTAGAAGCGCAATCACATTTGAGGTAGCGAAGGTTCCGATAACCAAACCGTTACGATATATTTTTATTGTATTCTGGCCATCGCCTGCAGGCCATGAAATGCCAAAATACCTTTCGGGATTGGTAAAGGTTAATTTTACTTTTCCACCCACTTTGATAGCCATATATTTCCCTGTGCCACATCCATACTGATCATCCTGTTTGACATACGATTGTCCGGCTGTTTGACGGTAAGTGCCTATCGCTGAAGAATATCCGTTTGGCAATGGCGCCCAGGTTGAATTTGGGACTGTAAAGCTGCTGAAGTCTTCAGTAACCAGGGTTCCTCCGGTTACATTGGAGACCATCATGCCCGGGGCGCTGGTGTATACCCTTAGATATTCCTGACTACGAACACTTTGTGGCAATGTAATGCCTGCAATAAAAAGCACAGACGTGAAACCAATAAGTAAAGATGTGGATGTTGTTTTGAATAGTATTTTGAATTGCTTTTTCATATATATCACTGATTAGTAATTAAATAAACTGAATTGTTACTAATTGAACTGATGTGTCAATTCTCCAGAATTCAATTCAAGAACTTTTTCCTGTCCTGAGAATTTCAATTTTACCACTTTTTCATAAGCAGGAACGGTGAGCT
This sequence comes from uncultured Bacteroidota bacterium, assembly GCA_903957365.1. GTDB lineage: Bacteria > Bacteroidota > Bacteroidia > Bacteroidales > F082 > CAJBPB01. The sequence continues at coordinate 10,970 of CAJBPB010000093.1, forward strand.
TCATCTCATAGGTTTTGTCAGCAGTTAAGAATACTTTCTGATACGCTTCATTATTTGATGAAAATACTTCAACCAGACCAAAAGTGTTTGCTGTAATACTAATTTTTATGTCTTTCGTTGTTTTCCAATCGAAGTTAGCAGGAACCTTCAGATCCTTCATTTCAGTTGGTGTGCCCGGGATGTTGTCATCTTGTTTGTCTTTATTGCAAGAGGAAAGGATAACGAGTGACAAGACAAATGATATAATTATTTTCTTCATGATTTCTAAAGTTAATAATTAGTAATATTTGACAAAATTAATACCAAAATATTTAACTGTCTTATTTTCGATGTTTTACTCAACTTATGCTTGTTGATTTTTCCCAATAAGGGACATTATTTCTTGTTTCTTATTAAAGTCACTAACCAATGGAAGACCGAATTGCTGGTAAAATTGATTAAAAATAGTCCAATCAAATTAAATCAAAGGGCTAAACTACACCTCTTTGTAGATTCAAAACAAGCTTGTTTGACTTTCGTAATCATATAAAGATTTTTGTCTCAAAAAAAATCACTGGGTATTATCTCTTGTATAGCACCAGAACCTTACAATTTCTCAAAATGAAAGGAATTTTTTTGGGTGATAAGTTCTGCGATGGGTGGCCTGGACAGTTTCATCTGTGGCTTCGACTGGTGGCCCCTGAGCTTGTCGAAGGGCACAAACAATGGTTGCATCGTCAGCCAACTTTTTACCTTAGTCACTAAGTTTATGTGCAACATGAAGAAACATTAAAAGAAAACATCAATGCCCAAACACGGTTCTCATCTCAACCAATATTTGAAATTAAACAGTTCTAACATATTTTGTATTTTTGCACAAAATCCGAACATAACAAACCTATGAAAAAACTGATATTCATACTCCTTCTGGCTTCAGGACTTGGTCTGATGGCCCAGAACAAGGCAGAGACACTGGTACTGATAAAAACCTCTGAAGGTGCAATCACAGTGAAACTATACAACGATACGCCTTTACACCGCGACAACTTTATAAAACTTATCAAACAGGGTTGGTATAACGGCTCACCATTTCACCGTGTAATCAACAATTTCATGATCCAGGGTGGTGGTAACAAGGATGGAAAACAAGATCCTGGTTATACGATTCCAGCTGAAATAAAAGCAAATCATATCCACAAAAAAGGTGCACTCGCTGCCGCACGCAAGGGCGACCAGGTGAATCCCAATAAAGAATCGTCCGGTTCCCAGTTTTATATCGTTCAGGGACAAAAATATGATGCCAACACCCTCAATATGATGTCGGCACGCAGTAAAACAGCTTACACCGAAGAACAAAAGAAAACCTACAGTACTGTTGGTGGAACTCCCCATCTGGATAATGCTTATACTGTTTTTGGTGAAGTGATTGATGGTTTTGATGTCATTGACCGTATTGCAACTACAAAAACCGGTGCCGGGGATGTACCTGTACAACCTATCACCATGACCATCGAGATACTGGAATAATCTAAGACCCATACCCTGCACCGCATGAGAACTAAAATTGCTGAGCTGCTTCATGAAATTGAACAGATTGAAATAAGTACCAAAGACCAGCTTGAGTCATTCCGGTTGAAATACCTGAGTAAGAAAGGATTGATCCCTTCCTTGTTCAATGATTTCAAGGATGTGGAAGCCAGCGAACGTAAGGAAATGGGTATCCTGATGAATGACCTGAAAAATCAGGCACAGACGATGCTTGATAAATTTCAGGATAGCTTCACGACCATATCAGACAGTGAAACAAAAATGGATACCAGTCTGCCCGCTGCTGAACTTTCGGGTGCCCGCCATCCTATCTCAATCGTTCGCCGCGAAATAAACAGCATCTTCCAGCGCCTGGGATTTGTTATCAGCGAAGGCCCTGAGATTGAAGACGATTTCCATAATTTCACAGCACTGAATTTCCCTGAAGAACATCCGGCACGCGATATGCAGGACACATTTTTCATTTCAAAGCACCCCGATATCGCACTTCGAACACATACTTCCAGCGTTCAGGTGCGTATGATGGAACAAGGTAAACTGCCGATCCGGATCATCGCGCCGGGCAGGGTTTTTCGTAATGAGGCTATCTCGGCCCGCGCCCATTGCATCTTTCACCAGATTGAAGGTCTGTATATCGACAAGCAGGTTTCATTTGCCGATTTGAAACAAACACTCTATTATTTCGCGCAGGAATTTTTCGGACCAGAGACAAAAATACGTTTCCGACCTTCTTATTTCCCATTTACCGAAACATCTGCCGAGATGGATGTCTCGTGTAATATCTGCGGAGGCTCAGGATGTAATATATGCAAGCATTCCGGTTGGGTTGAGATCCTGGGCTGCGGTATGGTCGATCCCAATGTATTGGATGCATGCGGCATAGACAGTAATATTTATACCGGTTTCGCTTTCGGAATGGGCATCGAACGAATCACTATGATGAAGTTTCAGATCAATGACTTACGTCTTTTCTTCGAAAACGATCTGCGCTTCCTGAAGCAGTTTGAGTCGGCTGTTTAAGGGATTTTTTAGCAACACATCATCCCTGCAGATTATTTGTGACATATGCGCTTAAGCTGGTTTTCAGAATCATCTGTCCCGTAAGGGACGGGATATTGGTAAAAAACTTTGGCTAAGTACTATCAGGTGCAGGATAGTATCCAGGATATCTGCATTTGCCCCAACTTTCACAAACGTACATTTTCGCACACTTTCTGTTTCAAAGCGTACACTTAGTGTCATGCATCAAAATTGTATAGTACTGTTATATAGTTTTTTGCAAAGGATGGCATATATTATGCATGATTGGATGATTATGTATTCCGGACAAAAATTGAACCGATGATCCAATTGAATAATATTAACAAAAGCTATCAGATGGGCAGCAACAGTCTGCATGTACTGAAAGGCATCGATCTTACTGTTGAAAAAGGTGAAATGGTCGCGATCATGGGATCTTCCGGTTCAGGGAAATCGACCCTGCTGAATATTATCGGTCTTCTCGACAACCATGATGCCGGTGAATACAGGCTTGATGGCAAGGTCATCCGTGAGATGAGTGAGACCAAAGCCGCCCTTCTGCGCAACAAGATGCTTGGATTCGTGTTCCAGTCGTTCAACCTGATCAGCTTTAAAAACGCTGTGGAGAACGTGGCTCTGCCATTGTATTATCAAGGGGTTGCACGGAAGAAAAGAAATATCATCGCCCTCGAATATCTGGAGCGTGTGGGACTTACCGACTGGGCCAACCATCTTCCGAACGAACTTTCGGGTGGACAGAAACAGCGGCTGGCCATCGCACGCGCGCTGATTGCAAAACCAAAAATCATACTTGCCGATGAACCTACGGGTGCGCTCGACAGTGTCACCTCATCGGAGGTGATGGACCTGTTTGGCGAAATCAACCAGAGTGGCATCACCATTCTCATTGTGACCCACGAAAACGATATCGCGCACCGCACCCAGCGTATCATCCGTTTAAACGATGGTCTGATTCAGACCGATCAGAAGAATGGTGTTCCGCGAAATACAAACCAGGCAATCCTGAACTAAAAACAATCTGATATGTTTGATCTGGATAAATGGCAGGAGATTTTTGCAACCATCGAAAAGAATAAGCTTCGTACATTTCTGACAGGCTTTTCGGTGGCATGGGGTATTTTTATGCTCATCGTGCTGCAGGGCGCGGGCGTTGGATTACAGAAAGGTGTTGAAAGTGAATTCCGGTCCTCAGCCACCAACACCATCTGGATCTGGAACGGCCAGACAAGCAAAGCCTTTGCAGGGATGAAACCCGGACGCAGAATACAGATGACCAACGATGACCACGATTATCTGAAACAAACTGTTGGCGAGATTGACAATCTGTCGTCGAGGTTCGAGTTGTACCGCGGTAACACTGTTTCCTACAACAACGAATTCGGGTCATTCAACGTTCGTTCGGTGCATCCCGGATATGCCATCATTGAGAAACTCACCATCAACGAGGGTCGTTTTGTGAATGACATTGATGTGAACGAATATCGTAAATCAGTGGTAATCAGTACTAAGGTGCGCGATGCCCTGTTCAAAAAGGAACCGGCGCTCGATAAGTATATCAAGATTAGCGGTGTCATGTTTAAGGTGGTAGGGATATTTACCGATGATGATGGCAGGGATGAAAATATGCAGGTTATTTATATGCCGATCAGCACGGCACAGCGTGTGTTTGGCGAGGGGCGTAACATTCAGAGTCTGGCCGTCACTGTTGGCGATGCGACAGCCGAAGAATCGAAAGTGGTTCAGGATGAACTGAAACAAAAACTTGCCTCGCGTCACCATTACGACCCGACCGATGAACGGGCGATGTTCTTCTGGAACAGTGTGGAAGAGTTTCAACGGTTCAAAAGACTTTTTGCCAGCATCAGTCTGTTTATCTGGATCGTGGGTATCGGGACCATCATCGCGGGTGTGGTTGGGGTGAGTAACATCATGATGATTGTGGTGAAAGACCGTACGAAAGAGATCGGCATCCGGAAAGCATTGGGCGCCACACCAGCAAGTATCATCAGTCTGATATTGCAGGAAGCCATATTGATCACGGGATTTGCCGGTTATATCGGGCTGGTATTGGGCGTTGGGCTGCTCGAATTGATTTCGAAGCAGATTGACACTGCCTTTTTTAAACAACCCGAGGTGGATATCAGGATTGCTGTCGGTGCAACACTGCTGCTGATTATTGCAGGCGCACTGGCCGGTTTTTTCCCGGCACGCCGGGCGGCAGCAATCAAACCGATTGATGCACTGAGAGATGAATAACCATTGATGATGAAATTTATTTAAACGAGTATGTTCGACAGGGATTATTGGCACGAAATAGGCAGCAGTCTTGCAAAAAACAAGATCCGCACTGTGTTGACAGCATTTGGTGTGTTCTGGGGCATCTTTATGCTGATGATCATGCTGGGATCGGGCAACGGACTCAAAAATGGGGTGACCAACGGCATGGGTGACTTTGCCACCAACAGCGTTTTCATGTGGACACGCCAGACAACCATCCCGTATAAAGGATTACCGCGTAACCGGAATTTCAATTACCGCAATGATGATATAAAAGCACTGAAAGAAAATATCCCTGAACTGGATCTCCTTGCGCCACGACTGGAAGGCTATGGCGGTCAGGCGGGTAACAATGTTATCCGCAAAGAGAAAGCCGGTGCCTTTAGTATTTATGGCGATTATCCCGAATGGAATCTTATCGATCCGGCCAATATTGAACAGGGACGATTCATCAACCAGATTGATATTTTACAGAAACGAAAAGTCGCGGTGATAGGGAAGCGTGTGCTGGAGGTTCTTTTCGACAAAGACGAAAGTCCGATAGGGCAATATATACAGATCAACGGGATTTATTTTCAGGTGGTAGGTGTTTTCTCACCCAAAAACCAGAATATGAATTTCGGGGGGAACAAGGAACAGAGCATTCATCTGCCTTTCACCACGCTGCAGCAGGCATACAATTATGGCGATGTCGTTGGATGGTTTGCCATGACTTCAAAAAAAGGTATCGAGGTGACCGTGGTGGAAGACAAGGCGAAACGTCTTTTGAAAGAGCGTCACAAGGTAGCACCTGAGGATGACCGCGCCATCGGGTTTTTTAATCTTCAGAAAGAGTTTAACCAGATGACCGGTTTGTTTACGGGCATCAATATACTCATCTGGATTGTAGGAACCGGGACCCTGCTGGCTGGTGTAATCGGCATCAGTAACATCATGCTTGTGATTGTGAAGGAACGCACCCGTGAAATCGGGATTATGCGCGCGCTGGGTGCGACACCCGCCAAGATCATCGCGCAGATTATCGGGGAATCGGTTTTTCTCACCACACTGGCCGGATATATCGGACTGGTCATCGGTGTATTTATCATCGAGCTGATCGACAGGAATCTGCCGGTAACAACCACACAGGACACCATGTTCCTGCATCCGACCATCGATTTTCATGTGGCCATTTCTGCCCTTGCCATATTGATTGTTTCAGGGGTGTTTGCCGGACTTATCCCGGCGCGGCGTGCCATCAGTATCAAACCCATCGATGCCCTGCGCTTCGAATAATATAAATACATCATTGTAAACCATCGTATAAATCATAATCATACAAAATGAAAACCGCTTTAAAAATAATCCTCGGACTTGTGCTTGTCGCTGTCTTTGTGGGCACCATTTATTATCTGTATCAGAAATCGCAAAAGAAACCCATCGTTTACGGTACCGTCGCGCCGTTTAAAACAACCATCATCCGTAAGACCGTTGCGACAGGTTCAGTGGTTCCACGAAAGGAGATAGAGATCAAACCAAAAGTTTCGGGTATCATCGAAGAGATTTTCATTGAGCCGGGCGACATCATTAAAAAAGACCAGCTGATTGCACGGGTGAAAATCATACCAGATATGATCAACCTCAACAATGCCGAATCACGCGTGAAACGTGCAAGGATCGCACTCGAAGAATCGAAGAAGAATTATGACCGGTACAATGATCTGTTCAGGCAACAGGTGATCCCGGAAGCGGAGTTCCTTACGTTTGATATTGCATACAAGAATGCTACGCAGGAGCTGGAGTCGGCAGAAGACAACCTGGAGCTCATCCGCGAAGGCGCTACCAAAAAAGCCGGACAGGTGACCAACACCCTCATCCGTTCGACCATCAACGGCATGGTGCTTGCAGTGCCGGTGGAAGAAGGAAAATCGGTGATCGAGAGCAATACCTTCAATGATGGTACCACTATTGCCAGTGTAGCTGATATGAACGAAATGATTTTTGAGGGCAAAGTCGATGAGTCGGAGGTAGGTAAACTGCGCGAAGGCATGGAACTGATCCTCACGATCGGGGCTATCGATACTGAGAAATTTTCAGCCCGGCTCGAACGCATCGCGCCAAAAGGGGTTGAAGAGAACGGGGCTATTCAATTCGAGATACGTGCTTCGGTGAGTCTGCAGGAGAAGCAGTTTATACGTGCCGGTTACAGTGCCAATGCCGATATCGTGCTTGACAGACGGGTCGATGTGCTGGCCATCAACGAAAACCTGCTGAAGTTTGAAGGCGACACTGCTTTTGTAGAGGTGGAGACAGCGCCACAGACCTACGAGAAACGTGTTGTAAAAACCGGACTTTCCGACGGACTGGTGATCGAAGTACTTGAAGGGGTGACGGAATCCGACAAGATCAAAGGCGAAGCAAAATAGCGGTTCTAACGGAACAATGCGTTTAAAAAAAAGAGGAAGAAGAATGTCTATTCTTTTTAAATAGTGTCTGAGTTAAAAAAACCGCTCTCGTCGCTATGCCGAAGCAAAAAATGCTTCGCTTTAACAAGTTTAATGAATGGGGTTTAACAAAAGTAAACACCGTTTTTTGGCTTCGGCATAGCGACGAATACGAACTTATTTGCTCAGATACTAAGTTAATGAATAATTGTAAAATAGTAAGAACCTCTTCTTATTTAGTAAGCCAGTTTTTGATTATCTGTGATCCCTCTTTGGTAATATAGGATTCAGGATGAAATTGTAATCCATTTATTGTCAATGATTTATGGTAAAATGCCATGATATTTTCCGTCTCATCTCTGGCCGAAATTATCAGGTCAGTTGGAAGACTTTTCTCATCAATTACCCATGAATGATAACGCCCCGAAACAAATGAAACCGGAACATCTTTAAAGATAGGATCTCTTTTATCGTGTGTCACAACAGAGCCGATACCATGTGCTGCAAATTGAAGATGCCTGAGCTTAGCGCCAAAATGCATGGCAATTGCCTGATGTCCTAAACAAATACCTAATAAATCGGTATTATTGGCATAATAAGCGATCAATTTCATCAAATTTCCCGATTCCTGCGGTAAGCCGGGACCAGGCGAAATTATTACTTTGTCAATACCGGTTGGAAGTTGAGCCAAATCAACATCATTTGAAACAATGATTAAATTGTGTGGTACACCGCTTTCGGAAAGCAATTGAACCAGATTGTAAGTAAAAGAATCATAATTGTCGATAAGCAGAATCTGTTGCATGAAGTCTGTTTTCAGACAACAAAAGTAACAGATTAACGAAAAACTGCTAAGTTTACATTTTGGAATTTGTCAATCGGATATTTGAAAATGAAATTGATCATTCACAAACCACTAAAATTAAATACATGAAAAGAGTAATCGGACTAGGTGGAATTTTCGTGAAATATAAAGATCCAGAGGCAGTAAAAGCATGGTATGGCAAACATTTAGGTTTGCAGATGGACCAATATGGAACCAATTTTGAATGGCGGCACAGCGATGCGCCAGAAAAAAAAGGATTTACACAATGGAGTGCATTTGATGCGAAAACTACCTATATGGAACCATCAAAAGCAGATTTTATGATTAATTACCGTGTAGAGAATCTGGAAGAGTTGGTCAGAATATTGAAAAGTGAAGGCGTTACAGTTCTCGACGAAATTGAGACGTTTGAATATGGTAAATTTGTTCATATACTTGATAACGAAGGAATTAAAGTTGAGCTTTGGGAGCCCATTGATGAGGTATATGAAAAATTTGTCGAAAGAAGTACAAAATGATAAATGGAAGTTACGTTCAACTTTCTGAAAGTTAAAAGCTAATTTAGAAAAGTGGAATAAGACTTTTCTACACTTCATTCTTATTACTTTTTGAACTTTACGAGCTTTCAACTGTATATGAATAATTAAATAAAAAGAAATGAAACTATATCCAATCGAAACTGGAAATCTCCGACTTGACGGAGGCGCTATGTTTGGTGTTGTACCAAAAGTATTGTGGCAAAAAACCTATCCTGCTGACGAGAATAATCTGTGTAACTGGGCCATGCGCTGTCTGCTTGTTGTGGATGGCGACAGAAAAATCCTGATTGATAATGGAATTGGAAGCAAACAGGACGAAAAATGGCTGGCGCACTATTATCTGAATGGTGACGATACACTCGAAAAGTCATTAAATTCTTTCGGATTCAAGCCCGAAGACATCACCGATATGATTATTACCCATATGCACTTCGACCATTGTGGTGGAAGTGTAAAATGGAATGCGGATAAAACCGGTTACGAACTGGCTTTTCCAAACGCGACCTATTGGACAAGCAAAGGTCAGTTTGAATGGGCTACCAATCCAAACCGGCGTGAGGAAGCGTCCTATTTAAAGGAAAATATTATGCCGATTTACGAAAGTGGTAAACTGAAACTTATTGAAGAAGAAGGAGAGATTTTACCGAATATTACCGCAAAATTGTACCATGGGCACACCGAATCGCAGTTGATTCCACACATCAATTGTAACGGAACAACAGTTGTGTATATGGCTGATCTGATGCCAAGTGCATCACATATTCCCATGCCCTGGATCATGGCGTATGATACCCGTCCGCTCGACACATTGCATGACAAGGAAAGATTTTACAGCGAAGCAGTGAAAAACAAATACGTTCTGTTTTTCGAGCATGATTTGTATAATGAGGCTTGTACATTGCACGAAACACCGAAAGGCGTAAGGGTTGAGAAGGCTGGAAAATTGGCGGAGTTTGTGTAAACTTATATTACAAAGATTCCTCTAAGCCCTGAAAGGGCTTAATTTGAATAACCATGGGTGCAACCCATGGTTATAATAGTCCCATTCCTCCAAGCCCTTTAAGGGCTTAATTTTAATAACCGTGTGTTCAGCCCATGGTTTCAATAATTCTTAGCGCTTTTTCTGAAAAAACTCCTGCAACAATTGACGGCTTTCGTCCGCCATCAGTCCTTTGGAGAAAGTGGTTTTTGGGTGTAAAACATTTGCGTTGTATTTGTTGAATCCGCGTTTTTCATCGTCGGCAGCCCAGACTATTCTTTCAAAATGAGCCAGATGTATTGCGCCAGCACACATGATACAAGGCTCAAGCGTAATAAATAATGTGCATTCTTCAAGGTATTTTCCACCTAAAAAATTGGCAGCGGCTGTAATGGCGAGCATTTCAGCATGGGCTGTAACATCGTGCAATTGTTCGGTAAGATTGTGCGCGCGTGCAATGATTCTTCCTTTGCTCACCACCACGGCGCCAATTGGGATTTCATCCAGATCCCTTGCTTTCATGGCTTCTTTCAAAGCTTCTTTCATGAAAAATTCATCTGTAAAAACGGATAATGTCATTGTAATAAAGTACCTAAAGTGAACTAAAGTGAGCTAAAGTGTCAAAAGTTTATAGATAGAAATATTGACTATTTCAATGCTTTAACGAACCTTGCTGAATATTTTGATGATCCTGAAGTGATGACTGCTACATAGGTTCCGGTTTTAAGTTCTTCAATTGAAATTTTATCATTTACTGAAGATATTTCTTTATCCAAAACCAGTTTCCCGCTTAGGTCGTAAATGTTTAACGATGCATTTACAACGTTCTTTTCAGGAATATCGAACTGAACAAAATCAACCGCCGGATTTGGTATAATTTTCAAGTTCCCGTCTAAGGATTTAATTTCACTATTTCCTGTGTAAACATCAACATTCCAGATGCCATTAAATACGCCACGTCCATGTGAAGCGGCAATCACCGTATTGTCGCTTGTGCGTAACCGGAGCATATCCACACGCACGTTTCCCATGCCTTCGTTGGCTGGAAACCAATCAGGAATGTCTGAATGCATCATTTTGGTTGTCCAGACACCTGTTTCAGTGGCTATCAATGCCTGCCCCGAATTTTGCGGATGATACATCGACCAACGAATCGGCATATCTGGTAAATTACCTTCTCTTTCCATCCATGTGCTTCCACCATCATAGGTTTGCCAGATGGATGAAACACCATAATTCGAGAAGGTTACCATTAGAGTGTCTTCTGAGCCGCCAATTGAAACACTTGAAATATTTGCGGTTGGAAAATCATCACTTCCTATTTCAGTGACTTCCGGGATATTCTGCGCATTTTCAACCTTATAAAGTTTTCCTGATTGCGTTCCGGCAAAAATAGTGGAGGTTCCTGCCGGTGAGTGCTGCGAGTATTTTATGTGTGAGAAGGGTACCATATTAAATGTTCCCAGATCGATAGTCTTATCATTGGATGAAGAACCAATATCAGAAATAACGTAAATCCGTCCGGGATAGTTCCCTGAAAAAGTGACTGCATTGGAATACAAAGTATTGGTCTTAAAATCATAATCAGCAGGCGAAACGAATGTGCCATTCCCTCCGTCGTAATTGTCAATATTTGAGTTGTTTCTCCAAATATAATATTGGTTGTAATAAACGGAAGTAATATATAAATTGGGTTCATTTTGATCCCAGAAGGAGTAAGCTCCATCGCCACCACTTAACATATCATTAATATCCAGCGCGTTACCTGTATATTTTAAGCTTCCATTGTCTTGTAATCCGCCTACAAACTGATAAAAAGTAGTGCTTGGATTGATATCAGCACTATAAAACTGAAGCGTATTATAATTCTGGTTGCGTTCGACGAAAGTTGGAATGCTAAGCTGGGCATTGGTCGAAAGAAACACACCGCCATCCGAGGAAAATATTGCCTGTGATGGATTTTCTGGACGGAATTGGATGTTGTGCTGATCAGCATGTACATATTCATCGCCACCGCCATAGTACATCAGCGACCAATCTGAAATATGATCCCAGCTCTGGCCACTGTTCATCGTTTTCCACAAATCGAGTCCACCTGTAAAGACTGCTGCAGGATTTAGCGGATCAACTTTCAGGACGAATGCATGCCAGGCCAGTGTCGACCAGTCGGAATTAGGAATATTTATTGACGTCCACGTTTCACCACCATCAACCGATTTAGCCATATAACGACCTCTGTAATAGGAAAATCCATCGGTATAACCTGCTGCAAACTGTGCATATACGATATTCGGATTGGAAGGTGCAGATGCTATAATTGTCCGGGACGGAATTTTATAATAGCCTTCATTCGAGATTAATTCGTTGTAATGTGTATAGGAGTACCAGCTTCCGGAGGTACCCTCATCAGAATATAAAATTGTGGCACCACCTTTTTTGTCCAGATTTTCCATAGTACCAACAAACAACCGGTTGTTAGATGCCAATTCAATCTGGGCAGGAGCATAATAAATGCCCGCTTCACCTGGTATTTCTGGTAAAACCTGTTCCCAGGTAAGGCCTCCATCCATCGAACGGTACAATCCATCGCCAGGTTCACTTTCGTGTTCAGTTCCCTGATAGGTACCCGAAACAACCGCTGCATAAACCACGCCAACACCATTTTCATCGCGTACCTCAACATCGGTTACGTAGGCAAAATCCTCAGTTGAAGGCAAAACCTCCCATGAATCGCCACCATCAACCGATTTCATAATGCCAATTCCCAGACCAGTTGATTCACGGTAAATGATACGGGCAGTCTGGGCTTCACCTGTTCCGGCGTAAAAAACCATTGGATCATTGGGATCACTCGCCAGTGAACTAATCGCCAGATTTGGAAAAAAGTCATTTGCGGGATACCAGAGTTCATTCACATCTGTGATGTCATAAGTGTACCACAATCCTCCGGTAATGCCCGCTACCCATACCTTCTTATGAGAATCATCGTTCGGATCGAACATAATAGCACGTGTTCGTCCTCCCATATTTGCGCTGGTACCTTCCCAAACAATGGGTTCACTTCTTTCCGAAGTTGATTCTATTGTTTTAGTCTGCAAATAGGCTTCATATTGTTTTTTACGTGGCACATAACCCAAAACAGGATCAAGAGTCTGGTAAAAATTCTGTAAAGCAGCCATATCAGGTCTGTCCGCTTTTGGGATTTGTTTCAGATCGGTCTCCGGGCTTGGGAAATCTTTGTAGGAATCTAGAAGAAACTGCTCGTATGCGGTTCTTTTATCATCTTGATTGTCAGTTTTTTGAATAATAATTAACAATGACAGTACAATGATTACTGACAAAGAAATCCAAATGAGTTTTGCTTTCATGATTTGATCTCGTGTAGTATAAAACAGGTTCAATTAATTTGAACAAAGGTAGATAAACCTGTCTATTTTAGAAGTGTTTATTCAACCGAATAAATGCGCTAGTGGAGGGAAAATATGAATTATGTGTTTACAATGAATTTTCCTGAAAGGTGTGGTACATTATCAAAAGCATCAATCTGAAGACAAAAGTCGATGTCCTTTTCAAAACCATTGTCAATCAAATAATTGAGATGATTACAGTTTTGCAGTCCGGATCTGATATTCTGACTGTTTTCTTCATAAAATGACTTCAGTACTAAACCTAGATCATCCATAATTACTTCATCCTTATTGGATAAAATGGATATCAGCATACCTGCACACATACCGTCATCCATCGAAAACACACCCGCTGTTCCTGAGCAGACTATGATCAGATCATCAGATTGTTTAGTTAGCTTCAGAGCAACATGACTGATATTCAGAAAAGAGGCCAACATTAATTCCTTGGCTTCAATGGCAGCATTCAAAGCGATGGTTCCATTGCTTGTTGTAAGTATCATTACCTTATCCTGAATGAATTGCCTTTTGTATTCCAGTGGAGAATTTCCCAGATCAAAACCTTCAATCCGGATTGCGTTCCTTTCTCCACACAGCATTGCTTCACCCGGTTTGTAGTTTTTGAATTCCTCCAGGGCCTGTTCGATTGAAATAACAGGCAAAACGGCTTTGGCACCGTTGTATAAAGCTGTTGTCATTACCGAGGTTGCACGCAACACATCGATAATGACAACAGTTTTGTTATTGAAATTAACAGATTTACAGTGATTTGCGGTTGGAATGACTTGAATCCGCATCACAATAATTATTCTTTGGGTAAATCGATACCAAGTGAAATTCCGAGACCGGTTGCTGTTTTTACCAACGCATTGTCGAGTGTAACAAGGTTGGGTTCGGCAATTGCTTCAATCAACGGAACAGATATGAATTTTGGGTGACGATAAGCCACCATCTTACCAAAATCGCCTTCCATAGCCATTTCAAATGCTTTCACACCAAACTGAGCCGACAGAACGCGGTCATAAGCGATAGGCACACCACCTCGTTGTAAATGTCCCAAAACAGTTTCGCGCATGTCAGGCTCAAAACCAGCTGCTTTGAGTTGTTTTATGAGCGCGCTTCCTGCTCCGCCGAGACGCAAATTCTCATAACCAACTTCATCGTTCTCTTCCACTGATAATCCAGCACCCTGCAGACTTGCACCTTCTGAAACAACAACCACAGCAAAACCACGCCCACGGGTAAAACGGGCTTCGAGTTTTGCTTTTACTATATTTATATCATAAGGAAACTCAGGAATAAGACAGACTTCGGCGCCACCGGCAACGGCAGCGTTCAAACCAATCCAGCCAGCATAACGACCCATTACTTCAAGTACGAAAACACGGTTGTGACTGGCAGCTGTTGTTACCAGTTTATCAACGGCTTCTGTAGCTATCTCAACGGCGGTCTGAAAACCGAATGTAGAGTCAGTGGTTGATAAATCGTTGTCAATGGTTTTAGGTACACCAATAATATTCAGTCCTTTTTCGTACAAGGCTTGTGAGATTCTTTGTGAGCCATCGCCACCGATACTTATAACCGCATCAATGCCCATATATTGGATTTTTCTGATCATTTCATCCGAACGATCAACGGCGCTGTAAGAACCGTCTTTATTTTTGACCGGCCAGGCAAACGGACCGCCTTTATTGGTTGTTTCAATTATTGTTCCGCCTTGAAAGTGAATACCTTTCACAACATCAGGAGTAAGAACCTTTAGTTCACTGGGTTCCCAAAGAACACCATTGAATGCCTGAATACTACCTAAAATTTCCCAGTCTTTTTCCTGCGCTGCGCGTTTCACTATTGCTCTAATAACCGCATTGAGTCCGGGACAATCGCCCCCACCGGTTACTATTAATGCTCTTTTCATTCTATATTATAAGTTTCAATTATTGGCAAAGATACTTCACAGGAATCTATTTAAGTGGAATTATTGAAAAATTCAATCAAACATGAATCCGCAAACGGTTGTTTTGATTTATTTGTAATTTGGAATTGGATAGTATTACTGGAAGCTGATTAAACGACAAAAGCCCTTTTGCAAGGGCTTTTGGGTGTGGCATCACCCGGACTTGAACCAGGGACGCACGGATTTTCAGTCCGACGCTCTACCAACTGAGCTATGATGCCATCATTTTTGGAAGTGCAAAATTAATAGAATTATTTACACTACAAAAACATTTTTTAAATATTTATCTGTTATACCTCATTATCAATAACTTTGCATAAAATTACGAAAAGATACTCATGAAAATATGCATTGATATTGGCAATACCTATGCAAAGGTTGCTGTGTTTGATGAAAATCAACAGGTAGATTTTATTCAGTTTCAATTGAATGAAATGGAAGTATTTAGGCTTTTCATTGAAAAACACACCTCATTTAAAAGTGCAATGATCTGTTCAGTACGTGAAATACCTGACGAATTGGTAACAAAAATCAACGCTTCAAAGGTAATTGTACTTGATCATACAACACCTTTGCCATTTCGCAATGAATACGAAACACCGGAGACGCTCGGGCCTGATCGTATTGCCGGTGTTGCTGCTGCCTTTGCCCGGTTCCCTGAAAAAAATGTGTTGGTGATTGATATGGGAACATGTATTACCTACGATTTGTTGAAATCAGAAGGCACTTATTCAGGAGGAATGATAAGTCCGGGGATTTTTATGCGTTTCAAAGCCATGCATGCTTTCACCGGAAAATTACCATTGGTTGAACCCGAAATGAATATTCCATGCATTGGGAAAAGTACAAAAACCTCTATTCAGACAGGTGTAATGAAGGGTGTTCAGGCAGAGATTCAGGGAATTATAGAAGAGTTTTCGTTAATTTATAAAGATTTAACAGTATTAATAGGAGGTGGTGACAATAAATATTTTGATAAAAAGTTTAATTGTAGCATCTTTGCAGCCTCAAATCTTGTGTTGGAAGGCTTGAAAGTTATCTTAGACTTTAATGATATACAATAACTTGAAAAGAATTTTAAGTGTCACCTTGTTGCTCCTTGCGTTTCAGTTCGCATCAGCACAAACAGGTATCAGTTCACCATATTCCAGATTTGGCATTGGGCAGCTTCAGAGTAAAAGTGTAAATTCACGTTTGCATGGAATGGGTGGCATTGCAAATGCTATCAGCACAAATCGCTTTGTTAACCCTTCAAATCCGGCATCATATTCCGCTTTCGATTCCTTGTCATTTCTTTTTGATGCAGGATTGAACGCAAGCAGGGTAGTATATAAAACCACTACGCAAACTGAAATCGGCTCAAATGCCACGTTAAATTATTTTTCCCTTGGCTTTCCGGTTACAAAAAGATGGCATTCTGCTATCGGAATTCTTCCTTACAGTCAGGTGGGTTATAATGTGGTTATACCATACGAAAATGCAGAAACAGGAGATTATAACAAAGCTTTCGCAGGTGAGGGTGGATTAAATCAGGTTTTCATCGGGAACTCATTTTATTTAAATAAAAATTTTAGTATTGGCGCCAACATAACTTACGTGTTTGGCCGCTATTCCTCAACAGCGCTGGTTTACTTTCCTGATTCAAGTTTATATGCCAACACTATGGCTGCGGTACGCACACTCGCCAATGATTTTATCTTTGATTATGGATTAATGTATAAAAAAGACCTTGGTAACAATTATATGCTGACTTTGGGAGCAATTTACAGTCAAAAGATTAATCTGGATGTGAAACGGGATTATCTGGTGAAATCTGTTTTTGGCGGTGTTGATGGAAATATTGAGTATGTACTTGATACGGTAGTTTATACTCCCAGCGCAAAAGGATCACTAGTTATTCCACCAAGTGCAGGTATTGGTGCTGTAATTGAAAAAAAGGATAGCTGGCTGATTGGTTTTGATGCCAACTGGCAAAACTGGAAAAATTTTACAGCCTTTGGTGTGAATGATTCGCTTATTGACTCATGGAACATCGCTTTAGGTGGTGAATATACACCAAACTTTACTTCTATTTCCGGTTATTGGAAACGTGTAACGTATCGATCCGGTTTTAGATATGAGCAAACCTACCTGAAACTGAACGGACAACCAATAAATGAGTTTGGCATAAGTTTTGGATTAGGATTACCATTACCACGTACTTTGACAACAATTGATTTAAGTGTTGAATTCGGCAAAACAGGCACAACAGCCCATAACCTGATTCAGGAAAATTTCATCAATTTCACGATGGGGGTTTCTCTTTACGAGCGGTGGTTTGTCAAACGTAAATATGATTAATTATTAACAGTAAATAATTCGAAGATGAAAATGAAAGTTAGACTTTTTCTGCTTGCAGCCTTGCTGATTACCACAACTGTTGAAGCATCAACTTTCTCAACTGATGGATTTCCTGATGGAAAACCACAGAACACTCAGTCAAGATATGGCAGTGACAGTGTTACCTGTGTGACAAATATTTCGTTATACCGTGAGTTTTTTAAACAATGGAAAAGCAGCGATTATACAAATGCGGCTATCAACGAAATTGTTAAACCTTGGAAATGGGTGTTTAACAACTGTCCGCTAGGAAGTGAAAACACCTATGTTGATGGTGTTAAAATCATGCAGTATCGTATTGAAAATGAAAAAAATGCTGTCGCAAGAGCACAATATATCGATACACTGATGCATGTTTATGATCAGCGGATTCAATATTTTCCAAATCATTACAAGACAGGAAAATCACAGGAAGGTGCCATTTTGGGAAGAAAAGGTGTTGATCTTTATACATATAACGAAGATCGTTATAAGGAAGCCTATGATATTCTTCACAAATCTATAAACCTGGAAGGCGATAATTCTGATGGAACTGTAATGATTTATTACTTCCGTTCAGTCATCAAAATGGCACGCAATGGTCAGGTTGACAGCGCATCTATCGTTGATGTTTATGACAGGGTTATCGAAATTCTCGACCATAATATAAATTCACTCACTGCTAAAGGAGATACACGCTGGGTTGAGATTTACAAAAATTTCAAGGGAAACATCGATGCAACATTTGAACCTTTTGCCACGTGCGAAGATCTTGTTCGTATATACAAGAACAAAATGTCAAAAACACCTGATGATATCGAACTGCTCAAAAAAGTAACTGCAATCCTCGATCGTAGTGGCTGTCAGACAGATCCTTTATACCTCACTGCAAGTGTTAATCTCCATAAATTGGAGCCAAGTCCTGAATCGGCTTATAATATTGGGCGATTGATGCTGAAAGATGAAAAGCTTAATGAAGCCTTACCTTATTTTGAAGAAGCATCAAAATCAACGGATTTGAATAAATCACAGACTTCATTTAAAATGTTGTCTGAGATTTACAGAGCACTTAAAAACTACCCACGCTCCAGGCAAATGGCTCTTAAAGCAATCGAACTCAATCCAAATGATGGTGGACCATATATTACCATTGGTAACTTATATGCAGCAAGTGCAAAAGATTGCGGTAAAGACGACTTCAGCAGCCGGGCTGCTTATTGGGCTGCCGTTGACAAATTTATCAAAGCACGTAATGTTGATCCTTCGGTTGCCGAAGCTGCCAATGGACTTATTGCAGCGTATTCAGCTTATTTTCCAACGAAGGAAACTATATTTTTCAATGACTATAAGGAAGGTGCACCTTACACTATTGAGTGCTGGTTTACCGAAGAAACGACTATCAGAGCAGCTAAATAATTTCCGCCTTGGGCGCTAAAGAATTTTCTAAAATATTTAAAATCATCACGGCAGGTTTACTTGTCGTGATGTTGTTTTCTTGTACAAACTCAATCACTGACGTTAAAGAAGTGACCCAGGCAGATACATTGGAAAGTGTGAGTGCGAAAAATATCGTATTCATCCGGTCGGATTCTGGAAATGTTAAGATAAGACTGACTGCTCCGGTTATGAAGCGATTTGAGGGCAAAAATATGTACACTGAATTTCCGGATGGTTTCGAGGCGTTCTTTTATGACTCCATTGATAAACCCACTTCACGTATCAGAGCTGATTATGGTATAAGTTATGACAATACCAAGCTGATGATTGCACGAAATGATGTTGAGGTTGAAAATTTCAACACGCTCGAAAAAATGAACACGGAGTCATTATATTGGAATCAAAAAAAGAAGACTATTTTCACAAGTGCTTTTGTTAAAATAACCTCCCCCGATAAGGTAATTTTTGGGGATAGTCTGACAGCCAGCGAAAGTTTTGACCGCCGGACAATTCACAACATTCGCGCAACGATTGAACTGGAAGATGAGGGCATTTAACGAAATAGATTACCAAATCTTCTTTCGAAAATGTTAAATTCGCTTTACAATTATTTATTTTTACAACAGAAAAGAATTTAGAAAATTATATAATTATTTGAATACCTGGATAATACTACCCATAACATTGATCTTCTCTGGTTTTTTTTCCGGAGTTGAGATTGCCTACGCCACCTCTAACCGACTGCGAATAGAGCTTGAACTTAAAAAGAATATTTTTTCCGCACGCTTATTGAATGACTTTTACAAGAATCCCGGAAGATTCATCAGTGCCCTTTTATTGGGAAATAATATTGCATTGGTTGTTTACGGTATCGCCATGGCAACACTCCTCGAACCCTGGATCAAAATGTGGTTACCCGAAGGGTTTAATTCAGAGTTTGCGGTTTTATTCTCGCAAACTATCTTATCAACAATTCTTATTTTAATTACCGGTGAGTTTCTGCCCAAAATATTATTTCGTTTTAATCCCAATGGAATTCTAAATGCTCTTGCTGTTCCGATATGGATTATATATTATTTATTGTTTCCGTTGGTTATCATTTATATGGGAATCGTTGAGTTTGTTTTGAAATATCTCTTCAGAATGGAACTCAATCAGAATGAATATGAATTCAGTTCGTTGGATCTGAATGAATATGTAAAAGAATTTGCTCCACAGGAGGAATCAAAAGAACAGATTCACCATGATATTCAGCTTTTTCAAAACGCGATCGATTTTCGGTTTGTAAAACTTCGGGAATGTATGGTGCCACGCACCGAGATTGAAGCCATAGCAGTTGAGTCGGATGTAAACGCATTGCTTTCGCGTTTTGAAGAAACCATGCACTCTAAAATTCTTGTTTATCAGCATAATATTGATAATATCATTGGATATGTGCATTCATATGATATGTTTATGAAACCAAAAACCATCAGGGATGTATTACGATCTATCGAGGTCTATCCTGAATCATATCCGGCCAGTTCATTATTAAGTCGTTTAACACAATCACGCCAGGGTATTGCTGTTGTAGTTGATGAATTTGGCGGAACCTCAGGGATTGTTTCAATTGAAGATATTATTGAGGAAATATTTGGTGAAATTGATGATGAGTTTGACGAAGAAGAAACCATTGAAGAACAGATATCTGATACTGAGTTTCGTTTTTCAACGCGTCTGGAACTTGATTATCTGAATGAGACTTACAAATTTGATTTGCCTGAATCGGATGAATATGAAACCCTGGCCGGTTTTATTCTGCATATTCACGAAAGTATTCCTGAACTTGGTGATGAAATACAATATGACAAGTATAGAATTATTGTAACAAAAGCGAAGGAGAACCGAATAGAGGAGGTTAAAATCAAACTGTTGGACTAGTGTCAATTACGTCATAATTTACCCTTTTTTATTGATAAAAATCACCACCTCATGTTTTATTCAGAAGTTATCAACATGTAATATATTGATAATGTTTCGTTTAAACCCGAATAATCTCATCAGTATTAATGCTTAAATTATTTTAATACTTAAAATATCCTTTGTACATTTGCACACTATTTTAAAAAGAAAGATATACTATGGCCGTTATTGGAAAAATCAGAAAACAATCCGGATTGTTAGTTATAATTATCGGCGTCGCCCTTGCCGCCTTTATACTTGGTGACTTTACCAAACGTAACAGACAAAATCCGGTACAGATAGGTGTTATTGATGGCGAAGAAGTGAGTATTCAGGATTTCAACAAGTTATTTGATGAAAACGTTGAAGGAACAAAACGTCAGAAACAGTCGGATGCGCTCACACAGGAAGATCTTATGCGTGTTCGCGACAATACATGGAACCAGGTTCTTGAAAAGAATTTAATGGGTAAAGAGTATGAAGAACTTGGTTTGGTTGTAACCAGTGAAGAACTGTTTGACCAGATTCAGGGAACAAATCCTCATCCCGCCGTTCTTCAGAATTTCAGCAATCCTGAAACAGGAGTATATGACCGCAATATCGTTTTGAATTATCTGCAGCAACTCGATCAGATGCCACAGGCTCAGCGTGACCAATGGCTCACTTTTGAAAGATATGTTAAAGAAGATCGCTTGAAAATCAAGTATCAGTCTCTGGTAACCAAAAGTTTCCATCTGCCTCAGGCAATTGCAAAAATGGCTTATCATGATAAAAATGACAAGGCGAACGTTAAATTGGTAGGCGTAAAATTCAGTACGATCTCTGATTCTACAGTGAAACTTACTGATGATGATTATATTGAATATTACAACAAAAACAAAAAGTCATACGATCGTGAAGCAATGCGCGATATCGATTATGCAGTTTTTGAAATTAAACCTTCTGCAAAAGATAACAAAGATGCAGAAGAATATGTAAAGAATATGGTTGAAGAGTTTGCTGTTACACCAAATGTTGTGGCCTTTGTGAATGCCAATTCTGATGATCGTTACGACAGCGTATGGTTAAGCCAGAAAGAAGTGCCGGTTGCACTCGAAAGTGTCATGTTTAACAACGAGAAAGGCTTTATTTACGGACCCTATTTCGACAATGGTTCCTACAAACTGGTTCGTCTGGCAGATGTTGCCATGCGTCCCGACTCCTTAAAAGCAAATCACATTTTGATTTCATACAAAGGAACAGCCCGTAGTCAGCAAACACGCAGCAAAGAAGCTGCCCAAAGACTAGCCGATAGTTTAATGGGACAGGTGAAACGCGGTAATGCGAAATTTACAGAACTGGCTTCTGCTTTTTCTGAAGATCCAAGTGCAAAGCAGAATAGTGGAGATTTAGGATGGTTTAAAGACGGACAGATGGTTCCGGAATTTAATCAGTTTGTTCTTTCGAATACTTTAGGTACAATTGGAGTGGTAGAAACATCTTTTGGTTATCATGTTATTGAAGTTACCGGTAAAAAAGAAGCTGTTAAAAAGGTTCGCCTTGCAACAATTACCCGTTTGGTTACACCCAGTACACAAACTGCACAGGATATTTTTGCACAGGCTAGCAGGTTCGCTACAGCCAGCAGTGATCGTGCAGCTTTTGACAAGTCAATTGAAAAAGAAGGAATTTCAAAAAGAGTTGCCCCCAACCTGAAAGCTACCACAAACAGGATAACTGGAATTGAAAATCCACGTCAGATAGTTCGCTGGGCTTTTTCTGAAGAAACTGAGGTTGGTGATGTTTCAACAATATTCGATCTGGATAATTTATATGTTGTGGCTGTGTTGACAAAAAGTACTGATAAAGGTATTGCTCCATGGCAGGATGTAAAAGATGTTATACGCACCCAGGTAATGAATATCAAAAAAGGTGAGATGCTTGTTGATCAGATGAAATCTTATGCATCTGATATGAACACTCTGGCCAATCAATTTAAATCGACTGTTCAGGATGTGAACGGCGTTTCATTCGATAGCCGTGTACTGCAAGGTTTTGGACAGGAAAGTAAAGTAATTGGTGAAATCTTTGCCTTGGATAATGGACAACAGGTTGGTCCGGTTGCCGGAACAGGTGCTGCTTATGTAATTCAGTTGAAAGAGGTTGTTAAAGCCGCTGACCGCGATTCATACAGTCAGATTGTAAACGAAAAACTAAATGCTTTTACCCAGTCAGTAAGTAACAATGGTGTTGTAAAAGCAATTGAAAAAGCTTCAGAAATTGTTGACAACAGGATCATGTTCTATTAGTAGATATTAAGTCAATAATATAAGGTGTAAAGCCGCTCAGAATTTCTGGGCGGCTTTTTTTAACACTTTTACTTTTCATTTAATCTACAAACGAAAGTGATGATTATTAATAATTGTTTGACCTCCGATTTGGATTATAAACTCTGATAAGTTGAGACTATATAAAAAAAGCCGTGGATTTCACGGCTTTTTTTTATTATTTCAGTAAGAATTATATTAATCCTCTTCTTTGAGTTTCTCTTCGTAATCTTTCAGCAGTTTCACCTGAACATCGGTTGGAACCTGCATGTATTCAGCATACTTCATTTTAAATGAACCTCGTCCTGAAGTGATTGAACTTAATGAAGTTGAATATTTATCCATTTCTGCCAGAGGAACTTTCGCGTTAATTATCTGATATTTACCATCAGAATCCATTCCCATGATTACTGCACGACGTCCTTGAAGATCGGTCATTACACCACCCATCATATCTTCGGGCATGCGAACTGACAAATCGTAAATTGGCTCCATGATCTTTGGTCCTGCATTTTTAAACGCGGTAATGAATGCCTGCCGACCAGCCAGTTTAAACGACAATTCGTTTGAGTCAACCGGGTGCATTTTACCATCATACACATAAACCATAATATCACGTGCGTAGGAACCTGTAAGAGGTCCTTCTTCAAGACGTTCCATTACTCCTTTAAGAATGGCAGGCAGGAAGCGTGCGTCAATAGCGCCACCAACAACACAATTACTAAATATCAAAACACCACCCCATGGAAGTTTATGTTCCTCTTTTCCACGAATCGGGAAATCAGTAGGGTCTTTGTAACCTTCAAAATAGGGTTGAACCATAAGATGAACTTCACCGAATTGACCTGAACCACCCGACTGTTTCTTGTGACGATAGTCAGCTTTCGCAGGTTTTGTGATGGTTTCACGATATGGAATTTTTGGTGAGAAAAACTCGATATCCAATTTATGAAGATGATCGAAATACCATTTTATTGTATTCAAATGATATTCACCCTGGCATTGTAAAATCAACTGACGCAATTCACGAGACATTCCGGCAATGATAGTTGGATCGTTGCGGTGCATTTCCTGCAGAATACTGCCTAATTTTTCATCATCGGATGAATTTGCAGCCTTCACTGCTGTGCTGAAAATGGGTTCTGGATATTCGATACCTTCAAATGGAGCATCGGCTGCCTTGGCATCAAATAAGGAATCATTGGTGCGAACCTCTTTAAGTTTGATGGTTGTGGCAATGTCACCGGCAACTACTTTGTCAACTTTCTCACGATTCTTTCCGTTCACAATAAACAATTGCGAAATTCTTTCTTTGTTACCTGTTCTTGGGTTAATTAAATCTTGTCCTTCTGAAAGGGTACCACTATATACTTTAAAATGAGAAACTTCTCCCAAATGTTGTTCGTTGCTTATTTTAAAAATAAACATCGATGCAGGATCGGTTGATTTATAATTAAATTCTTTTCCAGCAGTGGTCTTACGTCCACGTGATTGAATCGGGCATGGGCATGAATTAACAATAAAATCCATCAATCGTGTAATACCGATTCCATGTTTAGCGGAACCGCAAAAAACCGGAAACATTGCCCTTTGTGTCATACTGAGGCGAATTCCCAATCGTGTGTCATCAATTGTCAAATCGTCATTTTCGAAATATTTTTCCATCAGAGACTCATCTCCTTCAGCAGCATTCTCAACAAGATTTTTGTGAAGTTTTTTGGCTTTATCTAATTCACTGGCTGGAATATCCAGAATTTCAGGTAATCCACCACCTTGTTTATACTTCAGCATCTTCATATCAATCAGGTTGATGACGGTATCGAATCCTTCGCCAGAGTTTACCGGGTACTGGATGATAGTGACCTTATCACCGAAATAATCTTTTAATTGCCTGACTGAATCGTCATAATTTGCATTATGGTGATCAAGATGATTAATAAAAAACACGACCGGTGTTCCGCATTTGTCGGCCTGTCGCCATGCATTTTCAGTTGTGGCTTCGACACCTGCCTGGCCGTTTACTGTAAATATGGCTGTGTCAGCTACACTTGTGCATGAAACGATGTCACCGGTAAAATCGCTAAAACCTGGGGTATCTAAAATGTTTATTTTTTTATCGTTGTAAATTGTATGCATCAACGATGCAGTGACCGAAATGTGTCGGTCAATTTCAATCTGACGATAGTCGGAAACGGTATTTTTATCATCAACCGATCCTTTACGCGTTATCATTTTTCCTTCGAACAACATACCTTCCGATAAGGTTGTCTTACCTGATTTTGCTGCTCCGATGAGGGCAACATTTCTAATCTCCTCTGTTTGGAATATCTTCATAAAAAATTGCTTTAATTACACGAATAACAGAATTATACTATGCAAAAATAGAAATTTAGACGTAATAACAAGAAGCCGCGTCTTATTTATAATGAAGTTGAATAAGATTGATCAGGGAACTAACAATCAGTCTGTTGTAAGCGGTGAATTGACAATATCGATGCGGAGGTTTAATGATACTTACAGATCACGAATAATCTTGTGAATTTCTTCCCATTGTTTGTTATCAATTTTCGCTCCAACCACGCTGATAACATTTGCTGCAAGCAATGAACCGGTTTTGCCTGATTTTTCGATCGTCCAGTTATTTACAAGTCCATGTAAAAAACCAGCCGCAAACATATCACCCGCTCCTGTTGTGTCAGTAGGTGTGGTTGGGAAAGCATCTATCTGAAACACCTCACCTTTGTGAGAGATTAATGAACCTTTAGCGCCGATTTTTACAATAGCGTATTCACATTCTTCGGCAAGTTTGAGCAATGCCTCATTGGGTTCGAGGCCGGTTAATGCTTTTGCTTCTTCTTCATTAGCGAAGACTATATCGACATAATCGTAAATTACTTTCTCAAGAAGTTCTTTATTTATTTCTACAACATTGTAACTGGCCAGGTCAAGCGCGATTTTTAAACCTGCTTCTTTAGCAAGTTCAAGTGCTTTTAAAAAAAGCGGGGAGTTAAAAACCAGATAACCCTCAATATATAGAATGTCATAGCCTTTGAACAACTCCGGATTTAAATGTTCAATACCGAGTTCAACAGCAGCGCCAAGGTAAGTTGCAAAGGTACGCTCACCATCGGGTGTAACCAGCGCTTTGGCTATACCACTTGGTGTATTGCTCCGAAAAAGCAACGGGATAACGCCACTTTCAATAAGGTCATCGTTGAAAAAATTCCCTACACTGTCATCACCAACATGGCCAATAAATGTTGCATGCGTACCAAGCTTTGCTAATCCACGGATGGTATTTGCTGCTGATCCACCCGATGCCATTGAAGAAATAAAATGTGCTGTGGCATCTCCAACTTTGAATGAGGTATCCGAATCAACCAGTTGCATGCTTCCTTTCGGGAGTGATAATTCGCTTAAAATATGATCATTATCAATTAAAATTAACTGATCGACCAATGCGTTTCCTATACCAAGAATCTTTGTCATACGATTATTTTAGGGCGCAAAAGTAAGGATTATTATCCGGAAAAAGGGTATTCAACTTACCTGATCACTAATTTAGAAGTATAAACAGCTGATTTGGTTTGCAGTGAAATGATAAACACACCGTGTAATCTTGATGGTAGCCGGAAGTTTATTTCAGAATCAACTACAGAATTCGAATTGTAACTTTGTTCATACACGATAATTCCATTTGCAGTCGAAATTATTAGTTTCTGTGGATCGGCTGTCTCAGGAAAACTGAGTTTGAAATTCCCATCATTTGGATTAGGCAGAATGGTTAATCCGTTTCCGTTAGTTTTTTCATTTATATCAATAAAGCAATCATTACGGATTGTAAGAGTCATTTTACCGGAAGCTGTGCATCCATCCAAAACCCCGACAACGGAAATATCGCGGATTGAACCTGCAGCGTAATCCAACCCGCTGATGATGACAGTTTGCGTTGTTTGTCCGTTTGACCAATAGTATTCACTAAATCCTTCGCCAGCATTGAGTAGGAGAAAATCATTCGGGCAAATGGTACTGTCAGGGCCGATATCAATTTGTGTTGATCCACCAAAAACACTTGTTTCCATGCTGTAAATGGATGAACAGTTATTTTCATCGGTGTATGTGTAGGAAATCAAATGAACGCCATCTTCTGCAACAGCAGGGTTAAACTTACCGGCAACCATTCCCGGACCTGTAAATAATCCACCTTCAGGTGTTCCAACCAGTTGTGAAGGTAAGTCGTTAAGACAGTAAACAGGTAATAAACCAGTAAATGATACTTCAGTCTGAGGAAATACATTTACCTGCACAACAGCAGTGTCACTGCATCCAAATTCGGTCGATCCGACAACTGAATAAAGTATTGATTCATTTATTGTTACATCAATAGTATCCTTTGTTTGTAAATCGGACCAAAGATAATTTAAAGCGCCACTTGCCTGGAGTGTCAGGCTTGAACCTGCACAAACTGTTGTGTCTGCAAAACTGACAGAAACCACAGGTTTAGGATGCACAGTTATTGTGACACTATCTGTTGAAATACAACTGATTGCATCGTTTCCGGTGATCTCCGCAACGTATGTGGTAGTTAATAAGGGAGCAACATCAAGAGAATAAGTTTCTGAAACAACTTCGTTACCGATATACCATACGCAGCTTTGTCCACCAGTTGCTTCAATACTAATTGTTTCACCGGAACAAATCACCGAATCATTAGTGATCGTCATCACAGGTAAAGGCACTACCCTGATATAGATACTATCATTATCATAACAATTATTTACACTAATTATTTTTACTGGAAACCAGCCACTTGTTAAAGGAGAGATTGTTTTATAATAATTCGTGTTAGTTACATTTTTTATTGTATCTGTT
The DNA here is from genome assembly GCA_903957365.1 of uncultured Bacteroidota bacterium. Taxonomy (GTDB): domain Bacteria; phylum Bacteroidota; class Bacteroidia; order Bacteroidales; family F082; genus CAJBPB01. The sequence goes on from CAJBPB010000093.1 coordinate 38,857, forward strand.
TCGTTCCAGATAAGGTATTCAATCGGAATTGAATTAAGAAAATTAACTTTTAGAGTTAATTCATCGTTTATGCAAATGGTATCATTTCCATCACTTACAGAGAGTTGAAAACCTGGGTTATCATATACAATAACCACAGCCGTAGCTTTTTTTGTACAACCAAAACCGTTCTCAGCCATAGCCCAAATCTGATAAGTGCCGGGTTGATCAGGTTCAAAAACCAAAGTTGGTTCAGTGCTGCCATCCAACCATTCAAAACTAATTGCATTCTGGGTACTGACTGTTAATGTAACGGATTCGCCAAGACATAAGGTGCTAAATGAAGGAGTTATTTGTATAGAAGGCAACTCCCATGCTAAAATACTGGCAGAATCGCTTGCCATACAGCCATCAGGGGCTTCAATATCAAGTCGTATCAAAGTTGTGTCTGTAACAATAATGGATAACTGAGAACTGGATTCACCGAGCAGAACATTATCAGCAAACCAGCTATAGGTATAATTCTGGTCTACAGGCCCGTTAAAATGAGCAGTATCATTCAGACAAATATTTTGATCCGGACCTAAATCAAAGACAGGTAAGGCAAGTGTATTTATCTGGATTGTATCTGTTGTGCTACAGCCATTTATATTTGTCAGTTCAACCCAGTAGTCAGTTGTGTCTGATGGGCAGACTGTTATCGATTGTGTTGTACTGTCATTGCTCCATAAGTAGGTGAAACCTTCTTCAAGCGGTGCTGTAAGCAAAATACAATCGTTAAGACAAATGGTTGAGTCGGGACCTAAATTGAATATTGGCAATGGAAGCGTATTAATCTGGATGGTATCAGAAGCGATACAACCCCCGATAGTTGTGAGTTCAACCCAGTAAATGGTCGTGTCAGCCGGACAAACGGTGATGGTCTGAGTGGTACTGTCATTACTCCAGATATAGGTGCTTCCTTCAGCAAAAGGAGCCGAAAGTTCAATACAATCATTTTGACAAATGATCGAATCGGCCCCCAGATTGAATGTACAGGTTTCACAAAAACCAGCATCGTAAGTCACATTCTCAATATCACATAATCTGTCGCGCAAAGCAGTTCTTTCTGGCCCCGGGCTTACCATATAAACGTAATCCATGGCAATCCAGCAATCGTATTGTGTTTGGGTTTGTTCGGCAATGGTGACCATACTATCTGCAAGTACTACCACGTCAGGGATAAATCTTCCATCCCATTCAAGGTTTATCAATGAGGAAGTTTGTCCGATACCATTAAATGTGTTCGTCCCTCCCGAAAATTGAATATTGGTAATATTGGCATCCGCATCAATCAATAAACTCAAAGGATAGAATCTCATATCTGAGGGAATAGAACCGCTCAAAGTGATCAGCAAAATATTCCCGGCAAGGCCATAGGTAATATTGGTTGCTTCCTTCACACGCAGGTAACTGATAATTTCTTCTTCTGTGGCAACCCAAACATTATCTAATCCATCGCGGCCATAAGTCGAGGCGATATAATTGAAGTCTGTATGAAAATCGGCCAGTGGGTATTGACTTACAATGGAATGGGTAAATAACGGGGCCCAGTAATTTGCGCCATTTATGCTGTTGGCAAACATATCATCGGCCAGTTGCGTTACATTCGTTGCTTCGGCGATCAGTCGATTCAAATTGGCAGGAACTAACCAATTATCATAATTGTTCACATCACCACCATTGTTTCCAATAACTGATTGTGAAATTTGATTTAAAGCACCAATATAACCTAAATCAAAAGCAGGTTGAGAATAGGCGCCATTGCCATTCGGATTCACAAATAATCTTGTTTGAACCCCACCTGGTGTAGTCTCGAATAATTTTCTACGGATGTAGCTTTCGTTTCTCTTGATGGAATAATTTATAAAATCCAGATCAGAAAACGCATCACTGTTTATGCCGTGACTATAAATTCCACAATCGTTTTGATACATTATATCAAGCTGTGGCCATGATACCACGCCATAACCATTGCCTGGCGTATGCATATCAGGACCACTAATACCATTAAATGAAAACAGGTTTGAACTAAGTTTAAAAGAGATATCATTACCGCATCCGTCAGTATAAAACAAACCCGGATAAGCGGTTGAACCAACCGGAATTCCAGTAAAAAAAGGAAACCCTTCGGTATAAATATCAGCAATTCCATCATCATTATGGAAGCTGACAGCGAAAGTCTTATTGTATCTGAGGGGCGTTTTTATGACGGAATAGGTAGTTGGTATCTGATCAAATGTGACCATAATCCATGTCACACCGGGATCAGCCGGAGGTGTTTGGGCAAGGACTTGCTGGCTTAGTCCACTAAATCCCAGCAGTATTAATGTAAAAACGAAAACCAGCTTAGATATTGATTTTTCCATTAGTTAGTCCTCTTGTATTCAAATTCGGTTGGTTGTGGACGGTTACCGCCCGACTTTCCTATTCCGATTGATTTTGTTCCTTTGGTCACTTTTCGAACCCTTTCATCTTTTGTTCCGAACCGGAATCCAATACTTATTTCATGCGCGCCTCCAGATTTGCTATTGATTCCTCCCAGTCCGATTTCATATGTATAAGCCATTGAAAGTCCCTGATATAACTCACCACCAATCCCAACTGCCAGCATTGAACTATTTCGGTAAAGCAATGTGAGCCAGTATTTTTCAATATAATAAACAGTTGCCGAAACGTCGACAACCGATGGCATATTGTTCGTACGGCTCCACATGACGAAAGGTTGTAAATGCCAGTCGGGTGACAATAGAAACCTGTTTGAAATATGAAACAACATTTCCTGTTCAAAAGCAAAATTTCCACTGGCTTCATTCAAATAAGCATCTTTTGTTCGAAATAGGGTAGGCATTCCAAATCCGACAACAAAACTATCCCAATTGTAAACAAGGCTGAAACCAGCATTAAGGTCAGTAGCACTTAGTTTGCTTTTGTCTTTGGTAACCGGATCATCAGGGTCAGCATTTATGCCATCTAAATTAATTGAACTTTGGAATAAACTTCCCCAGACAGAGAAATTAAGATATTGAACATCTGCAAGTTGAACGCTGTATGTATAATTTAATTTTGCTTTGAAACGGTTGAAAATATCAGTTTTATCATTGAGTAGTTCACCACCTAAATACATTTTGGGGTGAATCTGGGTAAAGCCGTTAGCCCTGATCGTGACCGGACTTCCATTAACTGAGGCCCAGTCTTTTCGGTAATTGAAATATGCCTCCCCACTGGCAAAGATACCAGCGAAGCCCGGATCAAGTGAATATGGGTTAAAAACGTAATGAGAACTTAACGGGAATTGCTGGGCGCACAGCCATTGGCTTCCCTGAAGAAGAATAAGAACCAAACCTATAATTCTGTATTTCCTCATTACCTTATAATACTGATTGTCCCTTTTAAGACTGTTCCGATTGCACCTTCAATTACATAAAAATAGCTTCCTTCAGGAAGTGGATTGCCGTTATAATAACCATTCCAGGTATTGTCATAAGCATTTGATTCATAGACTAGATTACCTGACCGGGCATAAATAGCTACTTTTGCCGGACTGATTCCTGCCAGATCTTCAATAATCCAAACATCATTAAACCCATCACCATTTGGAGTCAGCAAATTCATGATGCCTACAGTGGGATTTACCGGATTACCATTTTCGGTCACGGTGAAAAAACGGCTGTTGTTGCAACCATAATCATAAATTACAACCGAAAAATAGCCGGCATTTATCACTTTAAAAGTCTCAGTTTTTACACCACCCGACCATTCAAGACTATCATAAGTACTTATCACCTCAAATGTAAGACTGCTGCCAGTTGTCATTTCCATTATTTGTTCGGAAGCAACCGTTGTTCCGTCAACTAAACGAAGATCCAAAAATGGACTGGATTTGATGCTTAAGTTTTGTACAATTGTATCAGCACATCCATAATTGGAAGCAACAATGAGTGTAACGTCATAACTATTAACTGTCTCATAAAAATTACCCGGGTTTTTTTCAACAGAACTATTTCCGTCACCAAAATCCCACAACCAATTATCGACCCTTCCAACCTGCAAAGTCGAATTGTCAGTGAATTGAATCGTTTCACCTTCACAGGTATTTTGAAAAATAAATGAAGCCTGCGGATAATCGGCAACAATAACTTTATGATAAACAATATGAATTGCACCACCGTAAGTTTTAATTCTTAAGCCGGTCAGATGCTCGTCAGCTGTGGGAATGACAATGTTTAAGGTATCACCTGTGCCCTCGTTAAACAAACCATCGCCATCAACATCCCATTCCGAAATCAAAACCGAATCATTGGTAGTTATCATCGAGATCAGGTGTGTTGTATCACCAAAACAAACGGTATCGAAACTGAAATCCAGATCGGTAATATATTCCACAATGATATGTGCACTGGTATCATTTTTACAACCCTTTGCTGATGTTCCGATAACAGAATAATCGGTTGTAAACAATGGCGTAACTGTTATTTCGGCGGTGGTACTGTCATTCGACCAAAGATAAGAGACAGCCCCCGATGCCACAAGTGTGACTTCTTCCCTTGGATTAATTGTCAAAGTGTCGGGTGTTATAACAACAATTGGAAGAGGATTTACAGTTATCTGAATAGTATCTCTTGAAGTGAAACCACCATCATCTGTGATTTGCGCCCATATTGCAGTTGTTTCTGTTGCGATAATCTCAATGCTCTGCGTGGTTTCATTTGTGCTCCATAAATAACTTGCCGAAACCGGTGCCTGTAGAGATAAAGCATCATTGTAACAAAGAGCAGTGTCAGCGCCAAGAAATTCGGATGGTGGACAAAATCCAGGCTCGTAAGTAATTTCGTTTAAAGCACACAACCGATCTTTCAGAAGTTGCTTTGGTTCTCCTTCAGGCAACATTTGTACATAATCCATGGCAACCAATGCGTTTGCGTTTGTTGTTACAGTTTCAGCGAGGGTGACCTGTGCTTCGGCACGCAATGCATCATCTTTATCAACATAACCATCCCATTTCATATTGATAAGCGCATTATTATCCCAAAATTGATATGTTGAGATATTGTCAGGCTGATCAACCACCATATCCACAATATTTGATTCACCTTCAACGACAATGGTAAGCGCATAAAACCTGAAATTGTCGGGAATATTTTCTCCTGAAAATTTGAGTGTCAATATATTATCCTGATAGGTAGGAATAACAGTTACAAGTTCTTTGATTCTCAGATATTCAAAAATTTCTGTAGATGATCCTGACCAGATTGAATTATCTCCATCACTGCCAAAAGCAAGTGCAATCTGGTCCATCTGACTCTTAAAAGCTGTAAAGGAAATTTCACCATTGTCAAAACCATGATTATAAAATGTAGCAATATAATGATTCTCCGCATCACACTGGGCTGCAATATTGTTTACCTGATTGAATAAGTCATTTGCAATATTGCCGCGGGCAAGTTCGATGCCTGCAACTACAGGAAGATCTTCAACACGTGCAGGATTGGGGATAGCTGACGGGCTGCTGCTGAACACCGCTAAATTATTGGCTTTTGCTACGGCAAGCTGGTTTGATCCGTCAGGCGGAATAACATAGATGTGCATCTCAGCACCATCCGGGATCGTACCACTGGCAGTTTGTCTTTTTGTAAAACTTGCATTCCGCTGTACTTCAAGGGCAGCATCAGTTGAGGGAGGATTTGTTAAACCCCGGCTTACTAATCCAAACTCACCTGCCCAAAGATTGATAAGATTGTCCCAATGCAAATAACCGTCAACGTAATCATGAACATCTTCTCCTGCACTATTGAAAGAATAACAGGCAGCATCCATTTTAAAAGGCATTTTGTCGCCACCAGGCCGTTCATTAAAAAACAAACCTGGATTTCCGTTTTGTCCTTTAAAATATGGCATTACCTGATCATGAATTGCGGGATCTCCATCATCCATGTGCAGAATCAAAGCAAAATCCTTGTTATATTTTAATGGCGCTTTGTTTATTACAGGACCGTTAACTGGTGTTTGCGCGAAGGTAATCGTAATTGTAAAATCTTCAATCTTACTCCCGGATCGATTCTGAGAGTATAACAAAGAATTGAATATCAAACAATTGATAACAAAAACTAAAACCAAACGCTTATAAAAAATCATTTAATTATTTTTCAACTGATAAAAATACGCATTGTTACTCAATCCTGGCTTGCTTCAACGAAGGTAGTTATTCACAAATGATTGTGGATTAAAAAATTGAAATTTTATTTCGTGACTTTTTCTGGATCAATGAAATAAAAAAAACCGGATGTTTCTCAGGTGAGGTATCCGGTTCTTATCGAATTATTTTACGTGAGTTTGTCAAACCACTGGTCGATTCTTGCAACCCCTGTTCTACAAACGGGCATCAATTTTGTCTTTGGGTAAAATTGCTTTGATATCATATACCACAGCATTTTTTTCCATCAGCATATCAAGATCAATGGCTTCGAATTCCCGATGGGCAACAGCAGCAACGATTGCCGAATATTTTTTACCTTTCAGTTCATCCAGATGAGTCAGAATATCAGTGCCATATTCATGTTTCACATCCATTTTGTCAGCCCACGGATCGTATGTTTCAACCACACAACCAAAAGACTGAAGCTCGCTGATAACATCAATAACACGCGAATTACGAATATCAGGACAGTTCTCTTTGAAAGTAATTCCCAAAACCAGAACAGGAGCACCTTCAATTTTATGCCCTTTTTTGATCATGAGTTTAATTACCTGATTGGCAACGAGAATACCCATATTGTCATTCAAACGACGGCCAGCGAGTATAATTTCAGGGTTATATCCCAATTCCTGAGCCTTGTGGGTCAGATAATAAGGATCGACACCGATGCAATGTCCGCCAACCAAACCCGGACGGAAGGGAAGAAAATTCCATTTTGTTCCAGCTGCTTCCAACACTTCAATGGTATCGATACCCATCCTGTTAAAAATCACGGCTAGTTCATTTACAAAAGCGATATTGATGTCGCGTTGCGAGTTCTCGATAACTTTGGCGGCTTCCGCTACCCGAATCGAACTGGCTTTGAATGTGCCGGCAACGATGATACTTTTATATAATTGATCAACTTCTTCGGCAATTTCAGGATTACTACCTGAGGTGACTTTCCTGATTTTTGTAACTGTGTGCACCTTGTCACCAGGATTAATTCTCTCAGGTGAATAACCACAGAAGAAATCAACATTGTATTTTAATCCGCTGTGTTTTTCAAGTACCGGAACACAATCTTCCTCGGTTGCTCCAGGATAAACGGTTGATTCATAAATAACTATATCACCTTTCTTAAGCACTTTTCCAACTGTTTCGGAAGCTTTATATAAAGGAGTGAGATCAGGGCGTTTATACTTATCGATGGGGGTGGGAACGGTAATTAAAAAAAACTCACAATCCTGAATATCAATCAGATTTTCGGTGATAACCAAATGCTTTGCATGTGAAAGTTCTCCATCCTCAATCTCAAGGGTGCGATCATGTCCTTCCCTGAGTTCTTTAATACGGGTTTTATTGATGTCGAATCCTACAGTAGGCCTTGTTTTACCAAATTCAACGGCCAATGGTAATCCTACATAACCTAAACCAATAACAGCTATTTTCTTTTGATTCATAATGTGTGTTTTTATATTAGAAAATGATCTTCATTTTTACAGTAATAAGAAATGCCGGATGCAATTATATTATTATTCAGATGATTCCTCATGTAATTTTGATACAGATACAAAAAACCGAAAGTAATTTTTGAATCAATCATATTTATAATGCTGGAAGACGCCTGGCTAGATCTGGCATGGATGAATTAATTTGAGCAACAAATTTACTCATTATTTAAACTTCTACAATTTTTTCTTTCTTTTGTGGTTTGATACAACCAATTTGATCAACATTTGCAACACAGGTTTACCTTGATGCAGTGTTCATTTCGTTTATCAGTTTTATTATTTTACTTTTGCACCGATTTTTGTTCATAAGTGTTGAACATTATTAAAGAAAGGGATTTTGATGTCGAAGAATTTAGTTATCGTTGAATCTCCTGCGAAGGCCAAGACCATAGAAGGATTTTTGGGGAGCGATTTCACTGTGAAATCGAGTTATGGGCATGTGATGGATTTGAATAAGAATCAGTTGAGTGTTGATATTGAAAATGGATTTGAGCCACAATACGAGATTTCCGCTGACAAAAAGAAATTAGTCGCTGAATTAAAAAAACTCGCCAAGGAAGCCGAAATGGTTTGGTTAGCATCTGATGAAGACCGTGAAGGAGAGGCTATTTCCTGGCATTTATTCACAGCGCTTGGTTTGAAGGAAAACAAAACAAAACGTATCGTATTTCATGAGATTACAAAGTCAGCAATTACAAAAGCCATTGAGAATCCGCGTACTATTGACCTGAACCTTGTTTCAGCACAGCAGGCAAGACGCGTTTTAGACCGTTTGGTTGGATATGAATTGTCGCCATTGCTATGGCGCAAAGTGAAACCATCGCTTTCAGCAGGCAGGGTGCAGTCGGTAACAGTACGCCTGGTAGTTGAACGTGAAGAGGAAATCAAGGAATTTGATGTTACCTCAGCTTACAGAGTTACAGCAGTTTTTTCTGTAAACGGAAAATCCGGCCCAAGTTTAAAAGCGGAACTGTCAGAACGGTTTCCAAAAGAAGAAGATGCCCATGCATTTCTCAAATTATGTGTGAATGCTGATTTCACTGTTTCGGCAGTAGAAAAAAAACCAACAAAAAAGTCTCCTGCAGCTCCTTTCACAACTTCTACCTTGCAGCAGGAAGCAAGTCGTAAGTTAGGCTTTTCGGTTGGTAACACCATGCGTGTTGCGCAACATCTTTACGAATCGGGTAAGATAACCTATATGAGAACCGACTCGGTGAATCTTTCCCAATTAGCGCTTTCACTTGCAAAAGAAGAAATAACAAGCAGTTACGGAAAAGAATATGTAAAAACCCGTAATTATACTACCAAATCAAAAGGAGCCCAGGAAGCACACGAAGCGATTCGGCCAACCTCGATGAGTGCCTCCTCAATTTCAGGTACTTCTGAAGAAAAACGTTTGTACGATCTGATCTGGAAACGCACTCTGGCTTCTCAAATGGCGGATGCTGAACTCGAAAAAACGACAATTACCATCAATATTTCGAAATCGGACCATAAATTTATCGCTACCGGAGAAGTAATCATTTTCGATGGTTTTTTAAAAGTTTATCTCGAGGGTAATGATGATGATTCCTCTGAGGAAAATGCGGATTTGTTACCACCTGTGAAAAACGGTCAGCAGTTAAATCCTTTCGAAATCATTGCTCAACAGCGTTTTACACGTGGTCCGGCTCGTTATACTGAGGCCAGTCTGGTGAAAAAACTCGAAGAACTTGGAATTGGAAGACCATCCACTTATGCGCCAACTATTTCGACTATTTTAAAGCGCGAGTATGTTGTGAAGGAAGATCGTCCCGGTCAAAATCGTAGTTTTAAAGTTTATAATCTGATTGATAACAAGATTACCAGTAAAACGGAAACGGAAACTTATGGTTATGAAAAATCCAAACTGTTTCCAACGGACATTGGGATTCTGGTTAATAAATTTCTATTTCAATATTTTGAATCCATCATTGATTACAATTTCACGGCAAATGTTGAGAAGGAATTTGATGAGATAGCCGAAGGTCGTCAGCAATGGAACAGCATGATTCGTGAGTTTTATGGTCCGTTTCACAAAAAAATTGAAGACACCAACGAGAACTCGGCAAAATTCAGTGGCGAGAAACTATTGGGTATCGACCCGGTTTCGGGTAAAAACCTTTTCGTAAAAGTGGGCCGATTTGGACCAATGGTTCAGTTAGGTGACACGGATTCGGAAGAAAAACCCAAGTTTGCCGGATTAAATAAAACCCAGACCATGGAGTCACTTACGCTGGCAGACGCACTCGAATTGTTCAGTTTTCCTCGTACCTTGGGATTGTTTGAAGAAAAAGAAATGACCGTGGCCATTGGTCGTTTTGGTCCTTATGTAAAACATGATGCTAAATTTTATAGTCTGGCAAAAACCGATGATCCGGCTACAGTTGATGCCGAACGCGCGGTGGAGGTTATCCTAGCCAAACGTGAAAAAGAACAGCAAGGCACTATTCTGGAATTCCATCAGGAGCCTGATTTAAAAGTTTTAAACGGACGATACGGACCTTATATTTCTTACAAAAAGAGCAACTATAAAATTCCAAAAGGAACTGACCCTGCAAAATTGAGTCTGGAAGATTGTTTGGGAATTATTGCAAATCCTGAAAATGCTCCGAAAAAGGCATTTAAAGGGAAAAGAAAATAACCAGAAATTTTAACCTTGATAGTTACATGGAAATCAATCTTTTTTTCGAGCCGGTAAATAAACCTCTTATTGAGAAATACCACGAAACGGGAGGCAAACGTATTGTGGATTTGATTGACATTTATGCTGATAAAGCAAATTTTCCAGATTTTAATCAAAAAAATATTGCATTAATCGGTGTATGCGAAGGAAGACATGCCATTGAAAATGAAGGATCTGCACATGCTCCGGACATCATTCGCGAACAGTTTTACAAACTGTATCATCATTGGCCCAATCTGAAAATTGTCGATTTGGGAAATATCCGGCAGGGTCATACCGTAGAAGATACCTATTTCGCTTTGAGTCAGGTAATCGGTGTGTTGATTCGTCAGAAAGTTTTGCCTGTTATAATGGGTGGTTCTCAGGATCTTACATATGCAAATTATATGGCTTACGAGAATATCGGACAACTGGTAAATATTGTTTCTGTCGATCATTCATTCGATCTGGGAAAAGAAGAAGAACCCTTGAATTCACGGTCATATCTGAGTAAGATAATTATGCACCAGCCTAATTATCTTTTCAATTTTACGAATATGGGATATCAAACCTATCTCATTGAATATGAATCGGTTGATTTGATGAAAAACCTGCTTTTTGATGTGTATCGTTTGGGTACAATCAAATCAAATATGTCTGAAGCTGAACCTGTTGTTCGAAATGCGGACATACTGAGTTTCGATATTTCTTCCATACGGGCATCTGACGCACCCGGAAACGGGAATGCAGGCCCCAATGGTTTTACAGGTGATGAGGCTTGTCGTATTGCACGTTATGCAGGCATGAGCGACAAACTGAGTTCGATCGGTTTTTATGAAACCAATCCAATTTTTGATTTGCAACAGGTTACATCACAGTTGGTTGCTCAAATGATCTGGTATTTTATTGAAGGCTTTGCGAACCGGAAGAATGACCTGCCAGTCTCAGGGAGTCATGATTTTTCACGTTATATCGTTAAAAATGAAGGCCAGGCCGAAGAAATTGTATTCTTAAAAAGTAAGAAAACGGATCGTTGGTGGATCGATTTGTCCTATGGCCGCGAAAAGAACAAACAGTTCGAGCGGCATTATTTTGTTCCTTGTTCAAAAGATGATTATGAACTGGCGAAAAAAGAAGAAATTCCAGATCGTTGGTGGCAGTTTTATCAAAAGTTGATGTAAAATTCTCCTTACTGAAGGTTTGTTTTTCAGTAAACAGGTTAACCCAGACATATTTTTTTTATTTAATGAATGAATTTAATTCAACTGAACCGAACTGAATCGTGCAGTTATAGTATTGTATATCTTTGAAAATATATTTAAACTGTGATAGCAGATCAAACAAATAAGATTGCCACATTAACACCTCCCTCAAGAAGCAAGGGCCTGATTTCTGATTTTCTGAATTTTTTGTGGAAAAGTCCAAAAACAAAAACACTCGTTCATTTTACCTCTACAGAAAAACGGATTGAATACAACCAAAGAATCATGCAGCGGGTTGGGGTTGACGTAGATCATTATTCTGTTTTAAATGTACATAAAATTGGTATTGAAGCGCCTGTAAGTCATATATTTAACGAATTGTTAAACTGGAATGGTGATTCAACATGCTGGCCTAATCACATTGCGAAAGTGGAAAGGATTGATGGTGACATCAAGACCATCCGGATTTTGCCTTTTGGCTGGCATAACTATCCATTCGGACTTAAAAAAAGTTTTTTCGGACTCAATTTTATTCCCTTGTTTTATTTGAATTCGATTCGTGTAAAACAGGTTCCTGATGCATTTGATTTCGACAATGCCCGTTATCTTTTGTATAAATGCAGTGGCGGATATCCCATCGGGATTTTTACAATGTATGTGAGAACTTCAATCGCTGAATTGGGCGAGAAAGAACAATCGCAATTGCTTTTTGCTGTCGGTTTTAATTTTTATGGAAAAGAATCGAAATCGAATATTCCATTCGTAAACCAGATTTGGGAAGGGGTACATAACCGTGTCACAGCCAACGTCTTAAACCGATTAAAACAATTGAGCGAGTGGCGGATTGAGAAAATGGAAAGCGGTGCCTAAAATGATGTTTATACTTTACATGAAGTTTGCTCAGTTAATGAGTTTATAAACAGGCTAATTATCAGCACGTTCAACCCTTGTCGCGAAATATTTTGTTTCACCTCTCCATGGTACTTTTATATAACGTTTCTTGAAGTGAAGATTTACTCTCTCACCAGTCAAAGCAACCTTCTGTAAGGTTTCAATCACTTCAGTATCTGTTCTCTCAACCGAAAAATCAAAAGATTCTGCAATTGGACTGGCACCTTTTAGTGCACCAAAAGTTTCGAGATTCAGTTTACCCTCAAATGTCTTAAACATGACACCTTTTTCAGTGATTCTCAATACTTTGCCTGCCATTACTCCACTTTCATAAACGCCCCAGTACATAAAGGCAAACGCCCCGGCAAGTACAATAACTATCAGGATGATTGTGTTTCTAAGTATTTTCATTAGATAGGTTTTTAAAATTGGTAAATGATGGTTAAAAGTAAGTTAAAAAGACGCAATGGCTAAATGGACATTATAAAAATCCGGTAAAATAAATTTATTCTTTGGAGATATCTGCAGCAGATTCTGCTGCCAGCCAGGCTGTTGAGTAAGCAATCTGCAAATTAAAACCTCCTGTATTGGCATCAAGATCAATCACTTCACCAGCAAAAAATAAATTCTTAATTATTCTGGATTCCATACTTCTTGAATCTATTTCATGAAGACTAACGCCACCGGCTGTAATAATTGCTTCTTTAAAGCCTCTGAAATCAATTACTTCAAAACGAAAGTTTTTCATCAGCAGCATGGTGCTGCGTCTTTCTTTGGCGTTCATCTGATGGCACAATTTGTTACCATCAATCTGGAGTATCTGCATGAAAACCGGGATAAGTTTTGACGGTAACCAAAGTTTGAAAACGTTTTCAATTTGTTTTTTCCCATTCTCATTCAGATCACGCACTAACCGGGCATCAAGTTTTTGTTCGTCCAGTGCAGGTTTTAAATCAATACTGATCTCCACTTTGTTTTTCTTTCTGATCTCGTCCACGACAAATCTGCTGAGTGTCAGGATAATCGGTCCTGTTAGTCCAAAATGTGCAAATAACATTTCTCCGAAAGCTTCTTTGTGTTTTCTACCATTTACCCATACGATGGCATTCACATTTTTCAGACTCAGACCCTGTAAATCAGCGGCAAGTGTTCCTTTGGTGACAATTGGTACCAGCGATGGGCGTGCTTCCTCAATGGTGTGTCCGACAGATTGTGCCAGTAAATAACCGTCACCTGTTGAGCCGGTTGCAGGATAGGATCGACCACCGGTACAAATGATTACATTTTTACAGTCTATCCTGCTTTCCTGATTGAACTTCTGTATCGTGATTCCGGTTACTTTATTTGCCTCGCTGAGGATTCCGTTAACTTTCGCCTCGTAAATTATCTCAACCTTGTTGCGGTTCATCCATTTGAGCAGGCCCTGCAGTACATCTGCGGCACTGTCACTTACAGGAAACACACGGTCACCACGTTCCACAATAGTTTCAACGCCCTGTTCGTTTAGAAGCTGAATGATGTCGTTGTTAAAAAATCTGTCAAAAGCATGTTTGAGAAAACGTCCTTGAGGAAAGATATTTTTAAAATACTCAGTAACTGGTGCATTATTGGTGATATTACATCTGCCTTTTCCGGTAATGAGTAGTTTTCTTCCGGCCTGTCTCATTTTCTCAACAACCAGCACTTTTGCGCCCAGTTGTGCCGCGCGACCCGCTGCGATGATTCCGGCCGGACCACCACCCACAACAATCACATCATAATTATTTTGCAATATTATTTCCTCTCCAGATAGTTAGATTATCAAATTATAGCATTTTATCACTATTGAATCGCTTCATTTTCAGCAATTTTTCGAATCATTCCATTAAATATTATGGCATGAAGTGGCAGTAGTAAATACCAGTAAAGCCTGCCCATAATCCCCAAAGGTCGAAAAGTAGCTGTTTGGTAAATGTTACCATCAGGTTCTATTTTAAACTCGAGCCAGGCTTCTCCCGGAAGTTTCATTTCAGCATAAAGTAACAATCGTTTTTCCTTTTTATTGGCTAATAAAACCCGCCAGAAATCAAGCGCATCGCCTGCATATATTTCTGTCGGACTTTTTCGTCCCCGACGCAAACCGACACCTCCGACCAATTTATCCAAAAACCCGCGAAAGTTCCATAGCAAATCTGCATAGTACCACCCAGTTATTCCTCCTATTTTCCAGATTTTCTGAAGTGATGTCTCAGGATTGATCGCTTTCAGGACACGAACATCCTTAAAACAACCATTGGTCGGGACTTCGATATGGTTAGCAATTCCATCGTAAATGATCCTGCTGGTTTGTGCATCTTTCCAGCTTGAAAGTACCTGATTCTGTTCAATTTTGTCAAACGCCAGTTCGATAGCCATTTCGTAGTTAATAAGTTCTATGCCAAGCAATTCACTCAGGTTATTTTTTTTACCTACAATCTCGACCTTCATGCTGTCCACCAGATTCTTGGCCAGTGAAAAGGAAACAGATGTTACAAAATATAACCAGAAGGCCGAAATCTTTGGCTGGATAAACGGAGCGATAAATATTCTGTGATGCAGTCCACGTACTTTTCCGAAACGGATCAGCATTTCTTTGTAGCTCAGTATATCCGGTCCCACAATATCGAAATTTTTATTGAACGCATCCGGAAGCATTATGACACCAACAAGATATTGAATCACATTTCGGATTGCAATTGGCTGTGAACGTGTCAATAACCATCTTGGCGCCACAATGATCGGCAGTTTTTCTACCAGATCGCGGATAATTTCAAAAGAGGCACTTCCAGAACCCATAATGATGCCTGCCCGCAGAGTCGTCAATGCATAAGCCCCTGTAGATAAGATACTTTCCACATTTTTTCTTGAACTCAGGTGCTTCGAAAGTTCAGAATCATTCACAATCCCACTCAAATAAATAACCTGTCTGGCATTGGTTTTAAGAATGGCATACTTGAAGTTTTTGGCAGAAATTCCTTCCATTTCTTCAAAATCACCTACGCTGGACGACATTGAATGGATGAGATAATATGCTACATCTATATCTGGTGGAATATTATGTAATGTTTCTTTTTTGAGAAAATCTACTTCGATTACCTTGATGTTTGCTGTTTCATAATTATGGTAATTAAACCTGTTACTGTCTCTCACACAGCAAACAATTTCATGGTTATTCTCAAGTAAAACCGGCAGCAATCGTTGGGCAATGTATCCTGTAGCACCTGTGAGTAGTATTTTCATGTTTGATTATGTATATGTAGTAAATCTTAGTACAGTCTATTGTTTCCGGATAAACGCCAGTGCCGCTTTCAATCCATCCGCAGCACTTGAAATGATTCCACCAGCATAACCACTTCCTTCACCAACAATATAAAGATTAGGAAATCCGGTAGTTTCACCGGTTTTTTCGCGAATTACCTGAATAGTCGAAGATGTTTTACTCTCGAGTCCAAGCAGGATTCCGTTTTCGAAGCCATACATTTTTTTCTTGAAATCGATCAGTCCTGCACGGATAGAATGTGTAACCTGTTCCGGCAGCAAGTCCCACAATGGTGCGACGGATAATCCTAAAGGATAACTGCTTGAA
>CAJBPB010000094.1 GCA_903957365.1 uncultured Bacteroidota bacterium
ACCGAGAACTACACATAGAGGCACACTCTTTCCCTACACGACGCTCTTCCGATCTCGAATTGCAAGAAAGTCATTTACGCAAATTGGAATCTGACTCAGCAATTCAGGATGAATTCAATCGCCTCGATAATAAAATGATTCAGCAGGCTTGTTTTAATTGTTCAAAAAAGTATAATGAACTGATTCAAAATATAGAGAAAGCGATCAGACAGAATCGTTATGATGAGCTAGCTGGCAATCTTCAGGAGGCGATTGAACTAGGTGAGGAAAATCGGGGTTGTATGTTAGATCTTTCAAAAGCAAAAGCCTTTCAGATACAATATCAAAAGCTTTTGGATTATAATAAACGATATAATGAAGTAATGCAGGCAATGTATAGTCAGGGATTTGGAACGGCAATCAGTATTTATGAGAAACTGGATGAAGATATCGCTTTATTTAGTTTGGATGAATATGGCATTACTCATTTGAAAATAATTCAATTTGTTGATAATCAAAATAATAGTGGATTGACCAGGATTGCATTGCAGTATTTTCTGGCAAAAAATGATGTTCAAAATGCGTATGCATGTTTTACCTCGTTACAAAAACAAACCATGGACGATAATGAAACTGAGAAAATTCAAATCAGCTTAGCAGAACAACTAGCACGGCGTGATGCTGAATCAGCCCAAAATATTTCAGCCGAACAATTGTCACTGGGCTATTTTGGTGAAGATAAAAGAAACAGAACGCTCCGGCAAACGTATTTAAAGGTGTTTAAAAGTACACAAAGAATGTAAATTTTGGTTTGAATCGAAAAATAAGTAAATAAAATATAAATACCATGAAACTATTATTATTAAGTAATTCGACAAATGCGGGTGAGTCTTATCTTGGATGGACGAAAAGTTTTATTGTTGATTTTCTTCAGCGTAATTCGATAAAAGAAGTGCTTTTTGTGCCTTATGCTGGAGTTAATTTGTCGGCTGAGTCCTTATCGAAATCCTATGATGTTTATGAAGAAAAAGTGGCCGGTTTTTTTAAAGCATCAGGATATAATCTGAAATCAATACACCACTTTTCCGATCCAAATGAAGCGGTACGAAATGCAAACTGTATCGCAGTCGGGGGTGGCAATACTTTTCATCTGGTTGCCGAAATGCATCGTACAGGTATTATGCAGAGTATCCGTAAAAAAGTTCTGGACGGAACTCCTTTCATGGGCTGGAGTGCTGGCGCCAATGTCGCCTGTCCCACATTACGTACAACGAATGACATGCCTATAATTCAGCCCGCAAGTTTTGATTGTTTGAATCTGATTCCTTTTCAGATTAATCCGCATTATCTGGATGTCAATCCTGCCGGACATGGAGGTGAAACACGACAACAACGCATTGAGGAGTTTCTGGCAATCAATCGTGATATTATTGTTGCAGGCTTGCGTGAAGCCAGCTTGATCGAAGTGGATGGTAAAGAGGCCCATTTAAAAGGTTTCCGTGACCTAAGGTTGTTTGAGTTTGGAAAGGAGCCCCGTGAACTAGAGCAGGGGAGTAGTTTGGGTTTTTTGTTAAATTAGAGTAACTTTTAAAAAATTGAAATTGATTCAATGATTTATTAAAGGGAATTCAAGTTATGAGTTCTTTATTTGAAGAACCTCCATTTTATACCAAAATACAATCGAGGATCGCGCATTGGATAATGCACGGTAGTGTAATAATTATAATCGCCAAATAATCCAAACACATTGGCATATTCAAGAAAAAGATTGGCACGCTTGACTTTGAGTGTGATAAAGACATCCACAAAAGGGTAATTACCTATTTTTTTCTCATCCTGAAGATAAAATGCCCTTAAAGCTGGCATATATGAATCAGCATAATATTCTGAAAACCAATGTATAGTGAAGCCAGGTTTTATTGTTGCTGCTTTTGAAAATAAATCCTGTGCAATGGAGAACTTCAGTTTTCCTGAATATTTAGGTAAATGAATAATTGAGTCATTGCTTACATTCTGAAAATCAAAACTACCGGAAATCTCAAACTTTCCAGGATAGACATGGAAATTTGTGTACAGATTTCTATAGTTGCTCGTACCTGTCGACTGCTGTGGACGTGCGAATTTGTTGTAATAAATGTATTTGTCCATTATGTGGAACCGTCCACCCACAGTGATTCCTTTGAATGAATATCCGCCATTGAAAGTAACATACTTGGACTTACTAAAAGTATTTTCCCATCTGAAATGATTGGATTGATAACGTTCAAACATCCAGGAAGGAGATTGGTTGATGATATTTACTCTGAAGAATAAATTACCAAGATTTCTCTCAGATGTTCCTAAAAATTGTTTGACGCCGGCATCTATATGAAGGTCGCCAGCGCCATAGCTGCCTGAAATAAGTTTAATCTTACCATCGAGATAACTCGACTTGAATAAACTGATCCTTATCCCACCAAAAGGATTTATCTGATTATAAATTGATTTTTTCAACGAATCAGACTGCACGATATAAACATGTTCAGCACCAGCATAAAAATAGAATGGTACGCCGGCAGTATATTTTTTATAACCCAATGTGCTCAAATACAGTTGATTTTTCACGATAGACTGATAAACACTATCATATGAATTGTTTGAATCAATTACCGGATCAAAGATTGCGTAAAAATCTGCAAGTGGTGTTTCTTCCGAATAAATCATCTGATTACGTTGATAGCTAAAGCGATGGGTCAGTCTGCCAAATTGAAACCGACGTGGTTGAAAAGTGCTGTCATTCACTTTAACAGGATTAGGTTTCACGAAATTAAAATACTGTTCAAACCCAAATCCCGATTCTTTTACAAGGTTCTCAGCATCTGTCAGATTAATAGGAATTAATCGCCTGTCAGATTCGATATTATTTTCGAAAATGCTATCGTTTTGAATTCCACCGTTTTCCTGAAATTTAATCTTATTGTGAATATAGTGACCAGTCAATCCATATCTTTCATTTTTGGTATAATATCGTCCTGTAAAGTAAACCCTAGTGTTTTCACTTTTACTGTTTTTATAAATGCCTGGAGAGTTATTTAGTGCGAATTCCATGCCGATTGTAAAACGCGGAAACAATTGCCGGGCAAAACTCACATCGAATTGCTGTTCTTTTTTTGCCCCCATTGTATAATATAGTTCAGAAAAGGGTAGGAGGGGCATTACAAAACGTATGTCATCTTCACCAGGAAGTATTTGTGAGAATACCTGATTTTCTGTATGATAACCATTATAAAAGGAGTTTTGAAGCACCAGACTTTTATGAGGTGATCCAATATTACTGAGTGTAGCGAAATTACCATTAGTTTTCTCCAATGCATCAAAGTCAGTAACATTAAATGATGATGTATCGACGGCGTGGATAGCGCCCAGAAATAAACTATCAAAGCTTGACTGGAAATAAAAAATACGTGTTGAATCAATTGTTATTGATTTTGTAGTATCAGATTTAAGATCAGCTCTGGAAGGAATGAAAGTGAGTATTAAGGATATAAGCAGAAAATATCGGAAGCCAGAAAGTTGCATTCTTTTTTATGGTAAAATTAAGGATATTCTTGACAGGTGCAAATGAATGATCTGGAATTAACGTATGCATAAACCTATATGCAGCTTTCTGGTTTTTTATAATAGATATACATAGAACATTTGTTTAGTATAATGCTCTTTTCATGACATTTCTTCCGGCAAATACAATGCAGTGAAGGATTAAATTCTAGAGAAAATAATATTGATTAAATAACATTAGCCTAACAAACAGCAGAAATATTCAGTCAGTTAATAATCGAAAAGTTATATCCAAAAAAAAATCCCCACACCTTCAGAAGAAGGTAATGGGGATTAAGGGGGGTGGCGACGACCTACTTTCCCACATTTCACTGCAGTATCATTGGCGCAGACAGGCTTAACTTCTCTGTTCGGAATGGGAAGAGGTGGACACTGTCGCAATAGTCACCTAAAGATTTTCATCATTTAGACAAATGACATCAATAACTTAGACAAAAATGAAAGGAGTGAACTGTTGTTACAGTCTGATATTTTGAGCAAGCAGAGCAGAAAGATATCGCTCTTTTAAGCTATTTACAAGAAAGCTTACGGGTAATTAGTACTACTCGGCTTTGACATTACTGTCTTTACACCTGTAGCCTATCAACGTAGTAGTCTACTACGACCCTTAAAGGAAGCCTCATCTTGAGGTAAGTTTCGTGCTTAGATGCTTTCAGCACTTATCTTGACCAAACATAGCTACCCTGCGGTGCAGCTGGCGCTACAACAGGTACACCAGAGGTTTGTCCAACCCGGTCCTCTCGTACTAAGGTCAGGACCTCTCAAGCTTCCAACGCCCACAACAGATAGGGACCGAACTGTCTCGCGACGTTCTGAACCCAGCTCGCGTGCCACTTTAATCGGCGAACAGCCGAACCCTTGGGACCTTCTCCAGCCCCAGGATGTGACGGGCCGACATCGAGGTGCCAAACCACTCCGTCGATATGAGCTCTTGGGAGTG
>CAJBPB010000095.1 GCA_903957365.1 uncultured Bacteroidota bacterium
AATTCAGAAATTTCAACAATCTATATCAATATGAAAATGATAAAGACACGATAAGTTTCAGGAGACAGAGAGATGCTTTTATTTCATTTTTATCCACTTACAGTAAAATTTTGGATGACAATGAAAAGAATCTGCTAAAACTGGGAACAACTAATAATGAAATAAATGCTATTAGAAAATCAAACCAAATTTTTTTTAATACCTATTCGGAAATTGAATTAGGAAGTATGATGGGCTGGCCGATTTCTGCTAATATTCGGGATAAATCTTTGTTTGAAACAATTAAATGGTTCAAGGAAGAAAATCCCGGATTGAAAATCATAATATGGGCTCAAAATAGTCATATTGAGAATCAGTCGATACCAAATTATGACGTGAAGTGGATGGGACACAACCTCAAAAAAAGCTATGGCAACAAATATTATTCAATAGGAACTATTGTATATCGTGGAATAAATCTGAATTATAATGGAACTTCTGATTTTGAACATAATGACAGAAATTACCTGGCTTATCACTTAAACCAATTTCAAAAGGAAAAATTCATTTTGGATTTGAGAAATTATGATAAAGATGATTTTACTAATCAGCTACTTTTAGGGATGGAGAGTAATGGAAATACGGCTGAATTTATTGCAGTTGACCGTTTTGATGGATTACTTTTTTTAAATCATAGTGATATTCCAAAACTGTTAAAAAAGTGAAAGAAAACAATTGTGGTGATTCTTAATAGACGTCATTTCAATCGGACATTTATAGTGGTGTCTGCAATACCTTGGTTTTTAATCCAAAATTGATTATTTTTACAAATATTATCAACTTTTTGATCCTGTAATCGTATTTGAATACTATAGTACTCACCTAAAAACGAATTATAATGAAGTCAGAATTGTTCAGTCAGATGAAAAGCAAATCGTTTATCGGTGGCTTTATTGTGGGTGTGTTCACTGCAACAATAGCCGCCATCCTCCTGTTCTCATTTTATGCCGCACCCCCCGATACAAAAAACCTGAAAGGCGCAATGATTGGTTCAGATATACCCATCGGCACACCGGGAGTAATTTTGGCGGTAATGACTTCGGTAAGCTGTCCGCCATATTATGGACCAGAATATATTGTTCAGTTTACAGGATATGAAGATGCAGTTATATGTACAGGGTACCAGGGGCTCACCGAAAACCAGAACATTTTCATTTCACAATATATACCTGATTGTGTGCTTGACATTTATGTTTCGGCAGCTTCACAATAAATAAGGCTAAATTCATGGTCTACGCTGGCATTTATTTATAATCAGTGACAGTGCAATGAAAATCCACCAGCACGGGTTTAGTCGGAGTGATGCTCACTTTCAGAAGCTTCGAATAATTTTTTCGACTATCTTTGCCGCTCATTTAAAATTTACACATGATTTCAATCGATGGCCTCACTGTAGAATTCGGAGGAACCACCCTGTTTAAAGATATCTCATTCGCAATCAACGATAAAGACCGTATCGCCCTGATGGGTAAGAACGGCGCCGGAAAGTCAACCATGCTTAAAATCATAGCCGGAGAGAAGACACCAACCCGTGGAAGAGTTTCAGCCCCAAAAGAAAATATCATCGCGTATCTTCCTCAGCACCTGATTACAAATGATAATTGTACTGTTTTTGAAGAAGCAGCGAAGGCATTTGCTGAGACGCACGAAATGGAGAATGAAATTAATTCGCTCAATGCGCAGTTGTCTTCCAGAACGGATTATGAATCAGCAGAGTACTACGAAATAATTGAAAAACTTTCCTCCTTAAGTGAGAAGTTTTATTCTATCGAGGAAACCAATTTCGATGCTGAGGTCGAAAAAATATTACTCGGGTTGGGCTTTCTGCGTACCGATTTTAACCGCCCGACGAATGAATTCAGCGGTGGCTGGCGCATGCGCATCGAACTTGCTAAGATTCTTCTCCGTAAACCTGATTTAATTCTGCTCGATGAGCCTACAAACCACCTTGATATTGAGTCAGTGCAATGGCTTGAAGATTTTCTGGTAAACAGTGCAAAGGCTGTGATGATCATTTCGCATGACCGTGCTTTTGTGGATAATATCACCACACGTACCATTGAAATTACAATGGGAAGGGCTTACGATTACAAGGTAAACTACTCCAAATATCTTGTTCTGCGGCAGGAACGTCGTGAGCAACAGCAACGACAGTTTGACGATCAGCAAAAAATGATTGCAGATAACCAGGATTTTATCGATCGTTTTAAAGGAACATATTCAAAAACAAACCAGGTACAGTCGCGTGTCAGAATGCTCGAGAAGCTTGAGATTGTCGAGGTGGACGAAATTGATACATCGGCCTTGAAACTACGTTTTCCGCCTTCACCGCGTTCCGGAAGCTATCCGGTGATTGCTGAACATATCTCAAAAAAATATGGAGATCATCTTGTTTTTGGTGATACAAGTTTTTCAATACTCCGGGGAGACCGTGTTGCATTTGTAGGAAAGAATGGTGAAGGAAAGTCAACACTCGTGAAAGCCATCATGGGTGAAATTGATTATGATGGCAAATTGAGTCTGGGTCACAATGCGCTGGTGGGTTATTTTGCCCAGAATCAGGCTTCATTGCTGGATGAGGAGATTACTGTTTATCAAACGATTGACGATGTGGCAGTAGGGGATATCCGTACAAAAATCAAAGATTTACTCGGCGCCTTTATGTTTGGTGGCGATAGCTGGACAAAAAAAGTGAAAGTATTGTCAGGTGGTGAACGCACACGTCTGGCTATGATTAAATTATTGCTTCAACCTGTAAACCTTCTTATTCTGGATGAGCCAACCAATCATTTGGATATCAAGACCAAGGAAATTCTTAAAACAGCCCTTACGGATTATGATGGAACCCTGATACTTGTATCGCATGACCGTGATTTTCTGGATGGATTGGTCGGAAAAGTATTCGAGTTTGGTAATAAAAGAGTGAAAGAGCACCTGAGTGGTATTAAAGAGTTTCTCGAAAAGAAAAAGATGGATAATCTGAAGGAACTTGAACGGACAATTGCAAAGTAAATGATAATTGGTTTGCTTATTTCATTTGAAAGCATTGAGTTAATTCAATTGAAATAATTGATAATCAAGGATAAATTATATGATATTTAAACCTGAAAGTCATTATCAGGTACAATTCCTGACATTTTCATTATCTTTGGCCTAATGTCCTTGATTTAAGAAAACACCTGGAATTTCAATAAATTGATAAAATGATATGAAAAGACTAAAAATCCTTATAGTAATATGCCTTCTGACGGTTTCGGTTTTGGCCCAGGAAAAGACAAAAAATAGCAGTACTTCTGATTATTATACAGTTACATTGAAATATAACTATGAAGAAGCATCAGAACTTCAGTTCACTGCCGTCTGGGACAGTGTAAAATTACGGTATGCCGAACAATATCAATATTTTGATTATGGTATCTCTATGAAAGGAAAATACTTAGATACAAAAGGTGATCGTCTTGACGTTCCCTATATTGATTTACATGTATCTGATCGGGCAATCATACTCACCATGCTGACAAAAGGTGAGAAACCAAATACCTTTAAGTTGAAATATGGCGGGGAATCCATTGATTCAGATAAGTTTTATGCTGAATGGGAAGAAGGATATTATCTTCCACCAATGATTACCTTTTATGAATCAGATACTTTGGTTGAAAAGGGACTGATAAAAGCCGGGTTTTATTTTGAATGGGCTTTTGATTATCGTCAAAAGGACCAGACACAAAAAGAACCCTTATATCTTGTTTCGAGTTATAAACTGTATGAGGAATTTGAAAATTCGTGTAAAGATGCTTCTGATAAGCAGAAATGCAATATCACCATTCAGGATGCCAGAATTCCTCCGCTTGTTGTAAGAAAAATTAAAAAAGGAAAATCGTTTAGCTTTAAGAAAACCAATTTTGGAGGGGCTACCTATAAAGTTGCCTTCGATAAAATAGATTAGGTAAAATCCTGACTGTTTTAATGGTACTGAGAGTAATTTATCTTAGTGGTTATAAAATACTTCCAAATACAATTCTTCAACTTTTTTGCGTGCCCATTCCGTTTTACGCAGAAATGTAAGACTCGATTTTATACTCGGATTTTCGTTGAAACAACGGATATTGATTTTATAACCGAGTTGTTCCCATCCATAATAATCGACCAGGGCGCTCAGAACTGATTCGAGTGTTTTACCATGAAGTGGATTGTTGACCTGTTCCATATTTTATATAAAAACTTATAATACAACAAAATACGATTATATATTGTGCAAATCTGAACGATGTGTACGTGGCAAAGCATGAATAATGGTATCCGGATGAAGTTTAACTTCTTTTTCAATAATAGCCTGATGGAGCGCTTGTAACGCCAGCTCAGGTGTATTGTTTTCCTGACTGAGGTGACAAAGAAAAATATGACTCATTTTCTCAGAATAGTTTTCAGCGATAAATTTGGCTGCTTCCATATTGTCAAGATGACCTTTATCGCCCAAAATTCTGTTTTTCAGTTCTTTGGTATATCTTCCATTGATAAGCATTTCCACATCATAATTCGATTCCAGTATTACTGCATTAGCTTTCTTCAGAAAGTGAGCAGCTGATTCACCGATAATTCCGATGTCTGTTGCAAGGGTAAGTGATTTATCGCCTTTTGTAATATGAAATCCAACAGGTTCCTGTGCATCGTGTGAAACAGGAAAGGCCTGAATGGTAAAACCAGCTATCATGAATTCTTGTTTGGTATCAATTAGTTCGTGACAACTATGTTCCACATTACCAGCAAAACGATTATTGAGTATTCCCCTCCAGGTACCAAAAGTGGCATAAACCGGCATATTATAAATCCTGGTCATGGCATTTAATGCTCTGATATGATCAATATGGTCGTGCGTTATGATAATGCCTTTTATCTTTTCAATCTCAATACCAATCGATTGTAAATTTCTTTTCAAATGCTGGCCGTTCAACCCTGCGTCTATTAAAAAACCTTCAAATCCGTTTCCGATATAATAACTGTTGCCGCTGCTACCGCTTCCTAAACTGCAAAATTCAAAAGTGTCAGTAAATAATGTTTCTGTCATGCCTGTGTTTAATTCTTCCCAAAGATACAGGTTCCCGTCATCATACAATGTTTTGAAAGGTTCAAAGTAGGCGGGTACGTTTGATGTTCTGTGTTAAAGTGTTGTAAACTAACTAATGACAAAAAAAAGTGAATAGTCAATATTTTTGTACAAGCATGTTAAAAACCACTCATATCATCTGATTATTGCAAAATTTTATTTATTATTCATGATTTTTTTGAACAACAGGATTTCATTCGTATCTTTATTCCGATGGAATAGTCATTTTTGACTCTATAATAAAATTGGGGCAATGAATTTGTTTGGATTAAAACAGCATTCAGGTATAGCTACTTTGGTGGTAATTTCTGCCTGGTCAGTAATTTTTTTGGGTTTCATTTCTTTTTTTGGTTGGATTATTGATATTCCTTTACTTATTGGAGTTTGGGTGAAGGGTTATTTCCCGATTGGGCCTGCATCTTCAATTTGTTTTATTTTATTCGGAACAGTCATTTCATCAGGAATTTGTCAAAAAGAGGTTTCCATACGCAAAAAGTTATTGAGTCTGATTGTCATACTGATAACTATTTATTCTTTGCTGATTATTGTTTCAGCCATGTTTAAAACAGATTTGGTTTTTAATGAGGTGCTTTTTCCAAATCATTCAGACAAACAACTTCCTGTAAACAGAATGTCACCATACACTGGATTCCTGTTTTTTTTAAGTGGTGTTTCCATTTTATTTAAAATTTATTTCCAGCGGAATAAGATTGTTTTGCAACTGATAAGTGGGACCGGAACCTTAATAGGTTTTGCTGGTTTTGTAGCATTGCTGGGTTATCTGTTTGGAACACCTTTCCTTTATTCGGGTACATTGATACCTATGTCAGTGAATACTGCTTTTGGCATGCTGCTTTTGGGGACTTCACTTCTATGTTTGGGAGGTTCAGATACCTTTTTTTCCCGTCATTTTAGCGGATTAGCATCAAGTGCGATTGTTTTAAGGGTTTTTTTACCGATCATCATCCTTGGAATATTATTTGAAGCAATGGTGTTTGTTTTTCTGACACAGGTTTTTGAGTTAAATCCGGCATTAATACTGGCATTGTTAACGGTACTTTCGGTAATTCTGACAACCGTTATCATTGTCTGGGTTTCAAAATTTGTCTTTAAAAAAGCCGACCTTGCTGAAGGTGATCGTAAAAAAGCAGAAGAAATTATTCACCATGAGAGAATTTTACTTCGAACCTTGATTGATAATTTGCCCGATACAATTTATGTAAAAGATTTTGACGCACGGAAAGTTCTGGCAAACAACGCAGATGTTAGTGCGACCGGACATACCCATGAGTCGGAGATTCTGGGTAAAACAGATTTAGAGATTTTCAATAAGATTGACGGAGAGCACGGTTATATGCAGGATATGCAGGTGCTCAAAACAGGGAAACCTCTTTTAGATCAGGAAGATGAATATGTCAACAAATCGGGGAAAGTGAGCTGGCTCAGGACTTCAAAAATTCCGCTGAATGACATCAATGGAAATGTTGTTGGTTTGGTAGGTATCGGACACGATATAACAGCAAGAAAAGCCCAGGAGGAGCAGATGCTTCTGATGACGCATGCTTTAAAGAGTTTAAATGATTGTGTAAGTATTACAGATATCAACGACAGAATAATTTACGTAAATGATGCATTTTTAAGAACCTATGGTTATGAAAGATCAGAGTTGATCGGACAGAATATTAAAATTGTAAGAAAAAAAGACCAGCTGGATGATGCAATAGAGCAATTGATATTGCCAACTACCATTGAGTCAGGCTGGCATGGCGAACTCATTAACTGCAAAAAGGATGGAACGGAGTTTTTGGTTGAGATTTCAACTTCACCGGTTCGGAATGAAGCGGGTGACATCATTGCACTTTCGGGCATTGCAACTGATATCACCGATCGTAAAAGAATGGAAAAAGATTTGAACACCAGTAAGGAAAAATATCGAATTCTTATTGAAAATCAAGGTGAAGGTCTTGGTCAGGTTGATAGTAATGAAGTGTTTATATTTGTTAATCCAGCAGCAGAACAAATTTTTGGTGTAGAGAAAAATGGATTGATCGGACATAATCTGAGTGAATTCGTTACCAAAGAGTCGATGGAACTGATTCAAAAAGAATCAGAGAAAAGATCGAAAAATGAAAAATCATCTTATGAAATAGAAATAATTGATGGCAAAGGGGAAAGAAAATTCGTTTTGGTAACGGCTACACCCCAATTAGATTCTGGAGGTAAACTTCAGGGTGCATTTGGTATTTTCAGGGACATTACTGAAAGAAAAAAGATAGAGACACAGCTGGCAAAACAAACAGATGAGTTAAGGGAACTTAATTTGACAAAAGATAAATTCTTTTCTATCATTGCGCATGATCTCAGAAGTCCATTCAGCGCAATACTTGGATTGTCAGGCTTACTTACTTCCTATTTTGATGATTATGACCGGGAATCGATAAAGGAAAGTGTCTGGGAGATAGACAAAGCTTCAAAACAGGCGTTTAGTTTGCTGGAGAATTTACTGGAATGGGCCCGGTCGCAAACAGGAAAAATGGATTTTGTACCCATTGCCTTTGATCTGGTTGATCTGGTAGATGAAACCGTTTCAGTTGCCCAGTCTTTTGCTAATAAAAAAGGGGTTAAGTTAGAGATAGAAACGCCGGCTAAAATGGTAATCACTGCTGACAGAAATATGATCTATACCATCATGCGAAATCTCATTTCAAATGCATTGAAATTCACCCCGCAACATGGTAAAGTGATAATTTCACTTGAAGATACAACCGATTTCTTTCAATTTTCCGTTACTGATTCAGGCGTTGGTATCTCTGATGAAAATAAGGCGAAATTATTCAAGGTTGATGAAACATTCACCAACACCGGAACCAATAATGAGCGTGGTACCGGACTTGGACTCATCTTATGCAAAGAGTTTATTGACAAACACAATGGAAAAATCAGTGTTCAAAGTGAATTAAAAAAAGGCTCTACTTTTATCGTACAAATTCCAAAAACCCTTGGCCTTTAGAATTAGAAGTCCGAAATATTGCATCTTTGCATTTAATTCAAACTATACAACTTTATGTCAACTGATTTCAATCCAAACAGTCCTGCCATGGGAAATGGAGTTTTTGGCTTACCCGAAGATTCTGAGTCTGCAAAGTTTATTCTGATCCCTGTTCCATGGGAAATGACTGTGAGTTATGGTTCCGGTACGGCTATTGCCCCTCATTTTATCAAAGTGGCATCTGCACAGGTTGATTTGTACCATCCTAATAATCCCGATTTGTATAAAGAAGGAATTTTTATGGATGAGTTCCCGGATGTGTTTGCTGAAA
This sequence comes from uncultured Bacteroidota bacterium, assembly GCA_903957365.1. Lineage (GTDB taxonomy): Bacteria > Bacteroidota > Bacteroidia > Bacteroidales > F082 > CAJBPB01. The sequence continues at coordinate 8,464 of CAJBPB010000095.1, forward strand.
AACATGAACAATTGCGGATGGTGGCCGAAGAAATTATTGAAAACCTTGGTGTTGAGACAGATGCCCAGGAAAAGAAACGCGCTGCTGCCCAATATATTGTCATCGAGAAGTTTACTGAAGAGGTCAATCATTGGTTGAAAGAACGAATCAGATACTGGCAGTCACGATCAAAAGTGGTTGGTATTGTCGGAGGCGATCACAGCGTTCCTCTGGCATATCATCAACTGCTTGCTGATCAGGAAACAAAATATGGTATTCTGACAATCGATGCACACCATGATCTTCGTGAGGCTTACGAAGGATTCAGATATTCCCATGCTTCTATTTTTTTCAATGTATTGAAAAATGTAAATGTGAGTAAGCTGGTTCAGATCGGGATTCGTGATTATTGTCATGAAGAAGTGGAATTCATTCAATCAAAAGAAGTGAATCCAAGGGTAGATGTTTACTACGATCATACTATTCGTTCCAGAATGTTCGGTGGTGAAAGATGGGATAAGTTGTGCAAAGAAATAGTGGATGCTTTGCCTGAGAAAGTGTATGTTTCAATTGATATCGATGGACTCGATACCAAACTTTGTCCAAATACCGGTACACCTGTTCCAGGCGGACTTGAATACCAGGAGCTTACCTATTTGCTCGATCAGCTAAAACTATCAGGCAAACAAATCATTGGTTTCGATTTATGTGAAGTGGGATATAAAGACAATGACTGGGATGTTAATGTTGGCGCCAGATTGCTGTATCATCTCTGTTCAATTTGTTGAATCGGCCTAATGTGATCAATCATGCTATGAAGAAAGGTAATTCATTACCTTTGCCAAAATATTTATTATCATACAGATGACAACAAATACACCGTTCCTGACTTCGCCTGATGCTGAAAACCCCATTATTCCAGATGAATCGAAAAGTACAATTACAGCAGGAAAATACAATACTCTTACCATAGTAAAGGAAGTCGATTTCGGTGTTTATCTCGATGGCGGTTCATTGGGAGAAATACTGATGCCTTTGAAATGGGTTCCTGAAGGAAAGAAAACAGGTGACCAGATTGAGGCATTCATTTATTTTGATTCGAGTGACAGACCGATTGCAACAACCATGAAACCAAAGGCTTGCGTAGATGAAGTTGCGTTTCTGATGTGTAAGGAAGTGAATACGGTGGGCGCTTTTCTCGATTGGGGATTGGACAAAGATCTGCTGGTTCCGTACCGTGAGCAAAAAGCCAGGATGGTTGCTGGAAAACAATATATCGTTTATGTTTACCTCGATCCGATGAGTGGACGCATTGCTGCTTCAGTGAAAGTTGAAAGATATCTGAGTTCAGAAATAGCTGATTATCAGCCAGGAGATGAAGTAAATATCATTGTTTGGTCAAAGACGGAGCTTGGATTCAAGGTTATCATCAATAATAAACACCAGGGAATCGTTTATTCAAATGAGATTTTCAAACCTGTGCAACAGGGAAGAAAGCTGAAAGCATTTATTTCCAAGGTTCGTGAAGATGGGAAAATTGACGTGTCACTTGAAAAACCTGGTTATGAAAAAGTGGATGAATTATCCCAGGTAATTCTAAATCAATTGATTAAAAACAATGGATTTTTGGATGTCGGGGATAAGAGCGAAGCAGGCTATATCTACCATCTGTTTAATATGAGTAAGAAAAACTTTAAGAAGTCGATCGGTACACTTTTCAAACAAAAGATAATAATGATTGAGGAATCTGGCATCAGGTTAATTGCTGATTAACAAATTCCACGAGCTGATACCAGATATATTTCCTTATTTAAACGCTTGAATTCCGGTAATTTCATTTCCTGTTATCAACAAATGAACATCATGTGTGCCTTCGTAGGTAATTACTGATTCAAGATTCATCATATGGCGCATCATTGGAAAATCGCCTGTAATACCCATAGCGCCAAGCATCTGACGGGTTTCCCTTGCAACAGTTATAGCCATGAAAACATTGTTCCTTTTAGCCATCGAAATCTGCGCAGCAGTGGCTTTACCAGCATCGCGCAAGGTCCCCAGCCGCCAGGCTAATAATTGTGCTTTTGTGATTTCAGTCAATGCCTCCGCGAGTTTTTTCTGCTGTAATTGAAATGAGGCGATGGGTTTTCCAAACTGCTGACGTTCAAGAGAATATCTGAGGGCGGCATCATAACAATCCATTGCGGCGCCAATTGCTCCCCATGCAATGCCATACCGTGCCGAATTCAGACACATCATCGGACCTTTCAATCCTTTTATATTTGGCAATACATTTTCTTTTGGAACAATTACATCATCAAAAACCAATTCACCTGTAACGGAGGCTCTTAATGACCACTTACCATGTGTTTCGGGAGCAGTAAATCCTTTCCATCCCTTTTCAACAATCAATCCACGGATAATACCCTGCTCATCTTTTGCCCAAACAACTGCAATATCAGCTATGCTTGCATTGGTAATCCATAGTTTTGCACCATTTAACAAATAATGATCACCGATATCCTTCACATGGGTTTCCATTCCTCCTGGATCAGAGCCATGGTTGGGTTCGGTAAGTCCAAAACAGCCTATCATGTCACCGGTGGCAAGCAATGGAAGATACTTTTTTCGTTGTTCTTCACTTCCGAAAGTGTAAATCGGATACATCACCAACGAAGATTGAACTGAAGCCATCGAACGAATACCAGAATCACCTCGTTCCAACTCCTGCATAATCAGTCCGTAAGCTGTGTGATCAAGGCCGGCTCCACCATATTCTGCTGGAATATAAGGTCCGAAAGCACCAATGGCGCCAAGTTCTTTGACAAGATGCAATGGAAATTCAGACCTGTTTGCATAATCCTCGATGACAGGTTTCACAGCGCGGTCAACCCATTCGCGGATGGCAGCCCTGATAATCTTATGTTCTTCGCTGAACAGATCATCCACCTGATAATGATCAGGTGCGGTATATTTTATTTCTCCCATAACCGGATTTTATATGTGATTTTTTGACAAATTTAGGGTTAATTCGGTGAAGTTTTATTTTGATCTGCTGGAAAAGTTAATGGTTTTGTGATATTCATGATTCAAAATATGCATATTAGAACCTTATTAAATTTAAAAACCTTAGTAGAAAAAGAAACACAATTCATTGACCTTATTATCTTATTATTAGTTAATTAGATTGGAAATGAATCAGAATAAGGTAATAAGGTTTGATTGAAACGAAGTCTAATCACTCTAAGGTTAAATTGAAAATAAATAGGGTTTCGGAAATTTCCCTTAAGGGATTCTCGTCCATCAAAATTTTAATTGATCCATTCTTTCTCTCAGCACATCAAAATAATTTTTAACAGTTAATTTGGATAAAAAGTGTAATGTTTAATTTGAAATTATTCTTTACGATTTGCGTATAAGTAACAGATTATCAATTTTATAATTGAATAATTCCTTTTAGAAGCTGGAATTTGAAGATGTGCTTTGGATTTGATGAATCGTCTTAAATCCGAGTTTTAAAACTTAAACCTATTGGTTTGTCAAAAGAATTAAGCATTTTTATCTGTATTTTTGATTTTTCGAATACTTATCCCAATTTACTATAACGCTTAAAAATGCCATTTTCGAACAAAGACATTACCGATTATTACAATCAAACCCTGAATCACTATACGATGTGGTGGAAATTGTCGAGTGCACTTTCTGTGCATTATGGAATGTGGTTCAAAGGAACAAAATCGTTCGTTGAAGCCTTGAAAAATACCAACAGGGAAATGTGCAGGATTGCTGGGATAACTTCAGAACATGCAGTGCTGGACGCGGGTTGTGGGGTAGGAGGGGCTGCATTTTTTCTTGCTGAACAAATCGGATGTCATGTTACAGGGATTACATTAAGTCAGAAACAGCTCGGATTTGCTGAAAAGATAATGGCACAATCTTCGTTTAAACAACGTGTATTATTTGATTTACAAGATTTTACAAAAACATCCTTCCCTGAAAACTCTTTCGATATTGTGTGGGCATGTGAAAGTTCATGCTATGCCAATCCAAAAATGAAACTGATTGAAGAGGTCTTTCGTGTACTGAAACCAGGCGGAAAATTTATTTTGTGCGATTATTTTCTGACTGAAGAAGGAAAAGTTGATAGCAAAGAGTACATCCGGAAATGGGGAGAAACCTGGGCAATAAGTCAATTCAATACGGACGAAAATTTTATCACTGCGCTGGCAAAAAATAAATTCAATATACTTCAGAACATCGATTATACAAAAGCGGTTTTTCCAACATCAAGGGTTGAAATAGATTAAGAAACCTGAAGATGAAGTTTTGAACTGTATTGTTCACCACTTATGGAATATTAACTTCTGTATATGATATTTTGACATGATGTATTATTGATGTGATAAATATTGATATATTTTTAATAAAATTCTATTAGTTATTACACATTTCGTTATGAATCTTTGTAGGGGTTGATTTTAGGATTGAG
>CAJBPB010000096.1 GCA_903957365.1 uncultured Bacteroidota bacterium
AAGGTTACAGATGCTCGTCTACTCAATAAAATAACTAACAAAGAGATAAGAATCCGGACTAAATTAAATGATAAAATAGCGCATTATATCAAAATCCTAAATTTGTCGCACTAAACGGACAAGTCAGGTCAGGAGATGCAGATAAATTGCACTCTTAAAAACTGTTCTGGTTTTATATGTCATTATTCATTTTATTAAAAAACAATGCCTCAAATAACAAAACGGTTATCTGAGGCAATGTATTATGTTGTTCAATTAAGAAGAAATTATCCATAAGTCGGGAGTTTGATTCAGAATGTTCGAATTCGAGGTTGCGATGATCTGAAAATCAGAAGTGTACTGAGGTACATGACTGATTTGAAGATCGAGAATAACGAAGAAATCGGACATTATGGACAAACTCTTTAATATCCCGGATTCTGGGTAAGTTTTGTATTAATATCCAATTCACCCTGAGGAATCGGCCAAAGGAGACTGTTTTCAGAAAGTGCATAACCGAATGGGCTGCCATCTGATCCGACGGCATTTGTCATTACTTCAATCGCACGTCCATTGCGTTTCAGATCGAACCAGCGATGACCTTCAAATGCGAGTTCCAATCGTCTTTCCTTCTCTATTGCCAAACGCATATCGGCCTGATTTGCTGCGGTTGTGTTTGGCAACTGAACCCTTGTCCTGATCTGATTAACCAGTTCAGCGGCTCCGGCAACATCACCCGCTGCATTGAGTGCTTCTGCCTTCAAAAGAATGATATCGGCCAGTCGGAGGAAAATATAATTCTGAGGACTGGGCGAAACATAATTTCTGTATTTGTAAACAAACGGATATGTTTCCTGTGGCCAGTTGTTATCAGACCAGCTGCCTGAAACATCACCAAACAAAATAGAAGCATTTTTACGAATCATATCATTTTCTCTGTCAAATGCTGCTACGAGATCGTTGGACGGAATATTGAATTTCTTCCAGTCAGAACCCATAAACATACTGGCACCCCAGTTTCCACTCGAAGAAGTTCCTTCATAATTTACCTCAAAGATTGCTTCACTTGAATTCTCATGCTGATTGTCCCACAACTGGTCATATTCGGGTAACAGACTGTAACCTCCCGAAATTACCGCAGAACAATATTGATCCACTTTAGACCAGTCCTGTGGTTGCTGCACCGTGTAAACCTTGGCAAGCAAAGCATTCACAGCACCTTTGGTAACATAACCTTTGTTTAAAGCTGATACAGGCACGGCTGGCAATGCGGTTTCAAGGTCGAGGATAATCTGAGCAAATACGTCTGCCATAGGTTTTCTTGGAGGAAACAATATCGGATAGATTTCAGCCAGATTCTCTGAGCTTATGCTGGTAACCTCCGACAATTGCAAAGGCACGTCACCCCATAGCTGGACCAGGTAATAATACATATAGGCTCTGATAAACAAAGCTTCACCCTTGATTTCGCTTTTGCGGGCGGCTGTCAGTTCAGGATCATTCACCGCATCCACATTGTTAATCACAAGGTTTGCTTTCCCGATGGCAGAATACAAATATGCCCAATCGCGGCCAACGTTCAGATTGGTTGCATCGATATTGTAATCATCAATCTGAAAATTCGCAGGATTATCAGCACCTGCATAGGCATCATCTGATTGTGCATCACCATTTACGAAATAATCGAGTTCGAAATATTCATTCCGTAATTCACCATATACACCTGCCAGCGCTGCTTCTACCTCACTGGCTGAGGTATAGACGACTGAATCAGAACTTGTACCTTCAACAGCAATACTCTGCGAAACGGGTTTCAGATCGAGAAATTTCTCACATGATGTAAAAGAGAAAACAGCGATGAGCGATAATAATAGAATAGTTATCTTTTTCATGGGAGTATAATATTAAAATTCAACATTTAAACCAACAATCAATGTAACTGCCTGTGGATAAGTTCCATAGTCAATTCCCATTTCGGTTGCACTTTTTCCAAATGCATTTACTTCAGGATCAAATCCTGAATATTTGGTGAAAGTCAGCAGGTTTTGACCGGTTACATAAACCGAAAGTCTTTTGATTGCCTTGATCTTCGGATTATTTTCGATTGCCCTGTATGACAAGGTCAGCGTTTTTAATCTCAGGTACGATCCATCTTCAACAAACCGTGTTGAGTTGCGTACATTGTCAACAGTTCCTCCTCCGATTGCACGTGGAATATCGGTAATCTGACCAGGGGTTGTCCAACGATCCAAAACGGCAACAGATTGATTTTTACTATCGAACATACCTTCGAGATCGATGCGGGTGGCATTGAAAATATCATTTCCGTAACTGCCCTGAAAGAATATGTTTAAATCAAACTTCTGGTAAGAGAATGTATTGGTGAAACCAAAGGTGAATTTTGGTTGTCCGCTACCGATCTGGGTACGGTCACCAGTATCAAAAATACCATTGTCATTCAAATCTTTGTAGATGATATCACCTGTTTCAGGATCAACACCTTCCGAAACATATCCGAAGAAAGAACCAAGAGGCAAACCTTCCTTCACAATGGCAACATCTGAGTTGTTACTGTAAACGCGACCAAAATAATAGACATCGGTGTATTCGAGTTCCAACACATTGTTGCGGTTGAAAGACATATTAAAATCGGTAGTCCATTTCAGTTTCTTATCCATATTCACACTGTTGATGTTGAACTCAATCCCTTTGTTCTCAATAACACCTGCATTGGTTTGAATTGAGGTGATAGGCAGTGAGTTAGGTAACTGAACATCTAACAACACATCACTTGTTTTCTTGTAATAGGCATCTACGTTCAAAGTAACGCGGTAGTTCAAAACAGATAAATCGAAACCGATGTTTGATTGTGCGGTTGTTTCCCAACGCAAATCAGGATTGCCATAGGTTTGCTGATATGAAGAAGGGCCGGACAAAGGATTTGTAGGTGTTACACGGTAATAGGAAATCAAACCATAGCGTGCATAGTTGGAAATACCTTCCTGATTACCATTTTTACCCCAGCCACCACGGATTTTCAGATCGTCGATAAAAGTAAGATCTTTCATAAACTTTTCTGATGAGAGACGCCATCCAGCTGAAAATGAAGGCATGGTTCCCCAGTGATGCGCCAGTTTTGAGCTACCGTCACGACGGACAGTCGTTGTGAGATAATATTTGCTATTGTAGTCATAAGTTGCCCTGCCAAAGTAGGATGCCAGTGACCATTCCTGGATATTGGTGCTACCGGTGATCACATTGGCAGCATTCAGTGTGGTTACACTCACATCTTCCGGAAAATCATGACCCTCGAGATAAGTCTGGTTGTATTTATATTTCTGAATACTGCTTCCTGCCATTGCACTGATGTTGTGCTTACCATAAGTCTTGATGTAATTCAAAGTATTTTCCCAGATCCAGGATGAAGCATTACTTTTATCGGCGCGTCCGATACCATTGTTATCACGGCCATAAGTAGTTCTGAAAGGATCAAGATAATAATCCCACTGGTGCGTATTGGCATCAACACCCAATCGTGTATTAAAAGTAAGTCCTGAAATGATGGTTGCTTCCAGGTTGATGTTTCCAAGAATATGGTTATCAATTGCTTCCTGGGAAGGTCCTTCCATATAGGCAATCGGGTTTTCCCATGAAGGCTGGAAAGGATTCGGATCGTACCAGCCGCTTC
>CAJBPB010000097.1 GCA_903957365.1 uncultured Bacteroidota bacterium
GGTTTACCGTATATTGATTCCCCAGTATAACAGAAAAAACCCTCTGAAGAGCCTTGATTGTGCCTTTCAGAGGGTTTTTTGGTGGAGCTGGAGGGATTAGTTCCTACGTGATATTATTTCTATTCATTAAATTTCAATGTATTTTAATAGTATTGTAAATCAATAAGATAAACAGACTCTAATAATTGTTTAATTTCAGCAAATAGGGTTAAATACTATATAAAATCGGACAAAAATCGGACAAGATTGATATTATCTGTAAAAATTGTGATACTTTAGCTGCATACTTTTTTTCTCTTTTATATGGAACCGTATTATAAGCTAAGGACAAGAACAGATAAAGATGAACGCCATCAAATTTATCTAATCTATTCTAACAAAGGAATAGAACTAAGAATCCCAATGCCCTTTAAGGTTAAGAAAACTCATTGGAACTTTGATACAGAAAGGGTTAAAAATAGCATAAGGGATGATAGTATGAATCCCATTGATATAAACCAGGAGCTTCAGGAGAATTTGGTTAAGATTATTACGATAATAACTGATTACCGTAGAATCAATAAGGTTAACTTCAACCCTGATGCAGAATATGTTGAAAAACAATATTATTCCAATAATCCAATTAAGAATAAGGACCTCACTTTTATTGAATACTTTAAAGAGTATAGAGATTTGAAGAAGAAGGGGGTGGAAGGAAAAAGAAGGATTGATGCTGTTGTTGGTGATTTAGATGATTATATTGGAGCTAAGAAGTTATATCTTAAGGATATAGATAAGGATTTCTTGGATAATTTTGTGATTTGTCTTTATAATGATAATGCTAATTATACAATAAAGAAAAAAATTGGGTTAGTGAAGTCCTTTTTGAAGTATCAAAAGATGAAGGATAGGAATGTAAATGAACAGGCTTTATATTGGACAATAGAGGATAATTTAGACGTGGCTGACGATTGGTTGATCATGCCCAATAGGAAGGAAATAGAGTTTTTAGAAAATTTGAATTTGTCGCATAAGCCTCATCAAGAAAGAGTAAGGGATAAATATTTGATTGGGTGTTATACTGGATTGAGGTTTGAGGATATATTACAGAGCTTGAAATGGGATTGTAGAAGGGTTGCTGAAAGTGGCAAGGAGTATTTAGAAGTGGTCACTCGTAAGACAGGTGTCATGGTGAGTCCTCCATTAGGGCCAAAGTTAGAAGCCATTTTGAATAAGTATGATTGGAAGATAGGTAGAATTAGCAATCCCAAGGCTAATGAGTATTTGCGAGATATTTTAAGGGATTGCAAATGTGATAGTTTTAAAGTCAATAAAACAAGGACTAGGATTAGTGGTAAGAAAAAAGATCCCCAGACAAAGCCTAAATGGGAATTCATTCATTTTCATACCAGTAGGGCTTATTTTATTACCAATGCTTTATATAGTGGGGTGCCAATTAATGATGTAATGAAGTGGAGTGGGCATAAGGGAAATTTTGCTGTTTTTAAGAGGTATATTGATAGAGAGTTTGGTGATGATAGTTTTTATGATAGGATTAACAACTAAATGGATACATAAATATTGATAACGGGAGAACTTACTTTCTTTCTTAATCCTCCACGATTTTCACTTTTCTGCTTCTTTTTATACCTGTCAATGGAAATTTCCATCTCCTCCCAAAATTTATCAAGCATTTCCCCATATTTCATGATATAGGAGGTTTCCTTAACCCACTGTTTTCGTGTTTTCAGGGTAGGTTTGCATCTTCCTTTTGGAGTGATTTTACCACCCCGGCTGGAGCATGTGTTACAATAATTATAGGCGTCCTAAGATTTACCACAATATGATCCACTATAAGCTATAAGATTTTCAGATCTACTTCTCAACTTTCCCTTTTACTAATTTTATGAAGGTTTTCATTATTTAAGTTGTTGATTATCACTTAATTAAACTTTCTTTCAATTGAAAGGAAGTTAGAGATTATCATAAACATCAAAGATTTCTTTATCGCGTATACCCAGATAAACCTTAGTAGTCTTGATGTTTGAATGGTTGAACATTTCACTGAGGAGGATCAGACTTCTTTCTGAGTTTTCATTATTTTCGAAGACCCTCCTGCCAAAACTCTTTCTTAAGGAATGGCTCTTGATCAAAAGTGGATTCTTTACAACATTGTACTTCCCAACAATTTCCTTAAGTTTCCTGTTCACATATTGGACCGAAATTGTGGAGGTATTGAATCTGTTGAGGAAGATAAAGTCGTCCTGGTTGAGGAGTTTATGACTGTCAATGGACTTGGAGACAATTTCGTGAAGGTTTGGGTTGATTTTGATCCTACGGAACTTCCCTGTTTTCTTTTCAGTTATTTCAATAAAATCCCTGTCGATTAGATCCCTCCACTTTAGACTTAAGATGTCGCTTATCCTCATTCCGCAAAACATTCCTATTGAGATAAGAAGGGAGAACTTCCATTCACCATCCCGATCCAGTTTTAGAACTAAAGAATTGAGTTTGTTCCATTCAATGTAATCTGATTTTGTTTTTTGTCCAGCAAGTGCCATTTGATTCGTTGTTTAAATGTATCGCTAATATACAGCAAGAATGTTTCAAAAACAACGTTTATTTTATATAAATGAAATATGTTTTTTCCAAAAAACATCACCCCTCCACGAAGTGATTGATATTCAATATATTAATTATTTCAGCACGTTTCACTTATTATAAAAGTGAAACTTGGAACGCCCAATTAAAATTAATTTCTGTCTTGACGAGCGCAAGCGTAAGTGGAAAAACCGGTCATATTGACCACCCTCAGGCCGGTGTAAATTAACCACCCCTAAAACGGCCAAAAACATACCTCCGGCCGGAGCAAACTGACCACCCCCTGGCCGGAGCAAATTGACCACCCTTTGATCATACTTTTCTTCACCCTGTTTTGCGACATTTTTAATCGAATGCGGTAAAAGCATTGTTACCAAATTCATTAATCATGTCAAATAAACCAATTCGTATGAGCAAAGTAAAACAGGTTTTGCAGTGGCACTCAGAGGGTGTCAGCAAGAAAA
>CAJBPB010000098.1 GCA_903957365.1 uncultured Bacteroidota bacterium
ATCGATGTGTAATTTGCCTTAAATATCTGCATCTGAAAAATACGATGACGGAAAGATTGCGTCCAGTAAGTATTATTGATTGATACTTACTGTGTTGATAAATTTCCGAAATCTATATTTCTCTAAATCAATTTTTTCGATTTAGAAAAATTAAGGAGCTGCCAGGATGAAGTCTTGAATGTATTATTTGATTAAAATGGGTTACTTTGCAGTTAATATCAAAGATAAGAAGATGCAAAAAGTTAATATTTTATCCAGTACTCAGGTGGTTTCGATGAATGATGAATGGTTTGATCTTGCCGATCCCGGTCATTTCTGGATGCAGTGGAGGTTCAATGCATTGGTTAACAAGTTGAAATCTGTGTGGAAACCAGAAATGAAAGTACTGGAGATTGGCTGCGGTAATGGTGCTTTGATGTTTCAATTTGAGCAATATTTCAATGTACCTGTTGATGGTTGCGATTTAAACCTTTTTGCACTCCAAAATGCAATACATGTCGATGGAAATCTTTACCTGTATGATATTTTAGAAAGAAATCACCAACTTGAACAAAAATATGACGTTGTACTGATGGCCGATGTTTTGGAGCATATTGACAATGATGCCAGATTTCTGGAAGCCGCAAAGTTTCATCTTAGAGATGGTGGAATTATAGTTGTTGGTGTACCTGCCCATCAGCGTTTATTTTCGGTTTACGACCAAAATGTTGGGCACAAACGCAGATATAGCCATCAGCAGTTGGAGAATTCACTCCGATTAGCCGGATTCGATGTGGTCGAATCGGATTTCTGGGGGTTTTCACTTTTACCTGTTTTAATTGCCCGGAATCTATTGTTAAAACTGATGCCCACAAGGAAAATAATCTCAACCGGTTTTAAACCTCCACATTTTTTGTTCAACAAAATCATGCTGGGACTGATGAAACTGGAAACCGCCATTTTCAAAAAACCTTTCATAGGAATATCACTGATAGCAACCGGGCGAAAATAATTCAGGATGGCTTATTCTATGGTTGTTTCACCATTCTTTATTCGTTCCTTCACAATATAAAGCGGTCTGTTTTTTACCTGGAAAAAAATCCTGAGAACATATTCACCAATTATCCCGATGGCAATCAACTGCAGACCACCAAACAGAATAATTGTAAAGAGCAGCGCTGTGAAGCCAGAAGGGACGTCACCGATAACAAATTTCCTGAACAAGGTTATTAAAAAATATGCCAGAGATGACGAAAGTGCTACCAGTCCAAGCATAACAGTAAATCGTATAGGGTATTTGCTAAAGTTGAATAATCCATTCAATGCAAGACTAATCAGGTTTTTCAACGAATATTTCGAATTTCCGCTTTTTCTTTCCTCCCTGTCGTGAGAAATTCCAATTTGCCTGAATCCAACCCAAGAGCGCATACCCCTGATAAATCGGCTCTCCTCCGGCATGGCATTAATATGGTCGGCAACTCGCCGACTTATCATGGCAAAATCGCCGCTGTCCAACGGTATGTTGATGTACGAAAAACGTTTCATGGCTCTGTAAAAAAGAGAATATGCGATCTTCATCAGGAAGGTGCTTTGTCTGCTGCTCCTAACCGCGTAAACCACATCATTGCCTTGTTTCAAATGTTCATAAAACTTGTGAATCATTTCAGGCGGGTCCTGCAAGTCAGCGTCCATTAGCATTATAGCCTCCTGAGCTTGTGCAAATCTCAACCCTGCAGTCAGGGCAATTTGGTGGCCAAAATTTCGTGAGAGAAAAACGGATTGGAAGTTTTTATTTTCCATCGATAATTTCCTCATTTTTTCGGCAGTAAGGTCCGAACTGCCATCATCTACCATCACTACTTCAATGGATAGCTCAAATGCTTTCATGAGTTCTTCGAGCCGTTGCCTGAGTTCATCAAAAACTTCTGCCTCGTTGTATAAGGGAATTACAATGCTGATTTTTGGCCTTATAACTTCTTCCATTTTTTTGTATTTCCAGTTATGGTTAATTAAAAAGAAACTTCTATATCGGTAAGCCGAAAATGTGTAATAATTTCATTCTCTGCAATACCGACACCCAGCCGGTAATTACCGGTAGGAATGTTGTGCCATTTCTTGGCCAGACGGCTTTGAAAACCAGTATTCAGGTGAAGATTTGGATATGTTTGTTTAAAATGATTTTGAACGTCTTTCCTTTTGGTATTGATAACCGAAAATGTCAGAAAAATCGAATCTGATTGCAGTGCTATTATGGTAATTTGATTTTTTCTTTGATAATTCTCGGAAAAGGCCCACCCATTAATCGATAGCGTTGTGCTATCCAGTTCATGATCACCCACTGTGTACAACATCTTTTCTGAGTAATTAGTAGGAAACTCCAGATTAAGACTGGTAATTTCAGGATACAGTTCATTTACAGAAGGAGGAGTATAAATACCCTTTTCGATACACTTGTCAATCGTAGTCTTAATCACTCCGGGATCCGAAGATTTTATCCTGTTAAAGTTCGTGTGATAGTAAAAAATCTGGTCTTTTAATCCGGCCTGATGATATTCAAAGAACCGGTGATTTAATTCTAGTCGCCAACCATACAAAAGTGATGATGCAACAAGCACCAGAACAAGAATCAAAGTTTGGTGCTTTTTCCATAAGTCGATTGCGATAATGTAAAGCAAAGCCAGAAAAACAGCCTGGTACATAATGTATCTGGGCGAAGTAGCCGACATCAGCCCCATCGAAACCCGGTTGACCGACGCTGCACCTGCTGACAGTATGATAAAGAGCATCATAGCAAGTGCCACCGGATAATTTTTGATTTCCTTCCACTGGAAAAAAATAAGCAACCCAAAAGCTAGCATAACAATAAAACCACTCAATGTTAACAATTTGAGACTTCCCGGAAAAAATGAATGAAAGATACTTCCGAAAAAAATCAGAAAATGCTGCATGGTAAGCAAGGGATGTTCCAGAAAATAAGTATTAAAGCCAACGCCAGCCGAAAAATTAAAATCGATAAAATAAAGCCCCACAATAACAATCATTGCAACCGACCACCCGATAAACCTGATTGTGGTTCGAGGATGAACTATAGCCAGCACCAGATAGCCTGAAATAAAAATAAGCATGCCATTGCCAAAGGTAAAGGTTGTGAAAAACGCCAGAATAGCCGCACCTGCAAAACTTAACCTTCCCTTCTTGGCAAGCAGCATCATTGCAAGGAAAGCAAAGATATACTGATATACAGCCGCAAGCGCCACTACTCCCCAATTGTGTACTTCAGCCTGTGGAATGAACATCAGCAGAATTACAGGAAGCATGAACCAGGGATTCTTCTTTCCTGTTTTTAGATGAGAAATCATGATGAGAACCAAGGGAATCATGGCGAGATTGGCATACCAGAGCATACGTGTAAAATTTAGGCTTCCAAAAATCTTGTAGTCAGCCAGAGTTGCAATGTAGCAGGTAAAAATACGATGCTCGTTGGCCTGACTGAAAAGCAATTTTATTTTTTCCCAAACCGAATCTACATCAAGATATCGCATGAGCCAGTGGAGGGCTGTGCCGTATTCATCGGCATGAGGAATGTTTAAAATATACTTGTCCGTCATTACATAAAATATGACAACCGGAACAAGAATCAGTGATATTCCAATAAAGATAATAGCCTTCCTTTTTAAATTTCTTTCTTCCATTTGCAGGTATTTTTATTATGGCATTTTAATAACCAATCTCAAGCTGATGAATGATATATTTTCCGGGGACGTCGCCCGGACCGATGCGTAATATGCCTGAAATATTGGCTTCCGGAAAATGTAGTATTGATTTACTTCTTCCTACCGGGAACAGCTTTAGGATCGGATTTTTTTCGACAAACTGGGTTGCTTTCGGGCTTGTGAAGAAAATCTGAAAATTGGTTGCAGCGGGTGTTGTTAATTCAATACTGATAGCTTTTGTGTTTTTGAAAGCCGGATAATCTGTGAAGATAAATGCAGAATCATTGCCGGTTGAGGTAAATTCAAATCCTTCTCTTTTTACTCATTTGCCTGTAATCTGGCTTTCATCGGAAATATTATTCATAAATTCTTTTAAATCCAGGGCTACAAATTTTAAATCGAAAAACTTAGGGGTAAGAATTTTTCTCATTTCGTTGGACAACATATTGTTTTTTTCGATGAGCGATTGAATCTGATCTGCCTGGTTAAGCACTAATTCCATAAAAACAGTTACTGTTTTTCAAGGGTAAGTCCGGCAAAATATTTCGGTTCATCACCCGTAATTTCCAGAGTATCCAGAAACAGGTTTTCTCTGGATTCGCCAGAGAATATTTTTGGTTACCCGGTTTGACTGGTCGAACCTGGCGATGATCGCTTTCTTTCGTCATGCGTCAGAAAACCATAATTTTCGAAAGGATTTCTTTTTTTATACCTATCAGAAAGCGAAGAATACATCATGTTTAAGAGTTTGTGATCATTTCTGTCGTTCACCAAATGATTGCAAAGTATGAGTATCCCGACCACCTCCGGCTTTAAACCGGCATTTACATTAAGGTTGTTATCCGGTGGATCGGCAAAACCGGTTTTATCATAAATCCCGACAATTTTCAAAAGGTCGTTTACCACATCATCTCGGATGCAACTTTTTTCATAAATCCGCACGATGAACTGTCCGGGTGAAAAATACTTAAACCAGTTTCTTAAATACTTTAGATGATCTTTATCTACATCTAAGTCCGCAATATAATCAGGGATCGTTTGGTACTTCGTGTTTTTATGCCCCCAATGCTTCCAGAAGCTTTCATACAATAAATCCTGTCTTCTCAAATAAAGAATAATCTTTACTTCGCAATTCAGTTTTTTCTGAATCTGATCTATCAGAACTATCCATTGCAGAATCTGAATCCCTCCCAGCTATTTACTACCTTCGAAATATGGTTTTTGGTGCAATAATCCTGGAAGGATGTAAATATTTTTAATGCATGATCAAAATCAGCATTCGGACAAATCTGTGTAAAAAAGTCTCCATGATTGTGATAAATCCCTTTGTCAAAGTTACTATCCTCATAGTTTGGATAGAGCAGCTTATAATCTTTCGATAGTTTTTCGCGGTTTTAGTTAAAAAATGCCTGAATAACGCTGGTACCTGTTTTGGGTTGCCCGATATGAAAATAAATCATTAGTTTCTCAGCCACTGGTTGGTACTTGCTGGGTTTTTTTATTGGTTCCAGATTTTTAAAATAAACTCCGAAAGTGTCAGGTCTTCTTTTTTTCCGCCATACAATTCTTGATCGAAAGATTTTATTCCTTTCGGCAGGGATAATGCAAGTTCAATTTTTTCGAGCAAACTGTCCTTAACAGGATTGTATGGTACAAAATTCTCAGAAATTTGCTTCAGGATATTTTGATCTCTGCTTTCAAAAATGTTTGTAACAGTGGGGATGCCTGATGCAGCAGTCTGAAAAGCAATCACACCTGGATGAGCTGAATATATCATCGCAATAACTACATCGCATGTTGCAATTAATTCATTGTATTGCTCAGTTGGTAATTTATTTAAAACAAATACCGGGTTACCATTTATTTCAAATGAAAAACGCGTTTCAATAGATCCTACCATATATATTTCATAACCTTTGTGTTTTTGGCAAAATTCATGAACGGTTTCCCAAAGTATCTCAGGTATATTTCGTGCATGAAAATATTCAGGTCTGAAATAGAAAAACAATTTGTTCCATTTTCCTGATTTGATGTCAATTTGTTCAATTTTAGGACTTGTTACATAAATTCGTTTGTCATTTAATAGATTTTTCTTTTCGAGAAAGTTTTTCAAAAGAACTGTAGAAATAATTATGTTTTTTGAATTGGCAATAGCCTTTTCAGCCTCTATAAATTCTGAACCATAAGGAAAGAAACCTGCTTCATATTCCTGACAGTAATACACAGTTTTATCTAATTCGCTAAATAGCTTTGATGCTTTAGTAAACAATTGATTGCTAAAGCACAATATAACATCAGGCCTGGTTTTTAGGTTGTAAAGTTGATTTTGGTTTACTACTTCTATTTTTGAATAGTACTGTTTAGCAAGTTTAGGTTCATAAACATTACTCTCAACCGAAATTGTAATTTTAGAAAATTGTTCAAAAACAGGCAGAAAATCTCTGAAAAATGCAGTGTAACCAGCATAGAACAAATCGCTTTGCAGATGAGCAAAGAGTATCAACAAAAATGGTTCTTTACTTTTTTCGAGTTTTTTTAAGATAGGCGGATAATTCTGTTTGGGTTTAATATTTGTCGGAGAAAAGAATCCTTCAGGAAAGTTCGGTGTTAATTGAAATTTTGTTTTGATTAATTTATTACTCCAGATTCTGTTTTCGTTTTTTCCACTCAGACAAAAATGCGTAAATCCGGAATCCAGCAATCCAAGAGATACTAATTTTGCAATGTCCTTATTTGCTTTGAGGTAAAACTCCTCATCAAAATCAATAGAACTCTCTTTTCCCGCGATATGCAGTTCCATTTGGTTAATAAAACCTTCAAAATCTAAATCAGAATATGGAGATTTGATAAAGATCTTACGATAATACGCTCTTTTGTCTACTTTTTTAAGTGCACTATTAATAAACAAATTCTTGAATAAAAAGTAATTTCTTCGATTTTTAAGGCCTGAAATAATATTCTTTATCAAATGGTTACTGGCTTCACTGATTAATTGATTATTTTCGGTTTTCAGTAAAAGCGGCGTTTTTATTCTGTTAATCAAATTCAGAAGCTCAGATTGTTCGTTTACTTTAAGACATCGTTCATCATTCGGACTTTGAAGAGGATTTACAATTTTAATCCAACTATAACCAGCTTTCTCACAAACATGGTAATAAAGTCGTTCAATAACATGTGCAAGTGTATTATCAATCTGACCTTTTTCTTCAGGAAAATCTTGAATAGTTATTCCACTGTTTATTAATGGTAAAATGGCTTTAGATCTTGCCCAAAACATTGATCCTGAAGGGAAGTCGATTGGGTTCTCTATTGAAATATTTATCCCTAAACTGTCAGCAAATTGACTTGCTTCTGTGTAATTATAACCCCAGCCAATCGCGTGTCGGATAGTAGAATAATGTTGTGGGGCAATTATTCCAAGATTTGGATCAGAAATAAAAGCTTCAAAAATACTCTTAATAATTTCCGGCGACCCTAAAAGAGTCTCTAATAGATATGTGCGCCATCCAAAAAGTATATTTTCCTGTATTGTTTTCTTTGTGTGAATATGTAGAAAATATTCATAATTCCTATAGACCTCAGGCCACATTATTAATTTGGGAGCAATATCTCTTCCTCGGTTTATTGCTAACCGGATTTCCACTTTTCCATCTTCCCATTCATTGAATCTCATGGAAATTACTTCAACCTTTTCAGGTGTATCTGTAGAAATAAATAAATCGAATTTGTATGGAATATTGCTCAAATAACCAATAATTTCATCCAGGAGATCAAGATAAAAAATATGGCATACAACAGCTATTGAGGGAGCAGGTTCAATAATCTTAGATTGATAATTGAAAGGGACCAACAGTGAATAATCATCAACAGGTGGTGCAAAGTGCGGAATATTTTCTCTTGTATCATCCGTAGACAATACAGGAACATCAGGAGTAGAAAATGCTGAGATATTTTCATTGACCGGCATACTTTTGTATCCTGTTGTATTATAATTGATTAGCCGGCCTTCTTTTCTTCCAAATCTTATGTAATGAATTAAAGGATTTATACCAGATGTCTTCACATCCGGGTATTGTTTAATATAGAATGATGAATCGAATTTTTTGGATGGATTTCTTCCTTCAAATCCTCCATATAAAATGTAATGTCTGATAGCTGATGTTTTCGTTGATTTGATATCCGGATTGTTATTCAGATAGTAGGCTTGATCAAATAAATTGGAATGCTTTATGGAAAAGTAAATGCGAAAATATTTCAATCTGCTGAGTATTTCTTTCATGCTTCCATCTGGAATAAAATGTTGTAATAAAAACATGGTTTTGTGAAAAAATCTGATGCCCGGGATGCTTTGCAATTTGTCAAGTTCGAGTTTTGTTTGTTTCAACTGTAGATCCAGATCATCAATTGTTTGATGATATTCAATCAAAGTGATTTTGAGTCTGTTGATAGATTCATTATAATCTTGATTTTGTTCCTCGAGAGTTATTTGTTTTGAAGTATGTTCATTAATAGAATTTTGTAGTTCAAGGTTCTTTTCTTCCACATTTTTTAGTCTCAGTATTAAAAGTTCATTGTGCTCAGCCAATGCTTTTTTCTCTTGTAATTGTTTTATTAGTTCTTTCTGTTGTTGTTCGTTGTCGAAAATATTTTTGTCATAAGATTGTTTAAGTAGATCATAGGATAATTTCAAATCCTGGTTTTTGACTTCTTCGCTGATAGTTTTTTGGATTAGACTCTTATTTTCTAATAGAATAGTTTCATTTTCGAGCGATCGTATGTTAATTTCTTCCTGCTGTTTCTTAATAAGATCTTCCTTATAACTGATGATTGTTTCAAATGCCTCACTTCCAGTCTTAATGTAATTAAGATCTATTATTACCTCGTCAATTTCCAGAGAGATATCATTCTCAAAATCGATATAAATCTGTGGGTCTTTTGTGTTAAACAGATAAATATTGTTTTCATAAAATAGGGTATTCGATGAAAGCATGAAAGGAGCATCAAGTAATTTTCCTGAATGCAGAAATTTAATAGAG
Source organism: uncultured Bacteroidota bacterium (assembly GCA_903957365.1). GTDB lineage: Bacteria > Bacteroidota > Bacteroidia > Bacteroidales > F082 > CAJBPB01. The sequence goes on from CAJBPB010000098.1 coordinate 8,729, forward strand.
TTTATTTGAACTTGAAGGTAATCGTTAAGAGGGTCAAATCTTAAATTATTGACAAGTTGTGGATTGTCAAATTTAAAATGCATCGTTTGAAGGAAACCTCTTACTTCTTTGATCAGTGAGTAGTTTTCATTGAAGGCATTATTTTTGTTTTTATAGAATAGCTGGGCGAAATGAAAGATTTGATTATTTATTCCCAATTTCCCGTATAAAGAAAATATTTCCTTCAGGAATAAAAGTTCATATTCAGACACTCTATAATCAGTTGGAACTTCACTTTTTTCGATGATTTGTTGTAGATTTCTTTGACTTTGATTAAGGGTTATTTTGCCTGGTTTTGCGTGGTTCAATGGCTTTTTAATTGATTGAACCATCTTATTGTAAATAATCTGGCTTTTTTTTAGTTGACTAGATTTATTCAAATAATTAAAAAGGTCTTTGCATGAAATTTCAGGATAAAGAATTATTTTTTCATAATCAATTAATCTGTAATTTGATTCGTTAGACAGTTTCTGAAAAATTTTGATTGTTGTATACTCCCATAGTGATATAGACAATATGGCAGGCATTTTATCTCGAACCAGTAATGAGGAAGCTATATCATTTGGGGGCCTGTTTACTACAATATGAATAATCTCCCTTCCTGCTAGAATTTCATTCCAAAAGTCCATAAACAAGGACATACGTGGATCTTTCCAGCACCAAATATCACCACTTTGATCCATGTTCTTAACTAACAGTCGGGCCTCATCACCAAATTCAATTAATAATTCTTTTGTATTTATCTCTTCAGACGGTGCGTACCATTTGTTATTTGTTTTTTCAAGAAGTTTTTCATGGAAATGAAATAATGGATTGTATTCCCAATACCCATCCGAATTAAACTTATCCGCCGGCATTAAGTCATTACCCATAAATGCACCCCATTTGGCAATTAATTGTGCCACCAAAGAGGTGCCTGAACGGTGCATACCTAATACTAGTATTATTTTGGGTAAATCAAAGCTGTTTTTGTGCATAGAATTCATTAACTATTGAAATTTTAAGGCAAAATGGTTTTCTGACAAAAGCTGAAAGTCAGTGTTTGTATATTCAATAAGAATTAGTCATGTCTTTGAAATTCGTTGTATAATCTTTCAAAATTTGTGAATAAAGGATTTTCAAGAAGATCAATAAAATTTTGCCAAGTTGCTACATAATTTATATAATGTTGATTTGAACCGGAAGGTACATCAAAGACTCTATTGTTTTTTAGATTGACAAATGTATTACCATGCTTGTTATATAAATTTTCTTCCAAATTATCAAAGTTTGGAACCTCAATTTCGTAAGTTCCGCCTTTCAACAAACGTTCTTCTATTACTAGTTTAAATTCAGTGTTAATTTTATCATACATGCGAACAATATCATGAAAATGCAGGCATTCCTCATGCCTGGCGTAAGCCCAAAACAATTCATTGTTTTTTCGGTGTCTCTTATAATCCATCAAACCATTCAATATTCGGCAGATTTCGACTTTAATGATAGGAGAGGTTTTGTTTAGCCATTCAGGATCAATAGCTAGTTTTTGTATAAGCTCTTGATCGAATCCGATCGTTGCCAAAGACTCAGGGACAGAGCTGCCATCTTGATCCATAGCATTATCCCACGAAATACTACGAACAGTTTTAGCCCCGCTTGCTATGGCACTGGAAAGTATAAGATCATAACGGAGGTCAAAGTGAGTCAGACTTGGATTTGTAATAAGATTTAAATATTCTTCAAACGTTTGTGAATCTCTTCGAATGCAGTTCTGTTTCCACCTGGAGGGTAAGTAGGTTGACCAATGCCTGAAACAAAAAACATACTCTGTTTGCCAGGCCTCAAAACATGCAGTAAGCTTCTTAAATTGTGAATAAGAGAGCGCTGAAACTGCTTCACCAGAAAATAATAATATGGACGCATTGTCCTGTTCCGCTTCCTTGGCAATGGAAAGCAAATGGTCAGCACTCCATCGTGGATCTCGGACATTAAGAATATAAGAGTGCTGTCCGATTTTTGTATAAGGATAAACAATTCCTTCATTTGATAATAAATCACGATTTGCATTCAAAAGATGTTGAAGGCTGGTAGTTCCAGTCTTAAACATCCCTCCATGAATAACTACCCGCATTAAATTTTTTGTTTAGGTGTTTTTTTGGTATTATCAACATGAATGTCAATCAGTTGAAATATCTTATTTTGAAATTGTAAGTATTTGAGAGTAAACCTCATTTACTTTCGTTAGTAATGCTTCCGGACCAAATTGAGCTATTGCATGTATTCGGGCTGTTTGTCCGCAAACTGATCTGATATCAGCATTGTGTAATAACATACTGATGTTTTCAATCCATTGTTGTTCATTATTAGCTAAGTAACCTGAATGCTTATCAACAATCGCTTGTTTCAATGGAAAGGTTGGCGAAGCAATAGTAGGCACCGATACAGCCGCAGCGAATAAATATCTTAACTCACTTTTTGTTTCGCAGAAAGGGTTGTTTACTTCAAGAGGAGCTAAATTGATGTCAAAACGGTGAATTTCATTAAATAATTCAGACATTGGTATTTTAGGACGTATTTCGATTTGACTATTGTATGGTGCTAATAATGAATATTTTGATACATCCAAAGGCCCGACAATTACCAAACGAACCAGTGGATTTTGGGATAATACGATCGAGAGTGCATACTCAATAATCCGAAAATTTTCCTGATGAGTTTCGGTTCCACCAGCAAACCCAATTCTATATAATCCATCTTCGGAGGATGGTTTTTTTCTTTTTTTAGCAATATCAGCCAGGTCCAGCATTGTTTTATTCAGACAATTTGGTAATACAAAAGTATTTTTGCAATACCTGGCAGCGGCTATGGCTAATGGCTTCGTTGATAGTATTGCTGCATCAGAATTTATCAGGGTTAACTTTTGTCGTTCGGATTTTCTTATCCATTTAGTCTTATCTGCTTCAGGAAGAATGTTCAAAATAGTAAAAAGTTCCGGAATAGTTACTTCTGGTTCAAATATAATATCATCAACATCATAGACCAAGGGGATATTCCTGTTATGGCAGGTTTTTGAGATTGAATCTAAAGTTAAATCCCATTCAGTACGGAAAACAACGACCATATCACAAATTTCAAGAATATGGCTTGTTTCATTGCTTTGTGGCTGGAAATAATAAGATTTCCAGCCAAGTTTTTCCAGCGCTTCCGCATTATGCCTTACCCTGAATGTTTGACCTATATTGGCTGATGGAACATTGCTAATAAATAGAATTGTTGGAGGAGCATCTGATAACCATATGCTTGGCTGTTTAAGAATTGTTAAGCATTTAAGTATTTCTTTTGCCCAAATATCCGTATCCTCTGACTCAAAGCGTTTGATTCTTAGTTTTTCATAGGCAATGCGTAATCTTTCAAATTCATTGAATATATGATCATAATATGGCTGATCCGATGATTTGTTTAAAATAAGAGCATTCTTAAGGATACTTAATGCTTTTAATAACGGATCAGGTTGTGAATCAAGCGAAACAATTTCATTTTCCGGCTTTTTTCTACGCATGGATGGATCCAGCAAAGCGTTGATTTGTGCTATTGGGATTGGGTAATTAGTTGGAAACGATGGAATAAAACAAGTCAACACAGGTTTAAGCGCTGATTGCCAGTCAGTGATCAGTGTAGAATAATCAACAATAATTCTTGGCAAGTCGCGCGAATATCTTTCGGCATCCAGAACATATCTTAACCACACCAATGCTGAGGTGTTGAAATTAGAAATGGATGCTGACTTCATCCCGGGGAATTTATCTCTGGCAGATAAAGATTTAGCAACCTGCAATGGATCACGAAGCACGATCGTCACAAAAACTTCAATTCCCATCTCTTTGAATACTGTTTTCCAGAATGGTAACAAAAGACAAAGTCGGGGGCATTTCAAAACAAATATTTCTTCACTGGCAAATTCAGATTGAATAATCATTTTGGCATTTGTGCGGTCATGAATTCTATCCGGATGATTAAACCATTCTTCTGTAACAGGGGCATCACTTTTCCAGCTGGTGCCAGCAGATTGTAACAGTTTATTGTTAAATTTTGCGATTTGTATTGACTCCCAATATCCAGAAGGATTTTCTTCTGTTGCCGGCATTAAGTTGGTTGAAACAGAGGCTCCCAAAAAATTGAAAATACGTGTCAGGACCGAGGTGCCTGAACGATGCATTCCCAGAACAATAATTGCTTTTTTGGGGATCATCCGGTGCTGATTAATTTGTTTCCCTTGCATTCAGTTTTTCAACTGAATAATTCAGAAATGGCATTGATTCTTTGGAGAGTTTTCCAAATAAAATGGGTTCCTGGCTTGGAAAGGAGAAATCTTGCCCACGTAGTTGACGGTATTCTTCGTGAAAAATTGGGCCAGGATGCTGATTTAGTGGGATATTCGTTGCAACACCACCATGAAACTGATGGAATGTGCCCTCTCCAAGAAGAACAACAAGTGGGGTATTAGCTTCACATCCTCTCTTATAAAAGTCGAGATTGACCATACCTCCTCCTGGAGATATGAATTTCTCATCAAATCCTCCCAGATTTATAAATTGACTTTTAGTAATGGTAAGGCAATTGCTTTCACCCAAAGGAAGAAACCAACCACTAATACATGATCCTGCAAGGCTGGATATGTTGAGCAGGCTATATCCGTTCGCTTTCCAATCAATAGATTCAAGCAGTTTATCTTCAGTATCCTGATTATAACCTTCTGTCATCGAAATGTTTTGTAACTTAGGTCCAAGGTGGTATGCAATTGTAGCAACAATCGGATTTTCAAATGCTTTAAATGCCATCAGGGTATAATAGACCACTTTAGGAGTGAGCATTCGGGCACCGTCAATACAAATCATAATCAAGCTACCCCTTGCCATTTCAACTCCAGCGTTGATGGCTGAATTAGGTGATGGTGAACCTTCCCTACTAAATAAATGAAAATTTGGCCCAAATGATCTTACCATCACCTCACTCATAGCTTCATCAGAGCCATTGTCAATAGCTATTATTTCATATTGATTACAATCAACTTCTTGTTGATAGTTAGTTGATAATGTATAAAGTGTTCGCGGGGCTTCCCGCTTCATATTGTAAAAAATGACAATGATTGATAATATTGGACGATTCATTTTTAAAAATGGTTTTTTGAAACTATTTATAATTATCTGATCTCCCACCAGCCTGGTGGAGTTTCAAGTATACTATAGGGATTGTCTCGGTAATTAGTGAAATAAATTTTTGGCTCTTTCATACTTGTCTTATAATTGGAATGTCCTGTAAAATCTGGTTCTTTGACAATTGTGAAAAACAAACCCCATTCTTTGATAATATTAAACCAATGTTTAATGGCAAAATGTAGAGGCACATTAATAGACTCTAGCGTAGATTCAATTTCCTGATCAATTATATAAACAACACTATTCAAACGTAAAGCTCCTAAATTATCAGGAAACCAGAAATCAGTTTTTGTTCCAGAAATTCTGCTAATAATCAATTCATTATAAAACATACGGTGATCAAAAACAAATGCATCATTGCTCCTAAGATGTGGTAACCAAAGTTCGAAAGAAGCATTATTTGTGCAAACCCGTATTAATTCACCCAATAATTTATGCGGATCTGACAGATGCTCCAAGCAATGTGATGAATAGACACTTTCCACTGAGTCATCTTTAAAAGGAAGATTTTCTTTTTCGAAATCAACAACAAAATCTACTCCAGGAAATGAAAACTTGTCAACACCAATAAATCCGGGTTTCTTATTTTTACCACAACCCAAATCGAGGCATTTCTTTTGATTGACATTGTTGTTAATAAAATCGTCCATATTTTTTGTATTGAAATGTCTTGCGTAATAATTTTTCAAGATGTATTTTCAGATAACTTTCTGCTGTTTATTTTGATAGCAATTTATTCTAGAATAAAGCTAATAATATGGTTTTTATGCAAAGTCCCAATTAATTTATATCCAAGCGATAATATGTTTCTTTTAAACCATTCGGTATTAATAATGTCATTATGATCTTCTATAATGATCAGTGGTTTGTCGTGTTGGATCGTATGCAATGCCCCAACCAAAGCTTGTTTTTCATAACCCTTAACATCCTATTGGATTATGGAGACTTTACGAATCGAAGGGATGACCTGATCAATTGAAACAAGTCTGACCACAATTGCCAATTTAGGTTCAT
>CAJBPB010000099.1 GCA_903957365.1 uncultured Bacteroidota bacterium
AAATAAATAATAATTTAAAATAAATACTACATTTACTTCGTGTTGTAAGCTGCATCTTGTTCATTAATTATATTGCACACAGCACGAATTCCATTTGAGTATCACTTAAAAAAGTAGTATGTCAAAGATTCAATCCTTAATAACACTTGTACATTCGCTCACCTATGCTGAGAAGAAAGCGTTCAGAATAAGATCAGCAAGAAACAAGCAATTACCTGATTATCTGATATTGTACGATATAATCGACAAGCATCCATCCTTGTCGAAGGACGAAATACAACAATTATTTGCAAGTGATTGTCCCAAATCCACCTTGGAGACAACAGGAAAATATCTTTTCGAATTATTACTGGAAACCATGCTTGATCTGAGAAAAGAGCAGGATAGTTTCACCTATCTTTATAAAAAAATTATCCATGCGCGTATTTTGTATGAAAAATCGCTGATCAATGAAAGCCTGGGTATTCTTGAAGAAGTAATCAAACAGGCTGAGAAATTTGAAAACCACAATGCTCTGCTTCTCGCATTACGCCTCGAACTCGATTACTTATTGGCAGCTGGCTTTCCGGAAATGGATGAGAAAACCTTACTTAAAAAGCACTTTAAACTTAACGATGCGCTTAAATACATCCGTAAGATCAATGAACAATCATCATTGTACGAAATTCTGAAACACCGCATTCTCAACAAAGGTCAGATACGCACACAGAAGCAAAAAGATGATCTGAACGATCTGGTTTTTAGTGAAATAAGTCTGGTTTCATCAATCAATGTTGATAATTTTGAAATAAATAAACTGCATCAGTTGTTCCAGTCAAACTATCTGATCAGTGTGGGCGACTATCAATCAGCCCTGAATTCCTATTATGAACTCAATAATTTGTTTGAAGAGAACAAGCAACTCTGGAATAAACCACCTGTTTATTATCTGCACACGATCGAAGGTATTCTTGAAAGTTTGAGAAGCATCAGAAACTATGAAGGTATGGGATATTTTGTGAACCAGTTGAAAAGTATTGAATGTGAATCAGCTACATTTAAATTAAATGTAGTTTGTACGACTTTCTTATATGAGTTGTTTCCATTGCTGGATAGTGGTGATTTTCAATCATGTAATATACTTATCTTAAGTTATAAAGAAATACTTTACGATAAGTTTAATTCATTACCACGGTCACGACAGGCAGAAATCTGTCTTTATACATCCCTGGTCTATTTTGGAAATGCTGAATATCACAAGGCGCATAAGTTTCTGAATCAAATTATTATGCAAGGGAAAAATTATTTTACATTGCCACTTTTCCGCACCATCCGACTGGTAAATCTGATGATTTTGTACAAGCAGAATGATTTAGATCTCATCAAATATGAAATCAGAACATTGATGCGTGATATTGGCGGATTTGAAAGAAACTACAGGATTGAACGGTTTCTTTTCAAGTTTCTCAGTAAACCATTGCCTTCACCCGCGTTTAAAAGAATGCAGGTCTGGGATAAAACCAAATCAGAACTAGATGGTATAAAAGCAGATGTATTTGAACAAAAAATACTTCAGATTTTCGATTTCACTGCCTGGATCGAGTCGGTAATGACAAAAAAGCCCCTATCAGAAGTATTGCTGCAAAAAATATAAATTTCTTATTTACTGTATTTTATGCAAGTTTTTTAAAATAATAAAGCGGAATACTATAAAGTAAGAAAATACAGATATTGTTATATCTCATTATACAGTATCAGGAAAGCAGGGATTCATTAAATCAGTTTCTTCTGGATTTAATACTGGTTTTTTTTATTAAAACATTTGATTTTATAAATATTTCGTATTTTTGCGAAATATAAAATAGAAATGAAGCTAGCCTATACTGAAGATCAGGTAAAACTGGCCCGGTTCGCGAAAGCACTGGGCCACCCGGCACGAATCAAAATACTCGAAATACTATCTACGCAAGGCTGCTGTTACAGCGGTAATATCGCTGACGAATTTCCGATAGCACTTTCAACACTTTCACAACATTTAAAAGAATTGAAATCGGCCGGACTCATTCAGGGAGAAATCAATCCGCCCCGGATTAAATATTGCGTGAATAAAGAAAACTGGAATTTAGCGAAAAACCTGATTGATAATTTTTTAGCTGATAAATCGATCATTGTTGATCAATGTGATGTGAAATAATAAATAATAAGGCATGAAAACCAAGCTTTTAAACTATATCCGGATCTTACTTCTACCTCTCTGGTTTATCATCTATTTCAATCTGGGATGGTTAACTGATACGCTTGTGTATGATGTTTTCAATATGACAAAAGGAACACACCTCACCGAATCGGTCTGGTTTTTTATATTTGAAGTTCCCAAAGTACTTTTGTTGCTTACGATTATTATTTTTGTTGTCGGTATTATCCGCACCTGGTTTTCTCCTGAGCGCACGCGTAAAGCACTTGAAGGGAAATCACTTTTTACTGGTAATGTTATGGCTTCCGTATTAGGAATAGTAACCCCATTCTGCTCCTGTTCTGCTATTCCGCTTTTTTTAGGTTTTGTTGAATCTGGCATACCCCTTGGTGTGACATTTTCCTTTCTGATTGCTGCTCCCATGATCAACGAGGTCGCTATAGTGTTACTTTTTGGATTATTCGGATGGAAAACCGCACTCATTTACGTCGGTACCGGATTATTTATCGCGATTACTGCTGGCTGGGTAATTGGAAAGTTACATTTAGAGAAATGGGTTGAAGATTGGGTTTATACATTAAAAGCAGGGCAAGCACCGGAAGAGGAGAAACTAACATTTAACGACCGGATAAAACGTGGTTTTGAAGCGGTAAAAGAAATTGTTGGCAAAGTCTGGATTTATGTAATGATCGGTATTGCAGTTGGTGCCGGAGTGCATGGTTTTGTCCCTCAAGACTTTATGGCGTCATTCATGGGTGAATCTGTTTGGTATTCAGTTCCGTTGTCGGTACTCATTGGTATTCCCTTGTATTCGAATGCTGCCGGAATCATACCGATTGTTTCAGCACTCATCGAAAAAGGCGCAGCATTGGGTACTGCCCTTGCTTTTATGATGGCAGTCATCGGGCTATCCTTACCCGAAATGATTATACTGCGTAAGGTACTGAAATTACCTTTGATCTTTACTTTTATAGGTGTTGTTGGAACAGGTATTCTCATCGTAGGATATTTGTTTAACTTCATATTTTAAAGATTTAGAAGAATGAACAAAATATAATATATTGATTTTGAATAAATTAATTGATTAATAAAATAAACTCTAAACAAATGGAAATTAAAATCCTCGGAACAGGTTGTGCCAACTGCAAAAACCTTGAAAAAGCCGCAAGAATGGCAGTTGAAGAATTACATCTGAATGCGACAGTTGTAAAGGAAGAAGACATAACCAAAATTATGTCGTATGGCATTATGCGCACTCCGGCTATGGTAGTTGACGAAAAGGTGCTGTTTTATGGCCGGGTGCCTTCAGTGAGTGAAATCAAAGAGATGTTAACCAGATAATATTTTAAAATTCAGAATTATGAAAAAGACCATTTTAACAATCGTAATGATGCTGCTTTTCGTAGCAGCTTTTGCTGAAAATCCTGTAAAACTCAAAATTATTTATTTCCATCTTGATCGTCGTTGCCCGACTTGTATTTCAATAGAAGAGAATACAAAAAAAACGCTTGATACTTATTTTGCAAAACAAATGGAAGACGGAACCATTGTATTTCAGGTATTTAATGCCGAAGACAGCAAGAACGAGCCTTTGGTTGAGAAATATGAGGCTGACGGTTCATCCTTGTTTCTTACACAAATCAATGATGGCAAGGAAACGACAACCAATTTCACCAATTTTGCATTTAGTTATTCGCGCAATGAGGCTGAGAAATTTATTGCCGGACTAAAAGAAGAAATTGAGAAAAACCTGAGATAGAACCAATTCCCAAAACAAAATGCAATTTCTCCAGAACCTCATCGATAACAGTAATATTCCGATGCTCACGGCTTTTCTGCTGGGTTTAATGACAGCAATCAGTCCGTGTCCGCTGGCAACCAACATCACAGCGCTGGCTTACATAAGCAAGGATGTCGAAAACAGACGTAAGGTATTTTCAAATGGTTTGTACTACACTTTGGGCAGGGCAATCAGTTATACACTCATTGGTTTAATCATTTATTTTGGTGCAAGCAAATTTCATGTAAGCCGCGCCATTCAGGGAAATGGAGAGCGCTGGCTGGGGCCTTTACTGGTCGTAATCGGCATTCTGATGCTGGATGTTATTAAATTGAATGGTTCGAAAGGAAATATTATTCAACGATTGGCCGATAAAGTGAAAGTTGGAAATGCATGGGGAGCATTGCTTCTGGGAATGATATTCGCACTCGCTTTCTGTCCTTATAGCGGCGTACTCTATTTTGGTATGTTGATGCCGATGGTCATGGCCAACACATCCGGGCCATTACTTTTACCTGTTTTTGCCGTTTCAACAGGTCTGCCTGTGGTTATTTTGTCCTATCTGCTTGCTTTTAGCATTGGTAGCATGAGTCGTTTTTACACAAACATGAAAATTTTTGAGGTTTGGTTTCGGCGAATTGTAGCCATAATTTTTATCCTCACGGGATTCTATTTCATTTCTTTGTTCTATTTCTGATGAATATAAACCTTGTAACTATTTTGAATTCAATTTTTTAAATTATATATTATCTGAATTTATTTAACTGAATTTTCTGTCTGAAAACCTTTGTTTACTCTTTATTCTATACCATATTTGTCAATAAGATAAATAATGGAAGTAATACATCCAGAACCAAGCTGAAGTTCACGCAGGTTTATTTTATCGAAAGTATCATTTGCTGAATGATGCAGATCGAAATACCGTTGTGAATCAGTTCCGTAAGACATTAACGGAACTTTCATTTCTTTCAGTGGTCCAATGTCAACGCCACCCCATCCGGCTTTAATTTTATCAATTCCGTAAGGTTCCAGATATTCCAAAAATCTGGCTATTCCTCTTACATTCTCCACGGATCCATCCACTGTAAACATACTTGGAGTAAAAGCTCCACCATCTGATTCGAGTGCCAGATAATGCTTTTCACCGGCACCTTTCACATATTTGGCGTAGGCTTTTCCGCCAGACTGGTATAACTCTTCATCCATATAAATCACAACCCTTATGGTTCGTTTGTTCTCAATTTCCAGCTCCTTGAATATTCGCAAAACATCGCTGGTCATCACTACGCCCGCGCCATCATCATGTGCTCCCTGCGTATTGAACCACGTATCAATGTGACTGCCGATGACAATGATTTCTTCCGGTTTTTCCTTCCCTTTGAATTCCGCGATCAGATTGTATGTTTTGGCCTCAGGAATTTCTTCAGCATCCACAAACACCCTAACTTTTGCTTTTGAATCTTTGATTAAATGTTCACTGAGCAAATCAGCATCCAGTGTTCCGATAGCCACTGCCGGGATTTTTTTATCTGTAAAATGTGTATTCCCTGTGTGTGGAAAATGGTCCATACTGTTGGTTACCGATCTGATAATCACCGCTACTGCACCATATTCCGCTGCTTTTTCAGGACCACGTGACCGCTGATCCACCGCATTACCATACCCTTCGAAAGTGCGAACAAAAGTATGATCCCATTTCCTGTTAAAAAAAACAATTTTACCTGAAACTACTTCCCTGCCTAACTTTTCAAGTTCAGCAAGACTTTTCACCTCGATTACTTCGGCGGTAATACCTTCAGATTGACTCGACGGAGAGGGTCCCAAAGCATCGCAATGCAGCATAATTGGCTTGTCAGCAGATGATAAAATAAACACGGAAGATGAATCACATTTCCAGACGGGGGTTGTAAACTCCTGCAGATAAACACTGTCAACATCCAGATTTTCAAAATATTGTTTCATATATTCAACTGCAAGCAGTGAATTTTCAGATCCCACCAACCTGCCGGGAGCAAATTTGCAAAGATGTTCAAGGTTGTTGTATGCGTATTGGTTTGTTAACGCATTATCAAAAATCTCTTTGATGAAAACAGATTCATCATTCTGGGCATTGATTTCAATGGCAAATACTACCCAAAGCATCAAAATAAGACGGTATTTCATACGATTACAAGTGCTAAAAGAAGCGCAATTTAACAATAGTAAACCAATGTCGTAAAGAAATATTTACTTAAAAAGGTTTAATCGAGAAGCGAGTTAAGAAGACGCGAAGCGATACGGTGAGCGCACTTACCTGTGCAGCTGAGTCAGCAATAGTCTGACTTCTTTGTAGTTTTCTTTTAATGTTTAAATTTCGTTTTTTTCTTTAAACGAAAATGAAAGGTAAACGGCAATTGCCAACAATACAATTATTTTCGATTTATTTATTGCAGATTATTCACATTGATCACCGAAATATTCATCTCACAAAGTAAGAAACTTCATGGAAAAGAATTATCCATGTGAAATGAGGGTTCACTATTCAAATGGAGAATCTATTGGCAGAATATACATATTAGCTTATTCCGGAAAAACCATCGAAATGGTCTCAAAATAATAAGATCCCTGATCGCCGGCAATATTAAAAACCGCATACGGTGTAATGGCGTTTCCAAATCCATCCAAATCACAATTTCCACTTGCTCCCACATAATCGACTCCACCATTTTTACAGGCTTCTTTGAGTGATTTCCAACCCAGTGATGGCATCACCGCCGGATCAAAATCCGCACCATTTGATACCTGTCTGATCCAATATTGCAATTTCTCACGAAATGCTTTCATATCATCCGTGCCTGTATCAATGAGAGTTTTTTCAATGGCCAGAGCATAGATATAAATGATATCGAAAAACTGTGCATTATAAGATGCCACTTCCTGATCGAATTGTTTATTAAGTTCGGCTTCGAAATATTTGTAAGGACTGGTATTGGTATCCGCAGCCGTTATCGCACCAAAATTCTTCGGATGACCATTTAGCTCCCCGACCATCATCGCAATTGGTGAATTAAAAACTGATGTGGTATAAAATGCATCACTCAGAATGAAACTGATGTTCGAAAACCTATCATTTTCATTCAATTCGTTCATCTTAGCGAGGAATTCTTCATAGACTACAGGATTCAACATCGATAAAAAAACCGCATCAGGATTTCCACTCAATAACTGATCAAGTTTCACAGAGTAATCTGGATCTGCACTTGAAAACAAGACTTTAACGGATGCACCATTACCAAATTCATTTTGAAATGCATTTGCCAGATCTGAAGAATACACATCCCCTTCTTCAACAGCAATGGCAATATTATCGAAACCATATTCTTTTGCCTTGTTCGTCAGAACGATTGCTTCATAGGCATCAGGTGGACAAAGCCGCTGAAAATACGGAGAAATACCAGATAAGAATCCGGCCGTTGCAGCACCAGATATAACCGGATAACCATCGGGAATTGCCACTTGTTCTACCAGACCTTTGGAACAAGAGGAGAAACTTGAAATAAATCCAACCAGATTACTTTTTGATTTTATTATTTCCCTTGCAGCTGCAACCGCAGTCTCTTCTCTGTTGACACCTTCAGAACTTCTGACTACCAGTTCAATCATACGCCCCTCGCCCACTCCGCCGGATGCATTAATGATATTGACTGCCGTACGCATTGCATTTTCACGTAAAACTCCTTTTTCCTGATCCAGAGGTAAAATAACTCCAATCGTTAATGGCTCAATAATAACAACAGGATTGCTGTCTTTCCGGCATCCTGAATAGGGAATAAGTGCAATGGCAAGCACTGAAATGACCAGATAATGGTTTAGAATTGATTTCATATCGTTTGTTTTGTTAAAATCATAAAATTATTTTATGCAGATATTTAATACACAATATTAACCATGAAAAAATAGAATTCAGAAATACACTACCGTTAACGTACAAAGAAGGATATCCAAAATTATTGTAAAACAATTAATTATTTGATAATTACCAATCTTGATGTTACAGTAAAATTACCTGCCTGTAGCCTGCAAAAATAAACACCATCTGCAAGATCGCTTGCATCGACAGTCATTTCATGAAATCCGGATTGTTGTATTTCATTGAGTATATTTTTCATTTCCCTGCCATACCGGTCAAAAATATCCAGTTTCATAATGCCAACCTCAGGAAGCATATACTGTAAAGTTACCTCTCCAGCTGACGGGTTTGGCATACATACCATTGAAAGTTTACATTGTTTTGATTGCATTGTACCAATACCGACTGTTTGCGGACTGATTCTTCCGTAATATACGTCCTGTTCTCCATTTAAGGTGTTCGCCCAGGCAAGATGTGCACTTTCGTTATCAGATACCATATCAAAATAATCACCCATTTTTTCCTGCTGCGGCCATCCAACATGCGGATCAAAAGAGTCGGATAGTTTTTCATTTTCAGACCAGGTTTCACCCTGATCCATTGAATAGGAATAATACAATGATGATAAATACGGATTATTAACCGCATCACGTGTATCAAGCCATACAGCATCTATGCGACCATCCGGTGCAACAGACATTGTGCCTAACCACTGATAATTATTTCCAAAATCGCTGTTTATACGCATAGGATCACTCCAGGTCAGACCGCCATCAGTACTTTTTGCAAACATTACATCACCCGGATCACTGCCTGATAATCGCACTACCGAGGCAAAAACGTACACATTTCCACGTCCCGGACCATCTGAAACATCAACATCAATCCATGCCTGACCGAGTAAACCAACAGGATTAACTCCAACCTGCGCGGTAAGATAGCCATCCAGATCCACAATGGATGTGAAATCCCATAAAATATCACCATCAGGATTTTGCGCATTTGTTGATTTGGTTACCATGATAGGATCAGAATATCCTGCGCCCACAATGTACAATTCACCTTCGGGTCCGACCGCCAGTGTTCCCCAGCTCAGATCGCCGGCAACTTCAATACAGGGTTCGTAACTATCGCCAAAATCAGTCGATCTTGTAAAAGCGCCCGGATAACAGCTACTCCAGTAAGATGTCCAGAATGAATAATTATTTCCTGATCCTATCCCGTCTGTTTTATCGATACGCATCCATTGCTTGTCACCACCTCTGGCCTCAGTACCACCATCCCATTCAACACCGCCATCCTCAATTTTATACACCTTGCAGGTCATATTGTTATTTTCGTCTGAAGTTAAACTATTGTAGTAAAAGTTTCCGTTTACATCTACATCGAGAACAGGATCAGAACGAAAAACACCCGGATTGATTACGCCCGGAAAGGTCCATGTTTCGCCACCATCGGTTGAATAGCCATAACCAGCCTGCCGAAAATTACTGTTAACATTATCAAATTGCCGCCAGCCAATCACCATGCGGTTTGGATTTGTAGGATCAACTGCAAGAGAAGGTTCATTCGCTGCATCATTTAAAATATTCTGTCCTTGCGCACTTACATTTACCTGTGTTGTAAAAAACACACTGCTCTCGAACCGGTATGCAGGTGATCTGTCAGAATTATTTACTGAACCGGGCATAAATTTGTCATCCATTACTTCCCGGTGCATCAATGCCCTTTCAGACTTTGTAGGATTATGGTGTTGTGCATTCGTAAATACTGGCAGAATCAACGTGAAGCCAATAATAAATCTGTAAAAAACAGCTGAAATTTGATTTTTTTTCATTGAAAGGAGGTATAATATTGAATGTTATCAGATTTTAAATAAAACTTTACTTAAATGGTTCGGCCGGAATTGTACGAACGCATTTGTAAGTAGTAAAACTACGTTTATTCTGTTTATAAAGTAAAAAAAACTAAAGATTTCTTTGACTTGTTACTGACCTTGTCTTAAAGAAATAAATCCAATAATCATTGCTATTCAATTGAATAGACATTAGAATAACTGAAACAAATGATAATCTTTAAGAAAGAATTAATTAATTTTTCTAAACGTAAGATTAATCCTTTCTTCAGTTATACGTTTTTGCTGAGGAACCTGATGCACCCAGTAATGTTGTAATTCTCCACGCATGATTAACAAACTACCATTTGTAAGATCAAGTTTAAAAACCTTGTTCTTATCTGATTTATTGCGAAGGTCGAAGCGCCGGGTAGCGCCCAGACTGACCGATGCTACCGTTGGATTAATTCCCATTTCCTTTTCATCATCACTGTGCCAACCCATTTTGTCAAGTCCGTTTCTGTAGTGATTCAATAATACGCTATTGAATTTTAATTCTGGTAACAACGATTCAATTTGATTTTTCAGCGTAAGTAATTCTTCAATCCAGGGTTTGGGTTCCGATCTGATTCCCGAATAGGTATAAGTTTTGCCAGCATCTCCGTACCATGCCGTCAAACGAGGAACAGGATGCACCTTCCCAAACATTGTAATAGTGTCTTGTTTCCATTGAATCTGATCTTTAAGCCTTTGCATAATAGTCAAAGCAAATTGTTCAGAAATAAAGTTTTCCAGTAACAGCAATTCTCCCGGAAATATCGGAAGTCGGACAATTTCAGCTTTTTTCTGATTGATTAAAAAACGCATAGGCTTTGTTCAGTATAATAACTGAATGATTTACCATCCAGTCACGTAACCAAAAATATTGACTGAGGTTGAAGATGAACGGTTGATACTCACCGTTCCTGTTTGATCAATACTTCGGGAGGCACCATCATAAGTGACCGTAGCAACAATATGCAAATCAGATGATTGATGGTTTACACTTGTATAACTATCCGAAAAACTCCCGCTATGCGTCGTATTGCCATTCAGTTTTATCTGTGTAAGGACTGTCTTCCCGGTGCTGCTGGTAACGGTTTTTGAATATTCTACATTGGTCATAGTGAATACAAGATCAGTAGTTGTGATACCATGGGTATTGTCATAAGCATCACTTCCTGTGATAATAACCACCCCGCCCATTGGTCCTTCAGTAGTAATATTTTGAACGCCGGTTGGTTTTCCGGCAAGATTCTGATTATAAATATCATTGTAACAGCTTACCAGTGCGCTTCCAAGTTGGCTGTAAAAATTTTCATCGCTGATTGTATTCACAACAGGATCAGGTTCTTCCTCAGTTTTACAGCCATTTATGAATAATGATAGTACACCAATGATAACGACTGCAAAAAGGTTCTTTTTCATTTGTAACATTTTTAAAAATATTTTATTAAACCCGAATTTTATTTCCGTCTGATTTTAATGTACAATCTCAAATAACACAAAACCCTGTTATATCATCAGGACGAATTTACACATTAGTAAAATATATGGAACATTATTTTTTAAATTATTTAGCAAACAAAGCCAATCCACCTTCTGATGTTTCTTTGTAAATATCGGGAAGATCATGTCCGGTCTGGTTCATGGCAAGACAGGTTTTATCAAAGCTCACACGATGCTGACCATCCGAAAGCAAAGCATAGGCGCTCGCATCCATGGCACGTCCGGCGCCAATCGCATTGCGTTCAATACACGGAATCTGGACAAGTCCGGCCACCGGATCACAAGTGAGTCCGAGATGGTGCTCAAGACCCATTTCGGCGGCATACTCTACCTGTGACGGTGTTGCGCCAAATAACTGAGCCGCTGCTCCTGCAGCCATTGAGCAGGCTGTACCTACTTCTCCCTGACAACCAACCTGTGCACCACTTATAGAAGCGTTCTTTTTTACCAGATTTCCAATCAGCGCGGCAGTTGCAAGAGCCCGTAATACTTTGGTATCTGAGAAATCATAAGTATTCTGCACATGATATAATACCGCTGGCACCACGCCACAAGATCCGCAGGTGGGTGCCGTTACAATGGTTCCTCCACCGGCATTTTCTTCGGAAACGGCCAATGCGTATGCAAAAACCAAGGCGCGCTTTTGCAATGTTCCTGCAGAACTTTTTGCTTTGATATAATAAGAAGAGGCTTTGCGCGGCAAATGCAAAATACCGGGCAAAACACCTTCATGCTCAAGTCCGCGCAGAATTGATTCCTTCATTGCTTTCCAGACTTCTGCCAGAAACAGCCATATATCTTCACCTTCATGGATTTCGACATATTCCCACAGCGTGCGGCCATTCTGCTGACACCATTTCAGAATATCTGTCATTTTTGAATGCGGATATACCGATATTTTTTTTGATTTAATCTCTTCATCCTCAATATCCCCGCCTCCAACACTGAATACTGTCCAGGTATCAAGCAGTTCTCCTTGATCATTGAGTGCTTCAAATTTCATTCCGTTAGGATGCTGCGGTAGCACAGTATCTTTTTCCCAAATGATTTTTACCTTGTCTTCCGGAAAAGACTCGCGCAAGACTTTGTCGGTGAGATGTCCTTTACCAGTTGCTGCCAGACTTCCATAAAGTGTGATCCTAATCTGGGTAGCCGGCTCATTTTTCAATCTGAATTTTTCTGCAGCAAATCTGGGACCCATGGTATGACTGCTTGAAGGCCCGAGTCCGATTTTGTAAATATTGCGTATTGATTCCATGGAAAATATTTTAAGGAGATAATAAGTGTCTGTCCATTAAGTGAGAGTTTGATTCAGAATGTTCGAGTTCGAGGTTTCGATGAGCTGAAAATCAGGAGTGTACTGAGGTACATGACTGATTTGAAGATCGAGAATAACGAAGAAATCGGACTTTATTGACAAACTCTTCTATGTTTCAAAACAACAGATGATACAAAAGTGAAGTTTTAAGTGATGTAACTTTATTTTATTTCAACTTTTAAAGACAAAATGCAAAGGCTAAATACCTAACCGATAAGTCAGTCGTTTTAATTCAATTTCAGCAACCTTGGCCGAAAACAACATATTAATTAACTGGTAACCTGCACGTTCGAAACTTGCCTGCGCATCTTTCACTTCGAGTAAAGTAGTTTGGTTTACCCTGAAACGTTCCATAACGATCGCGACAAGTCTTCCGGCATGTTCGTAGTTAATTCGTTGCACATCTATCTGTTTCAGAACTGTTTCGTAAGATTGAAAGGTTTTTACAACATCCGCTTTCAAGGATATTAACAGACTTTCCTTTTGTAGTTCTGCATTTCTGACATTGTAATTTGCAACGCGTTGTTGTGTGCTGTAAACAGTACCATTAAAAATCGGGATTTGCATTGTTGCTCCCAGAATTGGTCCATAATTTTGAGTAAACAGGTTGAATCCCGCCGTACTGCTGTTGTATATGAAATTATATCCGGTTAAAACACGGAGCGAAGGATAACGTTGCGCCCTGAGTTCCTTGACAATCTGTTCATTTATTTTTACCTGATGTGCCGATGAAAGATACTCCGGATTGTTTTCCAGAAAATTCAAAACTGAATCCTGTCGTATAGTCTTATCAATCACTATGGTATCTTTAATAATAGCAGAAAAGAAATGCTTCACTCCCATCAATGTCTGCAGGTTAATTTTCTCCTGATCAATAACAACCTGCTGACTGATTAAAGTCTGCTCCGACAATGTTAAATCCATTTCTGCCTGTAAAAGATCCGCTTCATTTGCCATACCAACATTGTAAAGTTCCATTATAACATCCGATTTCTGTTTTGAAACTTCGATTGAACTATGAATGATGTTCAAATAACTTTGTTGCCGCATTATTTCATAATAAGTCACCATTACTGCCGCAATTGTATTTTGAATCTGCAGATTCAATTCTAATTCACTCTGATTCTGCAACAAATCCAGTTTCTCTTTGGTCGCCAATATTTTGAAACCATTAAACAAAACCATACTTGCCGACAAACCGGTATTGAATGAATTGGTAGTTACTCCTTCTTTACTGATATCTACTCCGGTACTGAGCCTTTGATCTAAATTATATAATGTATGGTTATCGTTTGCCGTAATATTTATGGACGGTAAACCTCCGGCAACTCCAAAAGAATTGTTTAGTTTGCTGATCTCAGTTACATTTTTCGCGATCCTTATTTCGAAGTTATTGAGAAGCGCTGTATCAATTGCATCGCTTATGGTGAGCAATTGCTGTGCCCGCATCACAAAAGGAAATAAAAGGAATACTATGAAAAGAAATTTATTCATTTGTTACTATTTAATTTTACGATACGACATTTTCAATTTCTTCCTTACTTGCATCGTGCTTTCCGGAAATATATGTATAAACAGAAGGAATCACGATCAGTGTGAGAATCAATGAAAACATGATACCGCCAACCACCACCACGCCCAAAGGAATGCGGCTTGTAGCTGCTGCGCCAAGACTCAAAGCGATTGGCAAAGCGCCCAATGATGTCGCCAGACTTGTCATAAGAATAGGGCGCAAACGTTGCGAAGCGGCCTCAATAACAGCCTGACGTATCGGAAGTCCTTCCTCGCGCTTTTTGTTGGCAAATTCGACTATCAGAATTCCATTTTTAGTCACCAGACCAATTAGCATAATCATTCCGATCTGTGAAAAAATATTGATTGTCTGACCGAATATCCACAAACTCAAAAATGCGCCTGCAATTGCAAGAGGCACTGTAAGCATGATTGTAAAAGGATCTTTGAAACTCTCAAATTGGGCCGCCAGCACCAGATAAATCAGCACCAGAGCCAGCAAAAATGCAAATGCGGTATTGGAAGAACTTTCAGAATAATCGCGCGACGGGCCACTCAGTGAAGTCTGAAATGTATCATCAAGCAATCTGTCAGCCAACACCTGCATTGCTTCGACACCATCGCCAATGGTTTTACCTTCGGCAAGTGAAGCTGAGATCGTAGCCGATTTATAACGGTTATAATGAAAAAGTGTCGGAGGATTGGCGCTGAGTTCTACCCTTAAAACTGATGCCAGTGAAATATTAACACCTTTGTTGTTTCGTACATATAAATTCAAAATATCGTCAGTAACCTGTCTGTCTTTCATCTCAACCTGTGTAATAACCTGATACTGTTTGCCATTCATGATAAAATAATCGAGGCGACGGCCACTAAAGGCGCTCTGCATAACGTCAGCGATATCTGTTACAGTCAGTCCCATCTCGCGTGCTTTGATCCTATCAATATAAATATCTGCCTCTGGCTTATTGAATTTCATATTTACATCCACATTCTGAAAAGTTTTGTCGTTTTTAGTTTCTTCCAGAAACTGCGGAATCATACTTTTCAACTTCTCAAAATCCAGGTTTTGAATTACAAATTGCACAGGCATGGCTCCTCTTGATGCCAATCCGACCGAGATTGTTTGCTCTTCGACAGGGAAAATCCGTATGTCGTTAAACTTCATCACCTTTTTTGTTAAATCCTGGGCAATTTCAGTCTGACTTCGTCGCCGTTCTGATTTTGGAACCAGACCAACCCTTCCCATTGCTCCATTAACGCCAGTACTGTTATAACCAGGTATCGCGAAAAAAGCAAAATCAAGGCCTGGAACTGAATCTAACATATACGTTTCAAGTTCACCTGTTGCTTTAGTCATATAATTGAAACTTGCACCTTCAGGACCTGAAATCTGCAATCGTAACTGACCTTTGTCTTCCAATGGTGCAATTTCACTTTGCAATAAATTTCCGATTACAAATACGATCGCCAGGCAAGCAATAACAATTGCCCAGGCAATCCATCT
Source organism: uncultured Bacteroidota bacterium (assembly GCA_903957365.1). GTDB lineage: Bacteria > Bacteroidota > Bacteroidia > Bacteroidales > F082 > CAJBPB01. The sequence continues at coordinate 15,562 of CAJBPB010000099.1, forward strand.
CATATTGATAAATCGCTCAAGCAGGTTTTTATAGCCATTTTCAAGACCATAAAAGAAGGGTTCAGTTTTGTTATAGAACCATCCATGTTTTGAGTTTTTTCTTGTGAGCACAACGTTTAAAACCGGGGTAATGGTTAGCGAAACGAAAGCGGAAACCAAAACCGCACTTGCCAGCACAATTCCAAATTCACGAAACAAACTCCCTACAAAACCTTCGAGAAACACAACCGGAAGAAATACGATCGCCAGCGTGATGGAAGTTGAAATGACGGCAAAATATATTTCCTTACTTCCTTCCAACGCGGCTCTCTTGATGGGCATGCCTCTTTCAAATTTCCTGAAAATATTTTCAGTTACAACAATACCATCATCAACAACCAATCCTGTTGCAAGCACAATGGCAAGCAGTGTAAGGATATTGATAGAGAAGCCGGCCAGATACATAATGAAAAATGTTGCAATCAAAGAGATTGGAATATCTATCAAAGGGCGGATTGCGATCATCCAGCTGCGGAAAAACAAATAGATCACAAGGATAACAAGTAAAATCGCAATCAATAAAGTTTCTTTTACCTCAGTGAGCGACCGGCGGACATTACTCGTATTATCAATAAGTGTAGTAAAAATGATATCACTGCCTTGCTGCGATTTTTTAATTTCATCCAACCGTTTGTTAAACTCATTGGATATGTTGATGTAATTGGCGCCTGGTTGCGGGATAATAGCAACACCTACTGCACTCACACCATTTATACGCCAGCTTTGTTCATATTGCTCAGGCCCAAGTTCTACTTTTGCAACATCACTTAACCTGACAATTCCTTTCGAATCTTCACGGATAATCATGTCACGAAAATCTTTTTCAGTACTTAACCTGCCCAATGTCCGGATGATTAACTCAGTTTTATCACCATAGATTTTACCAGAGGGAATTTCCGCATTTTCTTTTTTCAGCACACTGGTAATATCATTAAAAGCCACATTGTACGCGTTCATCTTGTTTGGATCGACCCAAATCCGCATGGCTGGACGTTTTTGTCCGACAACATTCACAGCACTGACTTCAGGAATGGTCTGGAATTTATTCTGAAGCATATTTTCAGCATAATCGCTCAATTCAAGCAATCCTTTTGTCGAACTCTGTACAGCCATCAGAATGATAAAATCACTGTTGGCATCCGATTTTGTAACGACAGGAGGTGAATCAATATCCTGGGGTAGATTACGAACTGCCTGACTTACTTTGTCGCGCACATCATTGGCAGCGGTCTCAAGGTCAGAATCAAGGTTAAACTCAACTGTAATATTACTGTTACCCACAGCGCTAGATGAAGTGATCGTTCGTATGCCCGGAATACCGTTTATGGCTTTCTCAAGCGGTTCAGTAATCTGACTTTCAATAATATCCGAATTTGCTCCGATATAAGATGTTCTGACAGAAATAACCGGTGGATCGATAGCAGGATATTCACGTACTCCAAGAAAATAATATCCGATGATTCCAAAAAGAATGATGAAAATATTCAGAACTGTTGCCAGCACTGGTCGCTTCAGTGATAGTGCTGAAATGTTCATTGTGTAATTGGTTTTGATGCCTGATTGTTCAAGGTTTCCATTGATACTATATTCCTTATTTTCAGTATTGAGTTCGGCCTAACAAATAATATACCGCTCACAATAACTGTATCACCCGGCTTTATGCCACCGACGATTTCAACAGCATTTTCATTTCTGATACCCGTTTCAACATTGACAAAACCAGCTTTCTTGTTTTTTATAACAATCAGCTGATTTGAGTTGGCATCGGGAATGATACAATTTGATGGGACTATGATTCCCTTTTCATCCTTAAACAATATGACTTTCACGAAAGTGCCCGGATTAATTCTACCCTTTTCAAGCCTTGCTCTCACTTTCATGTTTCGGGTTTCAAGATTAATCTGAGGCTCAATGGCAGTGATTATAGCGGTTTGCTTTTCAGTTGAATTGTTTGTTTCAATAAATACTGAATTTCCTACAGCAATAAGGTCAGCATAAGTTTCAGGAACTGTGAAATCAATTTTAATATTTTCAGTCTGCTGCAGCGTTCCCAATTCAGTTTGAGGAGTAACATACGCTCCCGGACTGACCATTCTTAGTCCCAAAGTTCCGCTGAAAGGTGCTTTAACAATGGTTTTGTCAATCTGCGCGTTCAAAATATTCATCATCGCATTGATATTATTCACCTGATTGAGCGCGGCATCATAATCTGACTGGTTCACACCTTTTACCTCAAGCAGCTTTTTCAACCGTTGCTCCGTTTTCGTTGCAAGTTCCAATGAAACTTTTTGCTGCTCCATCTGCGCCTGCAATTCGGCATCATTGATACGGGCCAGAACAGCTCCCTCTGAAACCAAGGCGCCATCAGGGATATTCAGGTAAGTCAACCTGCCACTGGTTTCAGGATGTAAGGTAACCATTTCATCGGATAAGGCCGATCCATTTACCTCAATTGTAGTGGGCAGACTAACTTTTTCGGCAATGATGACATCCACAACAACTGGCGGACGTGCTTTAATAGTATCTGTTTTTTGCCCGCATGAGGACAATCCGGTCAAAACAGACAAGAAAACAAAATATCTTATTTTATTCATGTTTTAAACTCCTGTTATTCAAATTTATTTTTATTTCATTTAATGTCTTGTAAAGCTCTTCCAGTTTGATCACCGAAACACCCATAAAGGCAGAATGGAATACTTCTTCCATCGCGCACTTGATCTGAGGTAATTCATTCATAGCCTTTTCTGTAAGCAACAAACCGTATTTCCGCTTATCAGATTGCTCTCTAACCCGTGAAACATATCCTTTTTCGGCAAGATAATCAACGATTCTCACCACACTTACTTTATCACTTTCGAGAAGGACTGCAAGCTCCTGTTGTGTTAATTTTCCTTGTCCTTCCTCAATCAGGATCAAAGCATAATAATTCCTTTTAATATCGAGTTCAATTAATTTTTCATTCAAAGCATGCAACATCGTCTTACCGATGCCAAAGAGTAATCGTCCGAATGGTTGCTTTGAATATTTTTGAAACACTATATATTTGTCTGAAAGGATGGCAAAGATAATGAATAAACCTTTTTAATAGTTTACATTGTAAACTTTTGATCCTAAATTTTGAAGGTACTGGTAATTTGAAAATAAGGACAGTAACAATTTAAAATTTGTTCAGATTCCATAGCAAAAAAGAAAATAGTATATTCATTATTAATGCTTTATGTATTGATTCTGCTATCAACAATGGTTATTCCAGACCAATTTTTGTGCGGCAGTTCGAACAGAGTTGCCGATCTTTTTGGTCAATATCATCCACATAACTTCCCGAACGCATAACGCAATTTGGAACGAAACAATGAATCAGACCGAATGTATGGCCAATTTCATGAATAATTTCTTTGATGAATCTTTCGAGTAATAATGCATCATTTGGTTTCAATCCATATTGCTCATTACCAAGTCTGTACATTGATGCAATACCGGTTTTTCCTCCCAGTTGTGCCTGTCCGATGATAAAAGTCATAATCGGAATAAACAAATCAATACTACATAATCCGATCACTTTGGTTGAATCCGGAACAATCATTGTATCAACAGCCATTAAAAATTTATTGGCATTATATTGTCGCCGGCCTGAATCATAAAAATCACCAAAATCGATGCGAGATTCTTTAATGATTACGCTGCATTGAAACTCGTTACTAACGGATATACTGATCGCATCAAGAAATTCTTTTCCAAAAAAACCAAAAGTAATTAATGCGATTATTTTCTGATTCATTTAACTAATACATTTGATAGAAGAACCTTGGAGTGTGTATTGTTTTCAGAAAACTTTACTGACACATACCTCTGTCAATTTCTTTTCGAAGCTAGCTCCTTACTTTATAAGCGTGTCAGATTTAATTATGCTTTTGCTTTGAGACCGTATTTTCTGATTTTATTGTAGAGTGTTACACGATCTACCTTCAATGCCTGGGCAGTGCGTGAAATGTTCCAGCTGTATTTATTCAGAATCTGTAAAATGAATGTTTTTTCAAAATCATCCAGACTCTCAACTGAGCTATCCAGAATATCTTTTCCAAAGGGAAGATCCTTAAGAAGTATTTTCTTGCCGTTACCCACAACAATGGCTCTCTCAACCATATTTTCGAGTTCGCGGATGTTTCCCGGCCATTGATATTCCATTAAGCGCTTCAAAGCGGGCGGGTCAATGGTTAATAGAGGCCTGTTCATCGATGTACAATACTTCCTGATAAAATAATCAACAAGCAGTGGAATATCATCCTGACGTTCGCGCAATGGAGGTACGTGAATATTCATCACATTTAAACGGTAATACAAATCCTCGCGAAAAGTCCCTTTTTCTACCAGACTTTTTAAATCTCTGTTTGTAGCACAAATCACCCTGAAATCAGAAGCGATTTCTTTATTTCCTCCCACACGCATAAAAGTTTTCGATTCCAATACCCTCAGTAGTTCTATTTGCATTTTGGTGGAAATAGTAGCAATTTCATCCAGAAAAATCGTACCACCATCCGCCATTTCGAACCTGCCTTTGCGGTTAAACATTGCGCCGGTAAATGCGCCCTTTTCGTGACCAAACAACTCACTTTCGAGCAGACTTTCGGTAAGGGCGCCGCAATGAACACTGACCAAAGGATAGAATTTTCGAAGCGAATTTGTGTGTATAGCCCTGGCAATAAGTTCCTTACCTGTTCCACTTTCACCAGTTATAATGACTGACGAATTGGTCGGTGCCACACTTTCAACTTCTCTCAATACCTTTTTAATGGATTCACTTTTACCGATCAGATCTTCGACATTCTCTAAAGAGTCAACCCTTCGTTTCAAGGTTTCATTTTCATGGCTCAACGAAATTTGTTTGGATGCATTTCTGACAAGGTGCGAAAGGTCATCCGGATCAAAGGGTTTGGTTACATAATCAAAAGCACCGTCTTTCAGTGCTTTTACTGCAGTATCAACCGTTGCAAAAGCAGTCATTACAATAACAATCGATTCTTTATTTAATGCCTTGATTCTTCTTAGCATTTCCAGACCATCCATGCCTGGCATTTTAATATCAGCCAGCACAATGTCAAAATGATCCGATTCGAGTATTGCAAGGGCTTTTGAAGCATTTTCGGCTCCTGCAACCCGATAACCGTCTTCTGTAAACCAGATATTTAAAGAATCTCTTACTGATTCTTCATCATCAACCACCAGAATTGATATTTTCTTATCCATATTTATTTCCTAATTTCTTATTAGTGGGAGAATAATTGACATTGTAGTGCCTTGACCTGATTCCGATTTAACCTGAATTTTTCCTTTATGACTTTGAATTATACCATGGGCAATAGACAAACCAAGTCCAATTCCACGGGTTTCTTGTTTTGTAGAGAAGAACGGTTCAAAGATGTGAATCATATCTTCGTTTGAGATACCTATACCGTTGTCAATGATTTCAATTTTGATTGAATTTTCATCAGGATTCGATGTTTTTACTATTATTTCACCGTTTTCAAGTACAGCCTCAGATGCATTAACAATGATTCCCATGCAGGCTTGTTTTACCTGGTTTGGGCTGCAATAAATCAAATCGGATTTGGCTGTGAAATCTTTAGAAAATTTAATATTCGCAATTTTCATTGGATGATTCATCAGTTCACAGGTTTCCTGCAGAATTTCATGCAGTGGTTTGGGTTCAAAATCTTCCTGTTCTTTTTTCGAAAAATCAAGCAATCCTTTTACTATGTCTCCACACCGTTTCGTTTCACTTTCAATTAATTTTAAATGCTTGAGCATCAAGGTTTTTTTATCCTCTGATAATTCAGGACTGCTCAACTGTTTGTGAACCAGTTTGGTATAAATCAAAATTCCGGAAAGTGGATTGTTTATTTCATGCGCCACTGACGATGAAAGTTTTCCGAGGGAAGCCAGACGTTCAATATGCATGAGTTCGTTCTGTGCAGCACCCAGTTCCTCTGTCTTTTTTTGCACTTTATATTCGAGTTGTTGCGACCAGTTTTCCAGTTCTGTTTGCGCAGTCTGCAAATTATCAAGCATATCGTTGAATGCCATAGAAACAACACTCATATCCTCCAATTGATTTGGTTTAATTTCAAGACGTGTGTTTCTGTCACCTTTTGCCACGGAAATACTTGCTTTTACCAATTCGTTAAGCGGTTTCTTTATTTCACTGTTGGTAAAAAATATCCAGAAAGAGACCAATAAAATTGTTGTGATGGTAGCCAGCAGATAAAACTCCATGGTTGATTTTTTCACAGCATCATCAAGCTCATTCAACGGTACTTTTATAATAAGTGAACCAAGTACTTCTTCTTTAGGACTATGAGCGTGACATTTGCTGGTATAGCATGATTTAGCATTCAAGATCGGCGAATTGATTAATAAATGACGTACACCATTCTCACTTTCATTCATTTTACAATCAGTGTCGGCTGAAATAATTTTGTATGTTTTTTCCTTTCTTGGAAACATGGTCGCCATATCATCATGACACTCAGTACAATTAGGATTTGTAATACCAACGGTATCTTTTGGCATGGATGAATATACCAGGCTGTCGTTGGTGTTATACATATTTACTTCTTCAATACCGGGCATTGAATGAATAATGTCAAGCGTATTCTGAAGCGTGCTTTTATCGTTTTCCAGCATGGAGTGATACAGCGCTCCTTCGACCAGTGAACCAACATTATTACCGCTTTGAACAATCATTGTATTCAGGTATTGTTCATAAACGGAGCGAAATATTATTCCAAATGAGACAAAGAGAAAAACAGATAATATTGTGATTATGAGTACAACACGTCCATAAATAGACCTTTCTAATTTTATGTATCTGCTGAAAAAGGATTTACCATTTACCTTGTCAGGTGCAGTTTTTTTTAAGGAAGTCATTTTGACATTTTTTAGAACTGATTTATCAATATTGATAGCAGAACATTTAAAATTTAGTGCAATATAAGAAAAAACAGAGCTTGTATTAAAGAGTTTATTAAAAAATATGGTATCTGAAATTCAATGATTATTCCTTTAGAATGTGAATTAAGCTAAAATGACAGAAGCCGGGCAAGGTGCTCAGCTTCTGATGTTTTAAAAGTTATAGGTTTTTCCTCCTGAAACGAGCATTCATCTTTTAATGAATTGAATTGACAATTCATTAAACAGTTAATTATTGTGATTCAGAAATTCCTTCTGAAAATCATGCCACACTTCTACAGGCATTGCTAACAGAGAATTTTCAGCAATCTCGCCGCCATCCTGAAGTACTACCTGAGAATTACCATTGGTAGTATTGTTTGTACTCATGGCTAAAAAATCTTTGTACCTCACAATCTCAGAACTTAACCAGTCTGTAGCGTCCGCGGCCATAAAGCAATGCGGAATTTCTTCTACCCAGTTGGATGGCTTTACAGAATAAATCCATCCTTTTTCGTAAGGATCATTTTGGATTAAAGAACTATTCTCCTGTAAGACTGAATTATGTTTAACGATTGTTCCTGAAATGGGAGCAAAAATTTTCAAGGATTTTCCATTCTGTCCAATCTCAGCAAGCACGTCGCCTTTTGCTATCTGCTCACCTTCATTTTTTAGAAGATGCACATTGGCATCTCCGGCAATATGTACTAATAAACCATTCAATCCAATTTTCGCATTTCCATTTTTTTCGAGATGCGTCCAGGTATGGTTTTTACTGTAAAAGATACCTTGTGGAATATTCAAAACTACAGCAGAGAAGGCCGTAAGCGCTTTCCTTATTTTGACTGTGATTTGTTTGTTCAGCAGTAGCCAAAAAGGAAGTAGAACGAGAAAAAATGTAATGATAGCAAGGTATTCAATACCTTTTGTATCAAAAATGTTGTGATAACTAAAACCGTCCATATCAATCGTTTTTATGCTTTCAAAAATTATTCGAAAGCTGGTTTATTTTTATTTATTTTTTGCCCATACTGGTGAATCACTCAAAACCGGCAACCGACGAATCACCCATCTGAAAACCCATAATTCAATAAATACAACTGTCAACGAGACAACAATTTCCATCCAGGAAGGAACATAATGTTGTGCCATATCCCAACGGTAGCCAATGATTGAGATATTCAATCTGTTCAGTATTATTCCGATAATTGTTATGATTGCAGCCAGTCTGATCAAATAAATATTGTGATTTCTGTAGCTATAAAAAAACAAAAGCATAGGTAACATCACAAAACCAAGCATTTCAACCAGATACCAGTAACCCATTGGTGAATCAAGATATTCCCAACGCTTGCCATGTATGAAAACCAGCAGTTGCAGAAAAAAGTACGCAAACATTGTACCAGTGCAGATTTTTGATAATCCATGGATGATTCCCTGCTGCGCCTGATGACCTTTCTCACTGATTTGGTTGAAAAAAACTTTCTGACTGATTGAACCCTCAAAAATAACCATTGATAATCCGGCAAAGATGCTTGATACCAAAAACAGAATCGGAATAAATTCAGAATACCAAAGCGGATGTATTTTTTCTTTTGCCATCAAAAAGAGCGCTCCCAATCCTGATTGATGCAGCATTGATAAAGTAATTCCAAAAATAACCGCACCTAGTGTCATGCCTGAAAGAAGCTTGTGCGCACGTTTGGCTCCAAGCCATTCGGCAATGGCTGGCGAAAATTCGATCAGCTGCGCCACCATGTATAGCAGGAAATGCCAGGCTACCAAAAACAAAACGGAACTGACTCCAAAACTATTTCCAATGATCGGATTGATAATATTCCATGGCCGTCCTAGATCCAGAATGAGTGCACCTGCATAAAACATATAGGCAAGAAAACCGTTTAAAACTGTTACCCTGACTATAGAATGGTACTTATGCATATTAAGAATATAGACCATAAAAGTTACCACATACGCACCCCCTGCGAAGGCAACTCCGGTCACTACATTAAATCCTTTCCATAAGCCCCACGGAATTTCCTGGTTCACATTTGATATTTCTCCGATTCCTTTCCAAAAACGAAGAATTATCAGAAGAATACCAACCAAAACAATGGGAAAAGAAATGATATTGAAGGTTGTAAGTAACTTTGCCTTTGGTTTAAGTTCACTTACCAAAAACTTCCAGATGGATTTTCCATCATTTTCTACTGCAATTGTTGTTATCTTATTCATCGTCATGTTCATTATAAGCGTGATCCTTTTTTGTTGCTTGCTGTATTCCTAATAATAAAGCCGGCGCCAGCACAAATACTGAAGGTACGGTGTACAAAAATCCCTTTGTCAAAGCCGGATAAGATTCATTCTGAACAGTGGTATTCATTCCCAATTCCTCAAAAGGCACCGGCGAAAGGTACATCCAGCAAGTTCCGCCTGCCTCACGTTCGCCATATATCTGATCATAGTAGGAATCAGGATTTTCGACGATTCTTTTTCGGGCTTCCTGAATAAGTTCCCTTCGTGTTCCGAAGGTCAGCGCTTCATTCGGACAATTTTCAACACAAGCTGGTAATTCTCCGTTTTGCACCCTGGTTTCAAAACACATAGTACATTTCTGGATTTTAGGATTTGGACTATTGTATTCAAATTTAGGCATATCAAACGGACAGGAAATCATACAATAACGACAACCCATACATTTGTCTTCCCGCCATATTACAGGTCCTTCCGGAGTTTTATACATCGCCTGTGTCAGGCAAGCCGCTGCACACGCTGGTTCATTGCAATGCATACACTGCATTTTGACAAATACTTTGCCTTTTGATGTTTCATGCGCATTAACGACTGTTCTCCATGTTTCATCAGGTTTTCTTAATCCTTTGATTTCCTTTTTTGAAATTGGCATCGGCAGTTCGTTCGCATCTGCACAATCGATTTCACACCCCAAACATCCTTTGCATCGGGTTGCATCGTATAGAACACCTTTGAACTCAGCATTTGCAATAACGTCAGGTGCAGCAAGCAACTCCTTACCCAGGGCAAGTGTTATACCGGTTGCACCCATCATTCTGAAAAAATTTCGTCGGTCAAGTTCCATTTTACGTATTTTTAAGATTTGACATTATTTTTGGATTAGCGCAAGTCTAATTGTTGATGTCGAGATATTTGGTTTGAAAATCTTCCCAGACTTCAGGTCCGAAATCTGCCAGAATATTGTCTTTAAGTGAACCGCCATCCTGAAGCACAATATGTGCATATTCCATGCTGCCTGGTTTAACGATGGATGCGAAGAAATCTTTAAGCCTTGTAAATTCACTGGTTAACCATTGTGAATAGTTTTCAGCCATCTGAAGAAGCTGAATGTCTTTTACCCAGTTAGCTGGCTCAATAAGATAAACCCAACCATTATTATATGGAGAAACATTAATATCTGAAGATTGCTTATCAAGTAATTCGTTTCTTTCTTTGATAATACCAGAAACAGGGGCATATATTTTCAACTGTTTTCCATACTGTATAATAGTAAAAAGCACATCGCCCTTTTTCACTCTTTCGCCACGTTTTTTCATTTCGACCCGGGTGATTGGTCCGGTAATATGTTGCATAAAATCATCGATTCCCACTTTTACATTTCCATCTTTTTCCATAAAAGCCCAGGTATGGGTTTTATCAAAATACAAACCTTTGGGAACAATCACTGTTTTTTCGTTAAAATCAGCCAATTGAAATTCACCAGCTATTTCTTGTATATCACTTTTATTGAACCCACCCAAAATGGCAGTGACATAAATACTGAGCGCTAAAACAGCACCGAAAATCAATAAAAAGATAAATGCCGGGGAATAAACGAAATTTACTGGTGGCAGATTTATACTGACAGGATTGAGTTTTTCGAGTTGCGCTTGTTGTTCACTATCTATAAGACCTGCAAAACCTGCCTCTTTAAGATAACTTTGTCCATCGGTAAGTACCCATGTTAAAAATGCTGCTTCGTTTTCGTTTACAGGTTGGGTATTTCGAACGGTATATATTTTATTAATGAGTGCCTTAGGATATTTTCCAATCCATACACCACGCATAAGGATGTCGGTATTTGCATAAACATCTTCAACTGCATCGATTTTCCCGTTTCCGTTTTTGTCTATAGGTAAAAGACTGATATTTTCAACAAGACCCTGATTTTCAGCATTCATAACATCACCAATCTCACAAAAACCAATTGCATAGGGATCATTCTGGATGGCAGCAACAATCTCTGCTTTATCACCAATTTTTAACTTGTTTTCGGGAATCCGGGTAATATTCAAAAATCTGGCAAGCCCGTTCATTACTGATTGCTCTTTAGTAATATAAAGGTGTATTGGCAGATGCTGTTCATTCTTAAAAACTGTTTCCCATTTTTGATTTTCCAGATTATTGACAATCATAGCAAACTGCTCAGGAGAAATTCCGTTTTCAATTAACTGGTTTAGAAAGGGGTTTTTTGAATTAATTACAGGAACAATCACTTCGCGACCAATAAGTAACTGCCAGCTCTTTTCATAATCATCTGGTTTTAGTTCGTTCGAAGAAGCGAATCTCAGATTGTTTGTTTCATTCATATTTATCAATTTATCATCTGCAACAACAAGATCGAAAGTCAATCCTGTTTCGAGGTCTGAATATTCGCTGGCCCATTTAGATGCTATCGGGGACAAGTCCGGAGAACAAACTATACGGATCGATTCCTGTTGAGAAGATTTGTTGTTAAATACCTCTCCATTGTCTGCCTTGCAGTAAGCGAAAAGAAGTAAAAAACTGATTAGTAACGAAACTGTAGTTTTCATGATTTCAGGTATTAAATATTGTACAATCACCTATTCAATTTCAGTGCCAAAGGCAATTTACCTTCATATCCTATTGTTTATCAATTAATTAGAAATGCAACTGTTTGCTTTTTATACACGTGAAGTGTTGAATTATTATACACACCATCGTAAACTTGATTGTAATTAATTATTAACCAAACGTTTAGCACATAGTGTTGAATTTATTTACAGCTGTTGAATTATTCACCATTCGGGCAAATTTGAAAGGTTAATTTTCACAAAAAGGCATTTTTGATAACTTATTAATTTCATAATTATGAAATTTTCAGTATAATTATGCTTAATATGATTTTTTACAAAGGGATTTATGAATGAATTATAATCAAACATTTCCGGAATGAAATGAATAAATGAATAAATGTAAATAGTGTTCAGACACTTTTGTAAAAAAAAAATAAATTGTAATTGGAAAATATTACTGAAAGGTTCAGTTCTTCATTCATTTGAACTGGTATGTAATTGCAAGTGGTTCTTACAATTACACAAGACAAAGTTATTTGAAGAGTGTTTTTGGAAGTTCATTTTATTATATGGAATTTGCGATCAGAAAAAACTGGGGTAAAAATTATAATGATAAATGGCAAAATGACTTAAGAAGACTTGATATACAGATGTTTAAAGATGACAACGGTAATGGGGTTAAAGACAATTTTGAAAAAGGAATACCCGATGTGAAAGTCAGGATTAAACTGACAAATTCGGCCAAACAATATGAAAAAGGAAGCTTACCTGTTGATATTACGCTTGTTACAAATGAAAAAGGATTTGTTAGTTTCAACAGCATTCCAAAAGGATTTTATGATTTAATCATCAATCCATTATCTGATTTGATGGAGTATTTCTATATTGGACAACATATCGATAAGATTGAATTATTAAAAAATGACATAAAACAAATTCCATTTCAGAAAGCACATAAACTTGAAGGAAGCATTGAGCTAAAAAGGCAGAAGTTTGTGAAGGAATCAGAAATTAATATCGATCTGGCTAATATCAAGGTAACGGCTTATAACAATCAGGGAAACAGTTATTCGGCATTCACCGATGCAAATGGTAAGTTTGTCATATTTGTTCCCGGAAACCAGATGTATTATGTAAGAATAGTGAATGTATTCGGGGAAAATTACATTATTTCAAACAATGACATCAATGCGCCTGTTCCTGAAACTGTTGGTAATCCTATTGTATTCCATGTAGTTGAAAAGAACAGACAAATTAATTTCAAAAAAATTAGTCAGCCTAAACCAGATAGCATTGATTATAAATTACAGAAAATCAAAGTATTGGCTGGAACAATCTCACAAAAAGACGAAAACAGAATCTCAGAAACTAGAAATGAATCTCCATTTAAACCAAAAACAGATAAAAAAATGTTGCAATCAGGTAAATATTATCTGGTACTCGCTGAAGCAAAAAGTATAGCGGAGGCTGTCAAATACAGAAAGATATTTACTGAACAAGGTCTGATAATCAGTTTTGGATATGATGATTCCAAACTGGTAACTTATGTTTACACTAATTACTATCTGCTTCGTGATGATGCACAAAAGGAATTAAAGATCATCGAAAAAATGGGAATCAGAGGCGCATTCGTCATGAAATATAAACCAGAATAATAAAATTAGCTTATTGCTTTTTCAATTGAAAGTATCAAAAACCGCTGCCTAAGGGTTTAACAATTCCATTTTTTTCCAGTTCCTTGCGCAGTGATGAATGAAGTACAGAAGCAACCACTGCCACTTTATATTGCTTCCCCGCTTTTATTCTATCCTTTGGATCAATGCTTTGGTCAGCGCTTAAAACAACAAAACCAGAATATTGTCCGCCAGCGGTAAAAAAATTGTCAAAATAAGTCTGATGCAGCTGTTCGGTGCCTGACACATTGATAAGCGGAACAAGCATACATCCCGTTTTGCCACTTGATATTCCTTTAAACAAAACCGTTCTGACAGCATTTAGTTTTGCCTGTTCTACAGCTTCAGCAATGGTATATCCAATTCCCCACGATTTAACAAGTTGGGTTCCATCAATTCCGGTACCCATACATTCAACGCCACATTCGTAAAATGCTGCCGGAATTCCTTTCTGAGAACTACAGGCTGAGAGTATAATTACATACAAACCAATTGAAAATATAAAAAATCTAATCAATTTCATAAAGAATCCTGAATAAAATGCTATACATTAATAATCTGCTATTTAACTCATTTACAACAAGGTTATACTAAATTATCAGTCAATCTGACGAATGAGCAAACCTTTTTCAAAACCAATTTTACCCTTAAAAAGAGTATATCCATTTTTATTTGCAGAATCGTCCTCACCCGCCATATATCTGTTATCCCATATTTGTTTACCATCCACCTTAATCACACCTACACTTTTGAAAATCATTTTTCCCTCACTGTCCATTGTTTGTTCTAAAACCTCAAATTTATCTCCATCCTCCAGACCTTCCTTCAAACCAATCTGAGCTGTCAAAGGCGCACCGCTTGCCAGTGGTGTTTTGGTTCTGAATTCCTCATATTTTCTTTGAAGCTTTGCGATACTGGCATCTACTCCCCTTATTGTTGCAATCTTAATCAGTTCTTCTTCTGATTTTGTTGTGAAAATAGTCGATTGAAGGTCTGCCAAAGACACTTCAAATCCAACATAACGAAGTTTAAAGAGATCTGATCTGTCAAATTCCGCTTTCTTTTGAGCGTCCAACTTATCATCAGAGGTCCAGTAATTTGTATAAAAATCATTTGCAATTTCCGTATTCCAGACCAATCGAAAAAGGTATGATGTCGTTTTGATGACATAACCTTTTCCAGCAACAGTTAAACCAACTGAAGCGATTTGTGTAACAGTATTTAAATCAGGTGCGCCCGGAATAAAAGCCTGAGCCATATTATATATTTTGAAACCTGCTTTGATCTTGTTGGCGGTTTCCTCTTTGTTTACATACCTGAAATCATTTACAACGATAAAAGTATTATCAATCAATTCCTCTCCAGCATCAGCCAGCTGAGCCATGCCTCTTTCGGCCATCTGAGCGATATTTGCTTCAATTTCAGTTGCATCATAACGACCTCGCTCGGATATCAGACTCATATCAAAGCCTCCTGATTCACTTCTGTTAAACCATCGTGCAACCAGATCTTTCGCAACATTATTACGATTAAAATAATCATCAATGAAAATTTCAGGATCATCAAGCTTATCTGCACACTTGATCGTTTTGACATTGAGATTATGATCGTTGAACTTTTCAGGTAATGGATAACTATTGGCTGCATCTTCAATCACATTGGCAAACGTGCGACTGGTATCACTAATCATAAACATACATAAGGAACTTCGTTCATAATCAATTCCCGCACTTTCGTTATCCTTTGAAAACCGGACTTTTGCCTTTCCAATCACTTTATCAGGAACAACAGTTGCTATTTCTGCCCCTGGCTCAACTTTATTTTCAGCGATAGGCTTCACTGCTTCTGCCAAAACTGCATCATTGATTACTTCTTCTGTTTTTGGTGTTATTGGATCAATTGTAACCTCATTTATCACCGTTGGGACGACTAACTCCTTCGGTGTAACCGGTTCCGGAATATTTTCCTGGACAGGCACAGGAACTACAATTACCGCTGCATTTTCTTCCGGTTTATTTACATCTGGTTTTTGATTTGCTTCTTCGCCTCCAACTTTCTCTTCAATCGATTCAACTGCAATAATTTCCTGCGTTATTTGTTTTTCTTCGGGTATTACAACAACTTCTTGTTTTTCAATATTTGCAACCGGCAAATCCATTTTGTCAATTTTAGCCGGATCAACCGGTGTAACGTCTGGTTTTTTGTCTAAACCTGATGGTTCGTCAACAACCTGATCAATCTTATTGAGTGTAATACTTTCAGGAGTTGCCTTTGGTTTCTTTGGAATAAATTTAGCGGTGAGATCAAAATAGAATCCAGAACCGGTAAATACATAATCTGGTTCTTTTAAGTAATTCCAAACAATTTTTTTATTTGGACCAGCATAAATTCCTTCGCCAATATCAC
>CAJBPB010000100.1 GCA_903957365.1 uncultured Bacteroidota bacterium
GCTTTTATACCCCCCGTAAATGCAAAAAACCACCAAAAATGTGTGATTTTCGGTGGTTTTCAGTGATTTTTCGGTCGAAACGCGGAGAAAGAGGGACACGCTTACGACCCCAGTTAACTCCCACTTTGCTATATAATTATCTTGTCCCTGCTTTAATTTTTTTGTCCCTGTTTTTTTGTCCCTGTTTCTGTCCTATTGTTAATAATTTATTGAATTTTAAAACCTGTATATTTTCACTTTTTCTGAGAAAAATTTCCTTTTTATTTCTTGTTTTCAGCCGAATTTTTACTGTAAAAATCTATACTAAGCTGAGTTAATTTCTCTGGTTGATAAACCAGCTTTGTTGAGAATCGTTTTTGAAATTGATTTCAATTGACCTTTTTGTCCATATAATGATTCAGTGGCATCTTTCTCATACCACTGCTTTAATTGATCTTTTTCCTTTTTCAATTCTTCTATCCGCTCAACATATTCTTTCTTTGTAATATTCCATTGGGCTCTCTCATCCTCCCACAAACTTAAAATACGATTCAACGTAATATCAAATCCTCCATAATTATTCACCGGACTATTTTCAGGCAACTTAATCTCTTCAGGCTTTTTAAGAAACATAGAACCCTCTCCTCTGATAAGCCAGTGCATATTTAAGTTCTCAGTTTTGTCACACAATAAATTGATGAAATCCAGACCCGGTTTCACCCCATTTACGATAGAGTTCATTCTCTGCCTGTCTACACCAAGCGCCCTGGCTGCATTTGATTGACTTCCATACACAGACTTAACTACCTGAGTAATACGTTCATTTATTTCCATAAAAATAAAAGTATAGATTTATCATAATAAAATATGCCTCATATAGTATTAAAGCATTACATTTACAAAAATATGTATCCCATTTGTAACACAAATGTAACACATTTATTTCTTTTGTCAAGTAAATTTCATTTTTTTAATCAGTAATAATTTATTTTATGAACAATGCATCTTCAGCCAATTCTCTTAATGAACACATTACTCTCAGAATCTCTGAAAAACAGAAAATAATGCTCATTAAGAAGGCTAAAAAACATGGCTTTAGAACTGTTAGTTTATATCTACGCAACTTCATTGATAAAGCTACACTTATCAATGATTAACTGATTGTCTATATCTGATTCTGCTCTTTCCTTTCAAGCTTTTCGCAATTAAACAGGGTTGAATCCTTTTCTATTACATTTTTCTCTATTGTCAAAATAATTTACGTAAAGAACCTATGATTACTATTTGCAAAACCCCCAAAGGTTATTTGGTCAACGGTAAAAAAGTAAGCTTTGAAAACGAGAAATTCGTTTTTATTGATGAGCTTAATGTAGAGGAAGAGACAGCCCTACACAATTTTATGAAAGCAGAGAAAGAAGGAATTAAAATTCAAAGATCATGCGTGACAATCCATTGAGAGAAGCCAAAAGACTTCGCGCTATCCGTGCCTATCAGACCTACCTTCAGGCTGTAAAGCTATCTCATGATGCTTCCTTTCTTCAGGATGACATCGGGCCAGGATGCTCAAGCCTGGATAATCAACTTTCTCTTTATTCGGAAATTGAAATTGTTGAAGATATTTTAATGAATCTTCAAAACAAGGGTCGGTTTCGATGATAATATGATCCTGACTGCTGATGAACAAATTTCTCTTTTTCAACCCTTACAAGCCTCTCATTCATGATCCCGCAAATAACAATTGATAAAATTTTAGAAAAAGCTGAAATAGTTAGCATTATCGGTAATGATATCACATTAAAAAAGAAAGGTTCAAACTTCGTTGGTTCATGTCCCTTTCATGATGAAAAAACTGCAAGCCTTACCGTTTCACCATCAAAAAAGATATTTTCTTGTTTTGGCTGTGGAGCAAAAGGTGGTGTTGCCAACTATATAATGAAAAGAAAAGGTCTTAATTATATTGAATCTTTACGCTATATCGCTGAGATAATCAAAATTGAAATCATTGAAGATGCCCAAACTCCTGAACAAGAAGCCATTAGAATTCAAAGAAATATCCAAAAAGATATTAATCAATGCGCCCAGGATTATTTCAGTAAATCAATGAAAGCTTCTGATGAAGCTCGTTTGTATATTTCTTCAAGAACGGATGATGTTACAATCACAAAATTTAACTTGGGTTTTGCTCCCAAATCCAAAAATAATCTTCTGAATTATTTACATGCTGCCGGATACAGTACCGAAGATGTTTTTACCGCCGGATTGATTTCTAAAAGCGAGAAAACAAACTCCTATTACGACTTCTTCCAAAACAGAATCATATTCCCGACTTACAATACCTCTGGAGTTCTGATCGGCTTCTCCGGTCGTAAACTCCCTGATGATAATAATTCAGATAAATATTATAACCTCAAAGACACTCCCCTATTTCATAAAAAAGATGTAATCTACGGCCTTAAAGAATCATTGCAAATGATTATTAATAAGGATACTGCAATCCTTGTTGAAGGCCCGATAGATGTCCTTCGTATGCATCAACTTGGCTTCAGCAATACAATATCATCACAGGGCACCAATGTGACGAAAGAGCATCTTGATATCATAAAAACTAAATGTCAAGGTATTCACATCCTTTTTGATGGGGATCCTGCTGGATTAAATGCTACAAAAAAAGTTGCAATCATGGCAATATCAATAGGTCTTTTTGTGAAGGTATCATTCCTTCCGGACAAAAAAGATCCTGGTGATATGTGGGAATCTAATGAGGAAGCAAAAGAATGGTTATCAAAGAATACAATCGAATTTATTGAGTACTATTCTGATCATTTAATTCATGCTGCAGCGACAGATCCATTCTTGAAAAATGATGCAATTACAGAAATAAGTAAACTTATTATCTGTTACCATCCAGACCTGCGGAAAGTTATTATTGATAACATCAGCGATACAAAACGTCTTAAACCCAAGCTAATTAATGATCGCATCGCTTCTCTCTCAAAAGATACTGATTTCATTGATTCTGAGGACAAACCTTTTGAACTTCCTAAGCATGTTAACACAGCAGAATATTTTAAATATGGATTCTATGAGGATCAGAACGAATATTTTTTTGATGTCAGGACTTATTCGGAAAAGGTTTCAAACTTTGTCATGCAACCTCTCTTTCATGTTGATAGTGTCTATGATTCAAAACGCATCTATGAACTCGTTAATAGATTCA
>CAJBPB010000101.1 GCA_903957365.1 uncultured Bacteroidota bacterium
CTTCTCGATTGATCTGGATGCAGCAGAGAAATTCGCATTTGAATACAACGGACGCAAGTTCCTGAAGTTGGAGATTGCCAAACTGCAACAGGCGGACAATTTCCAACGTACCCACACTGTTTATGCAAGCGTGAAAGAGGGCGCGGAAGAAACAAGGGAATCGAAAGAGGAAACAGCAAAACGCACCAAAAGAACCAGAAAAGCTGCCGCCAGCACTGTAAATGAACCAGTTCTTCCTTTCTGAAAAACAAAATCCCTCACAACGAGGGATTTTTTTTGATCACTTTTACATTTGCAATTGCTTTCGGTTTATGTGCAATTGCCATGAATGGATTTATTGCTACCTGCAATTGCATAGTAAAAATACCTGCAATTGTACATTCTTCTTTATCTGTGATATACAAATGTACGTATAGTGAAAGGTCGGAATTTTGTAAGGATTATTTGTATTGGCAAAAAACGGATAAGAAGATTTTATCTAAAATTAATGAACTGTTAAAAGACATTTCACGAAATCCCTTTTCAGGCATTGGAAAGCCAGAACCATTGAAACACAAGTACAAAGGGTTCTGGTCACGCAGAATTGATGGAGAACATCGGTTGATTTATCAGTTAACGGATGATGAAATACTCATTGCAAAATGCAGATTTCATTATGACTAGTGGTTGAAAAAAAGGATAAAAGTAAAATTAAGTTGCTATATTTGGAAACATTTGTTACTTTTGCTAAAAAATTAATGCGATACTTTCAAACAAGGTTTTTAGAAGAAGCGGACGAATTCATTGCTGAACTCGATACAAAAACTGCGAGGAAAGTTTTCTATAATATTGATCTGGCTGAGCAAACAAATGACCCGAAACTCTTTAAAAAATTGCATGATGATATTTGGGAATTTCGTACAAAATATAGTGGGCTTCAAATCAGATTACTGGCGTTTTGGGACAAAAAAGACAAGAAAGAGACCCTGGTGATTGCCTCACTTGGTTTTATTAAAAAAACGGACAAAGTTCCTAAAAATGAAATTGAAAGAGCAATGAAAATCAGAGCAAATTATTTTGGTATCAGTAAATAAATAAAAAGATGGAACAGACAAAAATTAAATCTTATTCACTTGCCGAAATGAAAGACAAATATATCGGAGAGAAGGGCACTCAGGCAAGAGACGAATACGAATACGAGCTAAGTATGGAAGTCTTGGGAAAAATGATTAAAACTGCCCGTCAAGAAAGAAACTTAACGCAAGAGCAATTAGGTCAACTTGTTGGAGTGCAAAAATCGCAAATTTCAAAACTTGAAAGCAGCACCAACAGTGCTACGATCGATACCATTTTAAAAGTATTCAAAGCCTTGAAAGCAGATATTCATTTCAACGTAACGCTTGAGGAACAGTACATACAACTTGTTTAATAAAAAGCAGGTGAGTAGTAACCAAACGGAACTCTGACTTCATTTGCTGATCATCCGGATGATCTATCAGGTGAGGGATGATGAAATATTAAATGCAAAATGCAGATTTCATTATGACTAGTGGTTGTTAGAGGATTTATTGTCCGAAAGACATTCCGTTTGCCCACGTATATACATTCTCCTTCCCACGCATTCATTCC
>CAJBPB010000102.1 GCA_903957365.1 uncultured Bacteroidota bacterium
GCGATTAACTTCATGCTAGCCGAGTTTCTTGAGTTCAATGTTGGCTACAGAATAAAATGGGAAAAATAGCCATTTGCATTCACATCAACGGAAGGATTGTTTTATGCAAAACCAATCTTCGTCAATTGTTACCAAAAACCTTTTTCAGAATACCACCTATGCCACACTTCCCTGCTGAATTAAAAAACACTCCCTCAAAATTCTGGTTTGAATAATTTTATTGACCTTTGCAGGATGATGATGAATGAAAAAATTGGTCTGTTGCATCTGGCATGGCTCCTCGAAAAAAGCAATATCCGGCATCTGGTCATTTCACCCGGATCAAGGAATGCGCCTATTATAACAATCATTAATAAAAATACTGATATTCAGTGTCATACGATTGTTGATGAACGCAGTGCAGCTTTTTTTGCCCTGGGAATGGCGCAGCAATTGCAGCAAACAGTCGCAATAGTATGCACTTCCGGAACAGCTGTTTTGAATTATGCCCCAGCCATCGCCGAAGCTTATTATCAAAGGGTTCCATTGCTTATACTCACGGCCGACCGGCCTCTGGAATGGATTGATCAGGCTGATGGCCAAACGATCAGGCAACAAAATATTTACGCGAATTACATCCGAAAATCAGTACAATTGCCTCAGGTAATCACTAATAGTGAAAACCTTTGGCACAACAACCGGCTGATAAATGATGCCATTAATGCCACAAATTATCCTGTTCCAGGACCGGTTCATATTAATATTCCGATCCAGGAACCATTGTATGGTTTCAATTGTGAAATGACCGATATACCAAAGCAATTCTCCATTGTTCCTGCAACTGTTTCTGTTGATACGGTTATAATGAAATCATTGGCTGAAATATGGAATGGCTCCAAGCAAAAAATGATCCTGGTTGGACAGCATCATGTGGATGAAACTCTTAACAATCAATTAATTAAATTATCTGAAGATAGTTCAGTTGTTGTGCTGACTGAGACAATTTCCAATATGCATCATCCGGATTTTATTGATTGTATCGATCGTTGTCTGGGTGTTGCTGGTAAAAATAATCTTGCCATTGAACCTGATTTATTAATCACCATCGGTGGTTCAATTGTGTCGAAGCGGATCAAATCTTTCCTGCGAAAAGCTGGAATTCAAAATCATTGGCATATTGATACAATTGATTTTCAGAATGATACATATCAGCATCTTACAAGTGCGATTCCTGTTAAACCCATTGACTTTTTTAATCAACTGATTCCATTGGTCAAACCAAATAACAGTAATTTCAGCGAGGTCTGGCAAGATATTTCAACAAGCGCCAAAAACATTCATAAACAATATTTAGCTGACTGTGAATATTCAGATTTGAAGATATTTGAAACAGTTCTGGGTTCAATACCTGTCGGATTTGATGTTCAGATTGCCAATAGTACCCCAATCCGGTATGCTCAGTTATTTGATTATCAAACTTTCCATCAGATGTACGCCAACCGTGGTACCAGCGGCATCGATGGGAGTCTCTCAACCGCAGCGGGAGCGGCATTTGCGACAAAAAACCCAACTTTGGTGATCAGTGGTGACCTTGGTTTCTTTTATGATTCCAATGCTTTATGGAACAATTTATTGCCATCCAATCTGAAGATCATTGTAATCAACAACGAAGGCGGAGGCATTTTCAGGTTTCTTCCCGGACCCGACTCAACTGGCTTGCTGGAACCTTTTTTTGAAGCGCGTCAGCAAATGACTACACAACACATTGCAATGACGTATAACATTGAATATCTATCTGTTTCAGATATTAATGGACTTAAAAAAATACTTCCCGAATTTTTCAAAACCTCATCGAGAGCGACACTCCTCGAAATTAAAAGCCC
>CAJBPB010000103.1 GCA_903957365.1 uncultured Bacteroidota bacterium
ATGCCCTCCTGCTTCGTTAAAATCTCCGTCAATAGTGATGCTATTAAAGAGAAAAGAGCAAGAACTCTTTCAGAGTTCATTTTCATAATTCCAGGACTATTCAACCCACTTCGGGACTGCGTGGTTTGTTGGCTGATAACCTCCGGTGTAACCGGAGGTTATTAAAATTAAACTCTTTCGGAGTTTTTAGGCAGACCCTGCTTAATTCTTCAAAAACTACTCAAAAATAAAATCCAGACAGTTTCCTGCTGTTTTTATTTCAATACTACTTCTTCGATGGTTTCCAAAGTATCAGGATTGATTACTTTCATTTTGACAACGGTTCCTTCAACATCCACCAGCACAAGCGCGTATTGTGGCGTGAAATATTCAACAAAACTGCTCCATGGTAATTGTTCCTGACCATAATACGGCGATCCTGCCGAGCCATTTGTAATCTGCCAGATTTCGCGGTTGAGCGTCAGCTTTTGTGTGTCCCAGTCTTCAGGATACATTTCCATTTTACCACTCACAAGCATACGGCTATAATTGTGCTCATCGCCACAAAGCAAGGCTACTACTTTTTTACTCTTATTTACCATCAGATCAAGCAACTGATCACGGCGTTCGATGATTCCCCTTTCGGTTGGATTGCCCGAGACAAAAGGACGGATGTCATTGTTGCCAAAAAACCACATACTCTTGTTGGCATGACCACCATTGGGAAAAACCGGGGAGTGCAGACTCACAAAAACATGGTCAATAGTAATGTCACTCTCAAGTCTGGCAAGGGTTGCCGCCAGCCATGCAAGTTGCTGATCCATGATGAAACTGTGCGGATTACCTCCTGAAACCGGAATCAGACCCGTTGAAGGTGCATACCAGTAATCGGTATTCAACACTACCATGGCCATATTGCCATACATGTAATAATAGACGTTTTCTTTATAGGTCGGAAAATTTATATTCTGTTTATCCACATCATACATGCTTCCGTCTTCACTTTCCGGACCATTCAGCGGATTGCAAAATTCATCCATGAAGACCTTTTCGGTTGATTGTGTCCCGAAAGGAAACTTATCAACTGCCACACCTTTTTCAATTTCACCAAAGGAGGTGATCAAAGCCTCATGGTTTCCGATGCCTGTGTATATTGGGAAATAATGCCAGAATGGTTCAACCGACTTTTTCCAGTTGGCATACTGCAATTTAATTTCATCAGGACTGATGCAGTAACCCGAAATCAAATCGCCGGTGAACTGCATGAATCCGGCTTCCTGCTGCAACGCCAACGCACCGATTTTCTTCATCATATACGCGTTTGTTCCGGAAAAACTCCGTTCTCCCCCACCCTTTCCTTCGCGTGAATCGCTGGCAAATGCAAACCTTATGGTATGGTGTGACCCTCTCTTTGGCGCTGTGGTGAAATGATAAGTAAAGGACCTTTGGCCGACCATTACCTTATAACTATAGGTGGTATCGGCTTTCAACCGATCGATGAGAATCTGATGGCTGCGACTGCCTGCCGGATTCATCATCTTCTGTTTCTGCTGGTATTCCTTATCATTTACAACTATCGTCGGACTTGCTAACTGACTGGTTTTGAAACTAACCGTAACACTCTCCGCTGTCACAAGATTAATAAAAGGACCTTCAATGATGGTCGGTTCGGTTTCGAACGGACCTACCCCTGCAAAGGAAACCTGTCCTTCGTAAATCAATTTTCCCTCTGCATTTTCCAGACGATAGCCCAACAATCCATAACCCTTCTGCTGCCAGTGTATGATATCATATTTGTCTTTCATGGCCGCTATGCTCACCGAAGTTTTACCCTGCACTATTTTTGCTGATTTACCGAACCAGACCGGCTGCGGGTACTTCACGTTTTCTGCTACAACAAAGCCATAATACAGGTTTCCGCTGAAAGTCGAATCCTGAAAGTCAAAATCAATACCCATTTCACTGCCCTTGGGTGACTGTATGATTTTTTCAAGTGTGAGTGTGGGGAAATACACATTCTCAATATCACGGTCACCTGATTCAGGATTTGTGAAAATCAATGTGTCATTTTCTATGCTGAAATTTGAATACACTGAAGGTATTTGCTGGGCAACAGCAATGAATGAAAGTGATGACAGGAGGAATGAGAAAATTTGTTTTTTCATGAAGCGAGCCATTTTTACTGTTCAAAAGTAAACAATCCGGATTGTTGTTTGCCAGACAATCGTGCAAACCCCCAAACAAAAAATGAAGGAATGGTTGCCAGCAGAAGATAGCTATTGCACAAAATCCTGAAAAACAGATTTCACTGGCAAACCTGAAATACTCAGATCCGGTTTGCGGTTATACCTCGGACAAAAATGTATCGAGATTGTCAAATTTGTGGTGATAATCGTCCATCGACCTCCGGATTACCTCATGGGCTTCCTCGATGCCATATACATGGGTGATTTCAACATGACTTTCCTTGCCGGGCAAATCTTTGTATGTAAGGAAATAATGTTTCAACCGGTTCAGTACCAGCGCAGGGCAATCTGAAATATCCTTGTAGTTTCCATATACGGCATCA
>CAJBPB010000104.1 GCA_903957365.1 uncultured Bacteroidota bacterium
GCATTCCTTGATCCGGGTGAAATGACCAGATGCCGGATATTGCTTTTTTCGAGGAGCCATGCCAGATGCAACAGACCAATTTTTTCATTCATCATCATCTTGCAAAGGTCAATAAAATTATTCAAACCAGAATTTTGAGAGAGCGTTTTTTAATTCAGCCAGGAGTGAAGTGTGGCTTAGGCGGTATTCTGATAAAGGTTTTTGGTAACAAGTGACAAAGATTGGTTTTGCATAAAACAATCCTTCCGTTGATGTGAATGCAAATGGCTATTTTTCCCATTTTATTCTGTAGCCAACATTGAACTCAAGAAACTCGGCTAGCATGAAGTTAATCGCTCTAACATTCACTCCAAGTGAAACATTCTTGTAAATTTCAAATCTAACACCCAAACGCTGATAGGGTTGTTTAAAGTTTAAATAATTCAGGTGTGTTGTATAAATTCCAAAACCCCCAACCAGTGTTAATTTGTCAATAATTATTTCAGGTTGTAAAATTAATCCTACCGTAAAATTATCAAGCGTGCGTGGTCCTATTGTACCATCTGGTTTTGCATTGAGTCCCCAGAAATAATTTATATCGGTTCCAGCGCCTATTCTTAATGCATTTGAAACCTGCACAAAATAAATGACACTTAACCCTCCAACAGCAAAGTAATTGGTATCCAATTCGTGTTCATTTAGCTGATGATCACCATATCCCAGCATTAAGAACAAATCATTACTCCTTCTCAAACGGTCTGCTTTTTGCACAAAGTTCAGGTTGGGTTTTCCGGCAAAATGGTATTTTAGCTCAAAAGAAGGCGAATATAAATTCAAACCACGGTTTGGTCTTTCAAATCCACCATTCGAAAAATGCAGGAAACTAAGCCCGGCACCCAAATCCAGTTTTGATGAAATCTGGTAAAATGCGGTCATACCTATATCAAGATAAACCGTCATACTGCCGCCAATAGCAAGATTTTTCGGATTATTTATGCTGTCATAATGTTGCCAGTTAAAAGCCATTCCAAATTGAAATTCCGAATACAGTGCATATTTATTCCAGCGCCTGATCGGAATCCCGAGAACCCCGTAGATTGCAATTGGATAACCCAATTCGTCGGGATTATAGAAATCTCCTGCAAATACACCAAAACCATAATAGGGGATGTGGTACACTTTTTGCCAATCTGTATAGCCCGGATTTTGCCAGAGCATCTTTATTGAAAGTGATTGGTAATACTTTAACGGTTCTCCTTTCAGGTTCTCCCCCTTCACAAAAGGATTTGTCGGGATTACTTTACCGTAATGATAATCGGCAGCAATTCCAGAATAGTTTTGTTTATTAAAATCTTGTGAAAAACCTTGTAATGTGATTGTTAGAAGTGAAATGCTGAAAACAAACTTCACTTTACAGATTGTACTAATATTAAAACCACTGTTCATATTGTAGTGGGGTATTTACAAATAATAGCCTTCATCTTTATGGCTATGTAGAAGCCGGTATTGCATGTTTAATCTGGATTGATTTAATTAGTTTGTCCATAATGTCCGATTTCTTCGTTATTCTCGATCTTCAAATCAGTCATGTACCTCAGTACACTCCTGATTTTCAGCTCATCGAAACCTTGAAC
>CAJBPB010000105.1 GCA_903957365.1 uncultured Bacteroidota bacterium
AACTTAAAAGTAGATATTTCGAGCGGCACATATAATGTTCCCTACTTTTTAAAAAGTTTTATCCTGACATTAATGATAAAAAAAATACAATATTTTTTACCAAGATTATAATGACCCACCATACACCCATCAAAGAGACTGCTCTTAAAATTACTAATCTTTCCAAGTCCTACAAACTTTATCATTCGCGATTTGAAAGGATCAAAGAATTCTTCCATCCTTTCAGAAAAAAATTCCATCAGCGGCATGAAGTTCTTAAGGACATTTCTTTTCAATTGCAACGTGGTGAAGTTTTGGGAATTATAGGTCAAAACGGAAGTGGAAAATCTACTTTACTGAAGATTTTGAATTCTGTCGTAACCCCAACATCAGGTAGTTTTTACTGCAATGGTATGGTCACGGCACTTTTAGAACTTGGCGGAGGTTTTAATAATGAATTAACAGGTATCGAAAACATCTATTATTTAGGTGCTATACAAGGGTATTCAAAAAAAGAGATGGACTGTAAACTCGAACAAATATTGGACTTTGCTGACATTGGAGAATATGCCTGGCAACCTGTAAAAACCTATTCCAGCGGAATGTATGTCAGGCTCGCATTTTCGATGGCCATTAATATCGACCCTGATATTCTGATAACTGATGAAGCATTATCAGTAGGGGATATTCGTTTTCAGCAAAAATGCTATAGAAAAATAAGGGATTTTAAAAATGCCGGAAAAACCATTTTGCTTTGCACACATAGCTTAAGTACAGTGAAGGAATTTTGCACAAGAGCCATTTGGCTTCATGAAGGTGTGATTAAAGAAGAAGGTGATCCGGTTTTTGTAACCGACAGCTATAATACGTTTATGCTTTCATTGGTAAAAGAACATAAATTAAATCAATCACTTAATGATAAAACCAAGGAAATAATTGAACCTGATGTATTATCAGCTCCTGATCATTATCCTGACTTGATTTGGCAAGACCTGAATGATTGTGAAAACTATGGCACGAAAGAGGCCCAAATTCAATTTGCTGCTATTGTTAACCGTTCAAACCAAAAAAATGTTCTGCAATTATCTGGAGGTGAACCCATTCGGGTTTTTATCAACATTGTAACACAAGATAGAATAATTCAACCAGGAATACAATTGGCGCTTAACAGCCAATATGGAAGTTCACTCATCAAAATCAAAAGCTATCACTATAAACAGCCCATCAATTTAAAAAAAGATAATAATCATGTTGTAGCTGTTGATTTTGATTTTCCAAATTTAGGGAATGGGCGATATACGGTTTCACTTGGGCTGCTTTCTGTGGTTGATGAAATAGAGCAACAAATTCATTGGGTTCACGATGGATTAATAATTGAAGTTTTTAATGCAGGCGCAATATATAAAACTGGTTCTCAAATAGTTGTCAAAGAGGTTTCTTTTTCGGTTTTAAACTAACCCAATACTAAATGATTTTTCCATATTCAGATTCAGATGAAACTATTTAATAAAGCAATTGATTTACTAAACCAATTTAAAAAACAACGCTACGTTCTTTTAACGCTGATTGTAAGAGATTTTAATAGCCGCTATTTGTCTTCATTTATTGGTTTGCCCTGGGCATTTATACAACCTGTCGTTTACGTTTTTGTAATTTGGTTTGCATTTACATTTGGATTAAGAGCAGGAAACACAACTTCAGGAGCACCTTTTGCCCCCTGGCTACTTGTAGGCATGATTCCCTGGCTTTTTATAAGTCAGACAATGATTGTAAGCTGCATGGCGCTTCCTGAATACGCATATCTCATCAAGAAAACAAGTTTCAATGTGAGTTTCATCCCAATTATTAAAATTTTCTCCGGTATGATCGTTCATGTTATTATGATTTTTTTAGTAATACTTTTATTGATATTCAATTTTCAGATTTACCCGACTGTTTACTGGATCCAAATTATTTATTATCTATTTGCCACATTTATTTTGCTTACTGGGATATCATTGTTTGTCGCATCAGTTAATGTTTTCGTACATGATATGGCTCATATTATCAACATTATAACAACAATGCT
Source organism: uncultured Bacteroidota bacterium (assembly GCA_903957365.1). GTDB lineage: Bacteria > Bacteroidota > Bacteroidia > Bacteroidales > F082 > CAJBPB01. The sequence goes on from CAJBPB010000105.1 coordinate 2,048, forward strand.
TTTCTGGGCTACTCCAATTATTTGGCCATTCACTAAGCTTCACGGAAATTACCGATACATAGCATTATTGAATCCTTTCTTTTATATCACTGAGGGTTACCGTTATACTTTCATAGAAAAGGTTTGGTTCTTTGAATTTGCCGAAATGAATCTTTATTTCTGGACTGTAACATTAATAATTTTTATATCAGGCGTCTATACATTTAAAAAATTAAGGCCTGATTTTGGTGATGTACTCTAAATTTTAAAGAAAATATTATATATACTTACACAACCCGTTTATAAGAAATGAGCTCCCGAACTTCTCAACAAGTATCCTATATTATTATTGATTTTGACAAAGTCTGGCGATTTGTGCCAATGACCAGACCAGGTAAAGAAATGGTAAAATGGATTCTCTTCAGCACATTTCCATATTTCTTTAAAAAACTCGCTGTTTACCAAAACTGGAAGACCGCCCGCGTTTTTGCTGAAAATAATAGCGAAATATGGTCAAAAAAATTCTGGAAACGAATAATACATCATCACTATAATCTTAATTTTTACCAGAAAAATACCGCTCCGAATGATAAAAGGAATATCGAAAAAATTGCAATTGTCCTCCATGTCTTTTATCTGGATGTTTTTCTCGAAATTATTGACTTATTGAAAAATTCAGATTTTCAAAATTTTAAGCTCTTTATCACAACACCCGAATTTCTGAAAGAGGAAATAAACACTATTTTAAAAGCAGGTTCTTTTCAGCATTCAATTTTTATTTTGGATAACCGTGGACGTGATGTCTTGCCTTTTCTCAAGATTCTGCAATACGTTTTTGATGAAGGTTATGAATTGATTCTTAAAATTCACACCAAGCGTTCTAATCATTTAAAAAAAAGAGATTTGTGGAAAGACGATCTTTTCAACAAAATTATCGGAAAAGACTGCATCGGAAAAGTAATCCAAACATTCAACCATCATCAGGAGATTGGTATGATTGGTCCATTGGGACATATTTTGCCTATGGCATTATACTACGGCGGTAATGCACAGAAGGTTCTTTTATTAAGTTTGGAAATGGGATTGAAAAAGGAGCAATTACAAAACCTCCATTTCACCGCAGGGACCATGTTTTATGCCCGCAAAGAAGCTCTTATTCCTGTTTTGAATCTTGGATTAACGGATCAAGATTTTGAACCGGAAAACAATCAACTAGATGGCACACTGGCACATGCACTTGAACGCGCCATTACCTCAAGCTTATTGGTTTCTGGCTTAAAACTTGCTGACACATCGAGTACGCCTGAAAATGTTTCCTGTCGATTCGACAAGAACTATAAATTTACATTATAATTGTAACTAAATTTAACTGGTAAAAAGATTATACATGTTAAATCCACCTCCTTTAGTAAGTGTTTGTTGTCTAACTTACAACCATGACAAATATATAGGGAGGGCACTGGATAGCATTCTTAATCAGAAAACAAATTTTCCCATTGAAATTATTGTTCATGATGATGCTTCATCGGATGGAACAAGAGATATTATCATCGGGTTTGCAAAAAAATATTCTGAGATCATAAGGCCAGTATTTCAAGAAAATAATTTAATGAAATCGGGAATTGGTATATTTCAAATTTACACCAATTATGTTCTTCCATTAGCCAAAGGCAAATATATTGCCATTTGTGAATGTGATGATTACTGGATTGACTCCTTGAAACTTCAAAAACAGGTTGATTTTCTGGAAGTCAATCCTGATTTTTCCATTTGTTTTCATAACGTTGGTTTTTTAGAAAATCAAATTATTGATTTTGAGGCTCATAAAAACTATTACAAAGACCTTTTAAGTAACAGGGATGTCTTCGGGATTGAGGATTTAATTAAAGGAAATTTTATTCCAAATTGTTCAGTTGTTTATCGACGAAATGATTTTTGTTATCCAGAAGTGTTTAATAATCTGCTATTTGCCGATTGGCCTTTACACATTCATTATTCGTTATCTGGCGAAATAAAATATTTAGACGAAATCATGGCTATTTATCAGGTGCATCAACATGGTTTATGGAGTGGATTATCTGATGAAGACAAGCAATATAGTGAGCTTCAGTTCTATAAATCTCTACTCCTATTTATTTCAAAACCTCAACTTATTGATTATACTTTTGAAGTTATCGATCTACGTTTTAGAACTTCGAAAACAATCTCTTTAAGAGAAATATTTGAAGTCGGATATAACAAAGGGAAACAACATAATCAATTGCAAATTGAAAGTCAAAATCGACAACTAAATTTAATTATTTCGGATAGATCATGGAAAATAGCATCGATAATAAGTAATGCTGTAAAATCACTCTTTCATGGCAACTTGAAAAACAAGTTATTCTTTAACAAACTATATTGCTTTTCAAGGAAAATACCATCTCCCAAAGTTTCAATCATTACTCCCTGTTATAATCACGGGAAGTATATTCATGAAATGCTAGAATCGTTGTACAATCAAACATTTCAGGATTTTGAAGTTATCATTGTTAATGACGGATCGAGTGACAACACAAAAGAAATCCTGAATTCGCTTCAACATAAAAAAGTCACAGTCATACATACAGATAATTTCGGGCCGGCTCATGCAAGAAATCTGGCGATAAAAAAAGCTCAAGCTGAGATTATAATGAATTTAGATGCTGACAACAAAATTCAACCAACCTTTATTGAAAAATGCGTAGAAATATTTGATAATCAACCGAATGTTGGAATTGTTTATAGTGATTTAGAATTTTTCGGAGCAAAAACCGGTATCTTCCATCTTGAAGAATATTCGCTTGAAAGTATGCTAAAAGCCAACTGTATTGATGGAAATGCATGCTTCCGAAAAGCAGACTGGAGGCGAACGAACGGCTATTCAAGTAAGTTGGTTCATGGATATGAGGATTTTGACTTCTGGCTTTCAATTATCGAACTTCAACGTGAGATTTATAAAATTAAAGAATCTTTGGTTTACTATAGGACTTACGGAAATCCAGCCGAAAGCAGATCAGGAAGACGAAAGCTTTACCCCGAAAGGGTTCAGGAAGTTATGGTTCAGGCATTCCAGAACCACAAAAAACTTTATGCAAAAGTTCCGGAAGTATATAATTATTTCGTGACACTTGAAATGCAACTAATTGATAAACGAAATAAATCTGTCATAATCGATTGATAAATTCTAATGATTCAAGATGAATTTTAGCCTTTTGCATGTAATTGTCGAATGAAAACAGCAATCGAAACCCTCAGGCAACTTCAGTTTGAATGGAACCCGTTACTGGAAAGATCCCCTTTAAACAATTTGTTTCTTACATGGGAATGGATTGATAGCTGGTGCAATAATATGCTGCAAAATGAAATTCAATTAATTCTAACTGTTAGAAAGAAGGGTAAGTTGGTAGGAATTGCTCCCTTGCTACTTATTGAAGATAAGGAAATGGGTAACCAGGTTCAGTTTATAGGACAAAAATATTCCTATCATTTAGGATTTATTGCTGATAAAGAATTTGAAATTCACGTATATAATGCTATTTGGGATTATCTTTTTAATAACCTGCCGTATGATTTCAGTTCAATAGAATTTCGCCACTTTGAGCAAAATGATGTTTTCGAAACCTCTTTGCAATCACAGAAGAAAAAGCGTGGAATAATAGTTGAAAGTAGCATTCAAAATCCTTGTAAGGTATTGGCAATTAACGGGTCTTATAAAAATTATTTAAAACATGGTATTGTTTCATGGAACTTTAGGCGTAACATAATAAAAGATATTAACCATATCGAAAAAGAGGGTAAAATAATATTCATTCAAGCTGATGCTTCAAATTTCCATGCATATTGGTTCGAACTATTGAAACTTCACAGGGAAATGATGCAAAGTAAAAATAAACACTCTGCACTTAATGGGGTAGCATTTCCACAACATCTATTTCAAGTGGGAGAAGCCTTTCAAAAAAAGAATTCCTTGCGGTTAAATGTTATGTTTGTAAACAATACAACTGCAGCTATCCTCTTCGCAATTAATTACAATGGAGTATACAATGCTTTAACAATAGGTGTTAATCAGAAGTTGATTGAGAAAATGCCATGGTTTAACTTTACTATTCATTCAATTGCTAACGGAATAAAATCAGCTTTTGATGAAAACTGTAAAGAATTCGATTTTTTAGGAGGCCAGCATGACTACAAAGATAAAATGGGGGGGAAAGATCAGGCAGGGATATTACTAAAAATATGGCCTGCAGAGAAGGTTTATAAAAAGGAAGTTAAGAGGTCAAGATTTGAATCTATACTCACAAAAATGAACAGAATATTTAATTAACATATTGTATTATTGCTGTATACAAAAATGAAAATTCTTTAATACCATGTCTTCTCAAATTGCAATTATTACACATTCTTTTCTTGATCCTACAAAACCAATCGAATTAAATATCGGTGGGGTTGAAACCTGGCTTCATGAATTGACGAAATTACTTCTTCTACTTGGCCTTAACCCAATAATATATCAAACTGCAAAACAGGATTTTAAAATTCATCTTAATGGAATTGAGATCATCGGTTTAGGTGGATTAGACCGCAATGAGATGAGCCGGTTAAGTCATCTTGATATCGATCGAAAAAAAATTAAATGGATTATTTATGCAAGTTCATTTGTTGCAGAAAAACATTTTAAAACTGGTCAGATCTTTATACAACATGGCATTCACTGGGATTATACTACCTCACGTGAAGATATCTGGCTTCGACTGAAATGGGAATATATACGCTGGAAATTAAGCAGGCATGACCTTTTATTGTGCAAAAAATCGAGGTTGACAATCACTGTCGACACAAATTTTCTCAATTACTCAAGAATCATGCTGCGCCATGCGTTTAGTCCTGACAAAATGCGTTACATTCCGAATTTTGCCATTCCACAGGATAAGTTAGTCTGGCAAAAAAAATGGCAGAATCCTGAAGTGATTCATATCATTTTCGCACGTCGTTTCGAATCCAGACGTGGCGTAATCTTATTTTCGGAAGCCATTGAGCAAATTTTAAAAATAGAGCCTAATATCCATGTAACCTTTGCCGGATGTGGTTCATTTGACAATTATGTCAAGGAAAAATTTGGATCTTTAACGAATGTAACTATTGAGATAATTCCACATGAAAAAATGTATGATATACTTAATAAAACCCATATTGCTGTTATTCCAACAACTTATTCAGAAGGCACTTCCCTTTCCTGTCTAGAAGCTATGGCATCGGGTTGTGCTGTTATAGCCACTGATGTTGGAGGTCTTGCCAATCTTATTATTCCTGACTATAACGGACTCTTGGTGCGGCCAATTGTTAAGGATATTATAACCTCGATTATACGCCTGATCCATAATCAACAACTTGCCGAAACACTTGCTAACCGGGCTTTCAATATGATAGGAACTTCGTTTTCGCTTTCTATTTGGGAAACACGTATCCAACACGCATTGAGGGAGATCGGGGTATTAAAATCTAATAATTAAATTTCCAGCTCAAACTCATGTTTCCAATTACCGAAAAGAAAATAATCAGTGAAATACTCAAACACGAAGGTTGCGCTGATTTCATAACTGATTTGTTTCATGTAAATTTATTAAATAATTCGGTGAAACCTTTTACAAATTTCAACTCTCAACTAAAATCGTTTATCGGAATAAGTGGAAAATCTCCGACCGAGAAAGTATCCATAATTGATAAAGGACTATTGCGCAAAACCATTGTAAAAGCACTTAAAAAAAGGGCTTTTGATTCTAACCTTCCGTATTTACATCTCGCCTACTATCCAAAGGGATATCATACAATTGTCACCTTTCGCGTAGACTGCGATGTAAGTGACAAAGAAAGTTTCTTCCATCTTTTAAAAATCTCAGAAAAATATTCATTTCCATTAACCTGGTTTTTACATCTCGCCTTTCAGGAAAGTTATATACATGAAATAGACGATATTCGAAAAAACGGACATGAAGTTCAATTACATTGCTACGATCATGAGACTTACCCATCATACATTGAAAATAAGCGCAATATCCTTAAGGGAAAGAATATTATGGAAAAAGAAGGTTTTAAGGTAAGTGGTTTCGTTTCTCCATTCGGGAAATGGAATCATTCACTAAATCGTGTTCTTGAAGAAATAAAAGTTAATTATTCATCTGAATTTGCTATAGGATATGATGATTTTCCTTTTTATCCGCTATATAAAAACAGGAGATCAAAGATTCTTCAATTGCCTATTCATCCAATTTGCATAGGAAGTTTGAGGAAATCAGGTTTCACAAATCATGAGATGATGAATTACTTTGAAAAGATAATTACATCAAAATACGAAAGGCAAGAACCTATTATGCTTTACGGTCATCCAAAAAATGAAATTGACAATTATCCAGATGTGATAAATTTCATTTTCACTACATTAAAAGGACTTCCCGATGTATGGATAGCCACTTATACAGAATATGCGAAATGGTGGAAAAAACGCCTGTCCGCAAAATATTCGGTCTCAATCAAAGGTGATTTTCTCACTATAAAAACTGATAACACGAATCCTGACTTGCAATTACATATCGAAAAACAGGATTCATTGGAGACATATGTCCCCCTTCTTACAGCCAAGTTGTCAATGGCTCATTTAAAATGGACCTATAGAAAAGAATTTACTGAGCTATCAATCGATGGAATTGGCTCGATGTTATCTGATGAATAAGAATATAAAGTAAAACCTGGGTTCACCCATTATAGAACAATTTTTAAAATTTCACATTAATTGAATTGAAAATACTAACTATTATTGGTACACGGCCGGAAGTCATAAAAATGGCTCCGATTTTAACCTTACTTAAAACAAATAAGGGATTTGAATCCTATGTTTGTTTGACATCTCAACACAAAGATCTTTTAACAGATCCATTGAAATTTTTCGAAATTAAGGCTGATTTTGATCTTGAAATCATGTTGCCGGATCAAAATCTATTTAATATTTCTGTAGGTATTTTGAGCAAGATTGAACTTGTCATCAGGCAACTTAAACCTGATCTAATCCTTGTTCAAGGAGATACTACTTCAGCTTTTATTGGTGCCTTATCAGGTTTCTACTCAAAAATCAGGATTGGACATGTGGAAGCAGGACTTAGGACAAATTACAAAGAAAGTCCCTATCCTGAAGAAATTAACCGCCAGTTGATCAGTCGTATAGCCGATATCCACTTTGCTCCGACCCTGCGATCTAAACAAAATTTATTAGATGAAAATATCGCAGAAAATACGATTTTTGTAACCGGAAATACGATAATTGATGCCTTGAATTTTGCGATGGATAAAATTTACTCGTCAGAGTACCAGCGCAATACCTCTATAAACTTTGATTTACCTGAAAAACTAAAAATTAATCTGTCTGATGCTACAAAAAAAATTATAGTAGTAACTGCTCACCGGCGTGAGAACTTTTTAAATACTATTACTAATCTATGTAAAGCACTTCGTGAACTATCTAAACGACAAGATGTTATCATAGTGTTTCTAGTACATCCGAATCCAAATATAAATGACCTTATTAATAAAGAGTTAGAAAATCATGAACATATTTTACTAATAAAACCTATGGATTATTTGCCATTTGTTTATCTGATGAAAAGCTGTTATTTCATCATGACAGATTCAGGTGGGCTTCAGGAAGAAGCAGCTGCACTTGGCAAGCCAGTCCTTGTTTTCAGGACAGTCACTGAAAGACAGGAATCGATAATTGCAGGTTCAAGTAAACTCATTGGTTTAGATCCGAAAAGCATTATCGATTCAGCGAATGAATTGCTTGATAATGAAGATATATATAAGAGTATGGCCCAAATTCGATTACATTATGGCGATGGAAATGCCGCTAAAAAAATTGTAAAAATAATTAGCCAACTTTAACTGATCAGTAAATTCTCTACATGAACCAACCAATAATCTCAATCGTTCTAACAACCTGTAACAGACCAAATTTACTCCCAAGAGCAATTGAAAGTGTTATAAATCAAACTTTTACAAAATACGAGCTTATTATTGTTGACGATTCAGGAAGTCCGGGACTAACCAAACAAATCATTTCAAGATGTAACGATGAAAGAATCCATTTAATTAGTAACTCTTATAATGAAGGAGTTTCAGCATCGCGAAATAAAGGAATAAAATCTTCCAAGGCAGGTTTAATCACATTTTTGGATGATGATGACGAATTTTATCCTAATTTCCTTGAAAAAGTAACCGATTTTTTTCGGGATATTTCACCTGAAATTGGTTTTATTTGGGCTGGAGTGAAAAAGGTAACAGATACCTTAACTGGGGAAATTTTGCGTTTCAATCGAATCTTTCCGGCCAATTTTCAAACCAAAGAGGAAGCTATCATTGCCGCAACTACGATGGGAAATAGTTTCGGACTGACACTTAGAAGAGAAATTTTTGATATTGTTGGCTATTACGACGAGACATTAACGATGTGTGAGGATACCGAGTTATTTTTCAGATTAGTCAAAAAATTTGAATTCAGGGCTCTGCCTGAGATACTGGTAAAAATTCATCGTCATGAAGGAGAACAATTAACAGATATTGATAAAGACAGGCTTAGATTAAAGCTCCATTTGAAAATACTGATCGATAATGCCGACTTCATTTCACCTTATCGCAACCTGTTTTATATACATTATTGGCGCATTGCAGAAATGTGCTACTCGACGAATATTAAACATTTAGGACGAAGGATTTTGCTAAAAATGTGGAAAAACAACTTTCACCGAAAAGAAATAGTTAAGGATTTCATTTGTTATGAACTGTATGGTTATGGCTTTGTGAAATTTGAATATTTAAAAAACAGAAATAGATTCACTTATTTCCTGTTAACCAAACTTTTAAAATAAAAAATCAAGCATTGATCTAACAAATTGATTATCTGT
>CAJBPB010000106.1 GCA_903957365.1 uncultured Bacteroidota bacterium
AAAAAAAAAAGCAAAAGGATAAATTTTAGACAATTTCTAAATTTATTAACTGATTTACATTTGTTTCACTCAAACAACAAATAAGCCTGAATAACTTACTTTAATCATGAATAAGCACAGAAATTTCATTTCAAAACAAGGTAAAACCATTGAATTTAAGATACTTAGGTGTTGTTTGGCTGATGTAAGAAAATTCAATTTAAATATGAAATAATCACCACGATGGCATATAGCCAATCGTTGTGTGCTATTTTAAAAAAAAACGTACCAAGATTAAACCTTTCAATGAAAATAATATCTAACCAAGTATAACTATCAAAATAAATAAAATATGATTAGAACATTTTTATTATTTGTCGTGATTTTTACCCTTGGTTGTAACAAGGATGACGACAATCCAAATCCTTCAAATCCTAATGTTATTCCATACCAAGAAGGCTTGACAACGAATTACATAACGGTAAACAATATAACACGGAAATATCTAGTTTATAGACCAACAGGAATGACAACTGTAAATGCTGTTGTAACAGTTTTGCACGGAGGTGGTGGCACAGGGTTAGGAGTTTCAAACCTTGGCGAGCATCCGCTTTCTGTTTTCAGAACACTTGCAGACATTGATAAATTCTTAGTAGTATATCCTGAAGGTTCGCCTGATAACCTTGGAAATCCTGGTTGGAATGATTGTAGAAGTGATGATATTTCAGGCAGTCAAGGTGACGATATTACGTTTTTGAAGCAATTAAATGCAAAACTAATGGCTGAGTTGAATATCAACTCATCAAAAATGTATTTGACAGGTGGAAGTAATGGAGCTTTAATGACTTTTTCTTACGCTTTTCAATTTCCAGAAACAATTAAGGCAATAGCAGTGGGTAGTGGCAATTTACCTGAGTTTCCGGAAAGTGGAATTTGCACAAATGGCTCCATACTTCCCATCCCAATTTTGCTAACACACGGAACAAGTGACCCAGCAATGCCAGCAAATGGAGGATGCGTTGCTAATGTAGGTGGAAATTGTAATCGTGGAAAAGTAATTTCGCAGCCAGCGACTTTAAGTTATTGGTTACAAAGAAACGGTTTGCAAAATGTCATACCAACAACTTCAACATTTGACCTTAATACTAGCGATGCAGGAAACGTAGAAAAAAGAATATATAATGGTGCAAATCCATTAGTTTATTACATATTAAATAATGCAGGACATCAAGCCCCAAGCAAAACAGTATTTTCCAATTCGTCTCCTGCACAAGGTGTACAAAACAGAGATATTGAATTTGCAGAAGAAGTTTGGAACTTTTTTAAGGGACTTTAATAAAAACAGCACACAACAGCAGTTTGGCAAAATGGCGGGTTCAGTGCAAAATTGAACATTTGGTTTTCAAATGAACATTAGTGCTAAATTGAAATTAAGTGCTTCTAAATCCGCCACTTCGCCAAGCTGCGGCACGTTAAGTCACATTAAATAAATTTATAATATCATGAAAGAATTTAAGGACTACGCATATTGGACTTTGAACCATACTTGGGCTATTGTCATTAGCTATTTTGCAGGTGGCATTGTTGGATTAATAATTTTTGGTTCATTTGGTTACACCATGAAAGATGATGGATCATATCTTGCAAATTCTCTGGGGTCAATAGCAACTGGATCCATTTTGGCGTTCGGAACAGGTTTTTTACAAAAAGAATTATTAAAGAAATATTTTCATGTATCCTTCTTATGGGTATGGTCTTTAATAATTGGATTCGTACTTGCTGAAATATTAGCGGGTGTTATTTTGTGGAAACTGGAAATAGTTAGAGGGATGATTGGTATTTTCAATACAACAAATCATTTTCCTGAAGCATCAATTTTTGCTTTTGCAGGATTAATTTCAGGCATTTTACAATTAAGATTATTAAGGCCATACTACAAAAAAAGATTTTATTGGATAGTATCAAGCTCATTGGGTTGGGGTTTATTAATTTTAGCAACTTATCTTGGACTTCTGGCTTTTCTATTAGGTGCTATATTGTATGGTGCGATAACTGGATTTGTGTTCTACAGGATATTAGAATCAAAAACTCAAAATGAAAACGTGACTTAACAAGCCGCTAAAACCAATGCTTCTAAACACGGGATCTCCAAAGTGGTCCTTAAAAGCCACGCACTGGTTTTAGCGGCCCACCGTTGTACGCAAGCCAAGTACAATGGCAAATTAATTATCAATTGTTAAACAGAAAAATAAAAAATATGAAAACATTAATTTATTCGATTTCTATTTTATTCCTGACCTTTTGCTCTGCAATATCAGTAAAAGCTCAGGCTCAGATTGACCTAGAATCAGGCCTTGTTTTTACAGGTTATAATGATGTTCGTATTCCGGGAAATCTAGGTACACTATTTTCATTAAAAACCGATCTGATTCCAAAGACAGAAATTTTCTACCGGATAAGATTGAATTACACTATAAAATCGCGTCATACACTTTCCCTATTGTACGCTCCTCTCGAAACTAAATCAGAAGGTAGTGTGACAAATGACATTTTCTTCGAAGGAGTAGTATTTCCTGCCAATACTGAACTTGTCGGTACCTTTAAATTCAATTCGTATAGACTGACTTATCGATACGACATAGTACAAAAACCAAGGTTTGAGTTTGGGTTAGGATTCACTGCAAAAATCAGAGATGCTAAAATTGCACTTTCTTCACCTGGATTAATATCGGAGAAAACCAACGTTGGATTTGTACCAATTATTAATTTCAGACTCTTGTGGAAAGTTGATGATAAGTTTGGTCTCCTTCTGGATGGTGATGCACTTGCTGCACCGCAAGGTAGAGCCGAAGACATTCTGATTGCAGCAACATATAAGCCCTCCGACAACTTTGGTATTCGACTTGGATACCGTATTCTTGAAGGAGGTGCAGATAATGATGAAGTTTACAATTTTGCTTTATTCCACTATGCTTCTGTTGGCATATCTTATACTTTTAAAAATAAAACAAAGTCAAAATAATTTTAAAAAAATTACTTATGAGTAAGTCACAATTTTTAAAACTATTATCATCAATTGCATTGCCTTTAGGCTTAGGGGCTACTGCAGGTTTATTTACAGCAGAAGCAGTACCTGAATGGTATGCAACATTAAATAGACCATCATTCAATCCACCTAATTGGTTGTTTGGTCCGGTTTGGACAACTCTATACCTACTAATGGGTATTTCTCTATTTCTTATTTGGAAACAAAGTGCAAGTAAAGAACGCAACTTGGCAATTTTTGTCTTTTTGTTGCAGATAGCACTTAACTTTTTTTGGAGTTTTATTTTTTTCTACTATAATTTGATTGGCTTTGCCTTGTTTGAAATTATTGTTTTATGGATAAGTATTGCTAGTATGCTTGTTCTGTTCTACAAAATTAAACCCTTAGCTGCATATATAAATATACCATATTTATTATGGGTGACTTTTGCTACTATACTTAATGTAAGCTATTATTTACTCAACAGAACTTGATTTTATCAGAGAAATATTGTAACATAAAACAATTACATTCTTGACTAATAATTAGGGCTTCATGTGGTCGGTACGACCCTCCCGATAGCAATCGGGAGAAGCCCCGGTTGAACGAAATCCGTACCCTGCACT
>CAJBPB010000107.1 GCA_903957365.1 uncultured Bacteroidota bacterium
ATAACGCGCAATCAGGTCGTAAGCTTTTCAGCCTTTTTAATGCATCAATTAATTCTGGTGTAATCTTAATTCCGCCGATGGTTACCGGGGAAAGGCAATCTTGTTCTTTTGCCATTGTGGGTACCTCCTAATGGAAAAATCCCAAGTCCGCTTCGGTTGATACAACCGTCCGCGCCTCACGGCCACGGAAGACTTGGGATTTCTCCTATATAGAAAGTGAAAATTCATTTGAAGTATCATTTAAGCACTGCAAATATACGTACCTAAACGACAAAGTCAATACCTTTTAAACTATTTTTAAAATTACACAGAATAAAATAATAAGTCAATACCATTTTTAGACTACTTATTTACGATACTTTGGTCTTGAAAGAGTGTATCTAGAAATACTACGTTGGGTTAAACTACCTGTTTGAAAAAAAGTAGTAGTTTGCCCAACCTTCCAACGCTTCTGTGCCAAGTAATTCAGGCAGTCAATTTGTGAACCGAATTTTAATTCAGAACCTTTTTCATCCTTCATTGGATCATCCGGAGTAAAAACCTTACCATTTCCAAAATCAATAAAAACATTTACGGCATCAACGGTAGCAACGGGAGAAAGGTTTTTCGTAATGGAAACAACTTCACAATACTCGTAAGTAGTTGTGTCTTGAACCTGAGCATTACAGGCTAAATAGATAAAACATAAAAAAGCGCAAATCAAGGTTTTCATACTGTTTGGTTTTAGTTAGACCCATGCAATTTATCAAATAAAGGAATAACAAATACAATGAAGGGGCAATAAAAAACCCGCCAGGGTTTGGCGGGTGGTCGTTATTGAATACACAAATGTTTGTATTCTTTAGTTCGTTTACCTTTTTTATTAACTATGCCGACATCAATAAGGAATTTTCTGGATGCCTCCTTGGTAGCAGTAACTTCTTTTAAGAAATCTTGGAGGGAAATTAAATAATTTTTGTCTTCTTTTTCTGACATAATTTAAAATTATTGAATACTACTCGTGCTGATCGATCTCTTTCTTTTTATCAGTATCAATCTGTTTGAATTTCTTGCTTCTCGATTTCAGTTGTTTCTTCACCTCTTTAATTTCATCATGAACAGGAAGCCTTTCGGGCGGAACATTGCTGATTTCCATCATGGTTTCTCTTACCTTTTTACCTACGGCATGGGCAGCAGCTTCAAGCGGAGTTTGGCCATGGATGTTGTCATTCTTAATTTTGAGTTCTGTTTGAGTGATGCGGAACAGGTTTGCAGCCAGTTCATCTTTGCCCATGTAGTCGAGCAATGATTTGTTGTCCTTGATTTTGCGAAGCAACTTTAAATCACGGATGTTTTTATTGTACATTCCCCGGTATCCGGCGTTTTGGAAATAGGCATAATTTGTAATTCCGGAGGTGGCCACAACGCCATGCAGACTTGATTCCCTTTCAGAGATTTCCTCTCTGATCACGATCCGTTCAACTTTATTTGATTCCTCAATAAAATTATGAACGGCACCGGCCAATGTGGCAAAGTATGCCTGAGCTTTGGCGACAGCGGGCTTTTTGGGGTCGCTGTTCATTACCGTAAGGTAACATGCAAAGCGTGATAACCTGAAATCGATATGTTGTTTCCCGTCAACATCACGATATTCCTGAATGAAATTGTCGAGAATCGGAATGTTTAAGGAATTACAAGTGGTCATTGCCTTGTTAATCGATTTATTAAACGAACTCCAGTTTTCATATCCCAGAAATTCCATCAGGTCGGAAGCAAACCAATACGTAAAGCCATTTTCGTGGCTAAAATCTTCGAAATTCCTATTAGAATTATCGAGATCAAATAAATCCAACTGTGTCATGATGTGAAGTTTGATGGCAAATGTACGACATAAAACCAAGGAACATAAAAAAACCCGCCAGAGTTTGGCGGGTTATCAGGCTCAGTCGTCGGCCTGTAAAAGCGCTCAGCGCTCAGGGGACCACAGTAACCAGCACAGCACCCCCATTGGAGATATGCAGCCGGTATTTAGTACCGTTCTTATTATAGAGTTCGATACCCAGCGTATCGGAAACGGTTATTGATTTAACATTTGGCAGGTTTATCTTCGCGGTACTGCCCGATGTGTCGCGCTGTATGGCAAGAACCTGGCTCAGGCTTCCTTTTGCCTGTATATAGACATTGCCAAGGTTTTGCAGCGACATTCGGGTATATGGCGTACTCATTTCCTGCGATGCCCATGGCCGCCACGCCGATGTATGGTCATCGCCATAATATAATGTAGAATCGAACAGGGCCCGGCCACCTGAAGTAAGGTTGCCGGTGGTTGAAAGATTTGTGTAGGTACCGGTGGTTGACCGGAATTCATTTGCCGACAATACACCATTCACTTTTAGCCAGCCTTTAGAAGATCGTCCGACCAATAGCGCCAGGGTGGTATCCATGGTTTGACCAATCGTCCACCAGTCAGCATTGGCATAGAGTTTCCAGATAGCCGTGGAATTGGAGTTGTATAGGCTGATGAAAGGGTTCCATTGCCCGGGATATCCTTTCAAGCCCAGGGGAGTTTCACCGGCAACGGATGAAATAGTTACCTTATCGGAGGTGGGCGCTGCGCCAATGCCAACCTTATCGGTGTTAACCTTGAGGTATATCAGGCTTTGGTCTTTCAAAAACGGGTTTTGCGCGTAAAGCATCAATCCCGACAGCATCAGGATCGTAAACAGTGTGATGATTTTTTTCATGGTGATGGTTTTTTAAGTTTAACAATTTGGAATGGCAAACTTAAAAACCGGAGGGAGGAAATTAAAGGACAGGAAAAATAAGTGATTACGGCAATGTACATTCGCTAAAAACGAA
>CAJBPB010000108.1 GCA_903957365.1 uncultured Bacteroidota bacterium
CAAAAAAATGCCAAAGGATAAATTTTAGACAATTTCTCGGTGTTATTTCAATTGATGTGAATTGAACTTCAATCAGAAACATTCTTACTTCTGACTGGTATTATTGTTTCATACACTGTTTACACAATGGAGTCACCCTTATGTATTGAAACATTATAATTCGGTTATTATAAATGCGATTACTGGCTGACAAGTATTGCCTAAAGACGGATAAACTATGCTTTTGTATGTATAAAAGTGTGTACCTAAATAAAAAAAGGTTCCAGCGAAACCGCTGAAACCCTTGGTGCTCTAGTGATCCGTCCGGGATTCGAACCCGGGACCCTTTGCTTAAAAGGCAAATGCTCTACCGGCTGAGCTAACGAATCATTAAATGAGGTGCAAAAGTAGTATTTTAATCTATATATACAACAAAAAAAGAGATTATTTTAAACTATTCAAGTATTCCTTTTCCCTGTCGTACAATAAGCGTCTCATTACCAGTACAATCAACTATAGTACTTGCCTGATTTCCTCCAAAACCAGCGTCAATCACGATATCCACTTTATCCTGAAACTTCTCATATATGATTTCCGGGTCGGTTGTATATTCAATAATTTTATCATCATCAAGGATTGAGGTTGTCATCAGAGGGTGCCCCAACTCCACAACAATTGCCTGAATAATACTCTCATCCGGTATTCTGATACCCACCGTTTTCTTTTTACTCTGAAAAAGTTTAGGGATGTTGTTATTGGCTTCCAGAATAAATGTAAACGGTCCTGGCAGGTTACGCCGCATCATTTTATAAACATCGCTCGAAATTGGGCGGGTAAATTCGGACAGCATACTGAGATTATTAAAAATGAAAGAAAAATTTGCTTTTTCTTTTTTAATACCCTTTATCCGAGCGATACGTTCAACTGCTTTGGGTTGATAAATACTGCAACCCAAACCATATACTGTATCTGTCGGGAAAATAACCAGACCGCCCTGATTCAAACAATCTACAATGGATTTAATGTGACGGGGCGAGATGTTTTCGGCATAAATCTTGAGCAACATCGATCCTAATTTTTTGCTAAGATATTGAAATATTTCTGAAAAGGGCACAAAAAATGGGTAAGCTACTTATATCGCACCGCTCAACCATTTACCCTTGCTTTCTTCCAAACCTGGGGGAATTCAACAGGAGCTGGTCGTATAAGACTTACCCGCTGCAAAAATACACTTTTTTATGGTTGAACCTATTTTTCCCGAAAATTTAGATGATATAAAAAATCCTTTCGTTGAATCTTTGGTATTGAATAGTTTCATTCTTACATCAGTCTGTTGATTATTTCATTTCTCCCAATCCCACAATGTTTCTGCCATATTGCTTTGTATTGATTGATTTCATAAGTTTGCATTCATTCAATGTCAAATTGTTTTATTATGCACAAGTCATGGCATTTTTGGTTGGTTGGTAGTTTCTCCGGATTGTTTTCCGGTTTGGTGATGCTGTTATTGTATTTTGGCATGAATTATATTGCAAATAATTATTATTCAGTATATTATATTTTTATTTATCTTTTTCCACTCGTTTCATTATGGGTAGCATGTTATTTACTGAGGCAGTTTTTCGGGTCTGGGGTACTGCGTTTTAAGCATGCATTCCGTTTATCGCTTTTTACTTCCGTTTTATCTGCAGTTGTTTTCTCAGTAGGGATGTATTTTATTTATACCCGTCTGAACCAACCTGCCATTAGTGCACGATCGACAATCATTGAATCGGAATATATGTTTGGCCGTCAGGGACTGTCATACGATGAAATTCAGGACAAAAAGGAACAGATTCAGCAAATTTTAACGCCAACCTCCATTGCATTCATGTACTTTGCACTGAATATTGCACTAACACCTTTTTTTGCATTGATTATTGCTATTTTTGCAAGAAGAAAAAATCGTTTTATTGAATAATCTCATAACCATTAAAACCTAAAGCCATGATTCCAATTCAGAAACCGTTAAAATTCGGACTGATTTCCGGATTTGTTTTGATCATCTTTAATGTGCTCCTGTATGCACTCGATATTGATATTTTCAGTATTGTTTTTTCTTTGGTGAACGCCTTGATTATCTTTGGACTTATGATTGCCTTTGCAGTGATTGGAGTAAATAAAATGAGAGATGAAGATCTTGAAAAAAAAATTACCTATCTGCAGGCTGCTGTGGGATCTTTTGTCATCTTACTGATTTCCTTATATCTTACCAATATTTTCAGTTACATCCTCAATGGCCTGATCGACACTGCCTATCTGCCTAATAAAATGGATGGTTTTATTTCAAATATGGAAGGTAAAGTCACTGAAGAGCAGTTGAAAGATATGATCAAAGGACTTGAAGAGAATCTTGATCCGTTGAAAGCAATAATTAAATCAATCTGGATGTCACCGCTAATTTCTGCAGTTATCGCTGCCATTATCGCAGCATTCATTAAAAAAGATAAAACCGAAGATATACCGGTTTAATAAAATTATGGATTTATCGATCGTAATTCCACTGCTCAACGAAGAAGAATCACTTCCTGAGTTGACAAAGTGGATAATAGATGTAGTTGAAAAAGAAGGTTTTAACTACGAAATTTTATTTATTGATGATGGTTCAACCGACAATTCATGGAATGTCATTCAATCGTTTGGTGATAAACATCCTTCTGTTAAAGGAATACGATTCCGACGTAATTATGGGAAATCTGCTGCATTGAACGAAGGTTTCCGCGCTTCCAAAGGTAATGTTGTGATTACTATGGATGCGGATATGCAGGATAGTCCGGATGAGATTCCATCCCTTTATAAAATGATTGCCCATCAGGGATATGACCTTGTTTCGGGTTGGAAAAAGACAAGACACGATCCGATATCGAAAACAGTTCCATCGAAATTTTTTAACTGGTTCACAAGTAAAATCTCCGGTATTAAACTGCACGACTTTAACTGCGGTTTAAAAGCGTATAAAGCGGAATTGGTCAAAAATATTGAGGTGCACGGTGAAATGCACCGTTATATTCCTGTGATAGCCAAATGGGGTGGATTTGTAAAAATAGGTGAAAAGGTAGTGAACCACCGTGAACGTAAATATGGAATCACTAAATATGGTATGAGCCGTTTTATCAAAGGATTTCTCGATCTGTTATCAATCACTTTCATCTCTAAATTCGGAAAACGACCCATGCATCTTTTTGGCACGATGGGAACAATCATTTTTGGAATCGGGTTCGCCATTGCGGTTTATCTGGCTTATGCAAAAATTCTTCTCTCAGAATATAAAATGACTGATCGTCCACTGTTTTATGCTGGAATATTAGCTATGATCATTGGAACACAATTATTTATGACCGGTTTTCTGGCAGAGTTGGTTTCGCTTGGTAACCGTGACCGTAACAGTGGGTATGCTGTTTCTGAAACAATTAATTAATTCAAAATTTTAAATAGAAAGTAATGAAGATACATTTGGTGTCAGGTGGTTGCGGTTTTGTTGGCCGTAACATGGTGAAGAGATTATTGAGTACTACAAAAGACAAGATTTTTATGGTTGATGATCTTTCGATTGGTCGTCATCCATCTGACTGGCTCGAAAACTTCGAATCGAAGATACATTTGGATATTGAAGTGATAGGGGAGGAAGAACGCCTTTTTTTCTGGAAAGGTGATTTTAGAAACCTGCTGTTCTATATGCGTGAGAATCCAAGATATATTCAGGAAAAATACGACATTGAATTTGAACGTTTCAGTGATGTTTTTCATTTTGCTGCCATCGTTGGCGGAAGGTTAAAAATAGATGGTGATCCAATGATTGTTGCGCTAGATTTATCGATTGACGCTGAATTCTTTTACTGGCTCACACAACATAAACCTGAAAGAGTGCTTTATCCTAGTTCCAGCGCTGCATATCCGATCAGTCTTCAAACAACAACGGATGCAATAGCCCTCAGCGAAGGCGATATCGACTTTAATAAGAATCTTGGGACACCTGACATGACCTATGGCTGGTCGAAACTAACGGGTGAGTTTCTTGCCAAAATTGCAGCAAAGCATTATGGTGTAAAGGTTGTGTGTATTCGTCCTTTTTCAGGTTATGGTGAAGACCAGGAACTGGCTTATCCTGTGCCTGCTATTGCAGCCAGAGCAGCCGGAAAGGAAAACCCCTTCGAAGTATGGGGAACAGGCAAACAAGGCCGCGATTTTGTGCATATTGACGATGTAATTGATTTCATCTTTATATTGCTTGATAGAGTTTCTGACGGTTCTGCCTATAATATCGGTTCAGGCAAGTTAACTTCATTTCTCGATCTGATTGAAGTATTCGGGGAAATTGCTGGTTACAAACCTACCGTTAAACCATTACTTGACAAACCGGTTGGAGTACATTCAAGATATGCAAATATGCAGTTAGTGACAGATACATTCGGTTGGAAACCAAAAATTTCTATCAAAGAAGGGATGACAAGAGTGTATAACAAACAACTTGAGCGGATTCAAAACGGAGAATAGTGATGAGTGAATTCAACTCAATCTCAACCTTATGAAAAAAATTGTTTGTTTTGGTCCCGGACCACAGTTTAAGGGAGGTATCGCGAATTACAATACCTCGTTGGCTAAAGCGTTTGATCTGATCGAAGATACAGAGGTACATATCGTTTCCTGGACACAGCAATACCCTGCGATTATTCCGCGTGACTTTATCGATAGAAAAAGTAAGGTTGATCAGTTGGAAGGAACTGGCATCAAAGTTCATTATATTACAAATTACAACAATCCTGCTACCTGGAATCAAACAGTAAAATTGATCCAATCTATTGAACCAGTTATTGTTATATTTCAATGGGCGATAGCTGTTCAGGGAATTCCACTTGGTTTTATTGCCAGAAAACTTTCGAAAAACAAACATATTGAGGTTATTTTCGATCTTCATTTTGTGATACAGAAGGAGGGAAGCTCCCTTGATAACCGGTTTACAAGATTTGGTATCAAACGGGCAGGTTCTTATGTGGTTCATGCAAGACAAACAGCAGAGCAATTGCAGATTCTGTTTCCAAAACGGAAGTTCATTATTTCGAAACACTTTGATGGTAAAGCTGATGACAGCCAAACTTCAGTTTTACAACTTTATCATCCTGTGTATGATATGTTTGCGCCTGATCCTGATTTCGATAGTGAAAGAATTAAAAAGGAACTGGGATTAAAAAAACATGTATTTCTTTTCTTTGGTTTTATCCGAAAATACAAAGGACTGCATCAGGCCATCGAGGCATTTGCATTGTTAAACAAAGAAAGGGACGACGTGAGTTTATTGATTGTTGGAGAATCATTCTGGCAGACCCTTGATGAGAAGAAACTTTCAACGCGGATTAAAAATAATCTGTTCGGACTTGCCAAGCGTGTTGTACTGAAGAAACAGGATGATGAACGCAATTACCAACCGCTTGCATTGATTGATCAGTTGAAACTAAATGATTCAGTGGTAGTTGTAAATGAATTTGTACCCAATGAGGATGTTCACACCTATTTTCAGGTAAGTGACAATCTTGTACTTTTTTATCTGACTGCTACACCTTCCGGTGTTGAATCGATTGGTTATAATTTTTTTATGCCGATGCTGGCCACCAAAGTCGGACATTTCACTGATACGGTAAAAGATGGATTCAACGGTTATCTGGCTGAAGACAGAGATATCATTTCGATGAAAAACGCAATGGAGAAATCAATTATTCATCCTATCGATAGAAAGGCGGTTGCAAGTACAACCCAAGAAATGAGCTGGGCAAATTATGCTAAAAGCATATTAGCGATGTTAAAATAGGAACTAAAACATAACCGTTTTGATCTTTTGTTCTAATTCAATCGGCTTATAAGGTTTGGTCAAGAACTCATCCATCCCTGCATCCATGCAGTTTCTGCGATCATGTTCCATCGCGAAAGCGGTGACAGCAATAATAGGGATATGTTCAATCAGATTGGCCTTTTCCATTTTTCTGATTTCAATTGTCGCCTCAATGCCGTTCATTTCAGGCATTTGAATATCCATCAAAATTAAATCATACTTATTGGTATTCAGTAATTTAAGAGCAACCAAACCATTCTCAGCTACCTCAGTGATATATCCTAACCTCTTCAGCACTGCCAAAGCAAATTTTTGGTTCAATTCATTGTCTTCAACCAAAAGAATTCGTAAAACCTTCGATTGTGATATTTCACTCACTGTACTTTTCCTCCAAATTTACACTAAAATAACCTTATGTAAAGAATTGCTGTTATAAAATGTATAATCAATATTCAAGACATTCAGTATTTTTTTCAAAACATAATACGCCTAATCATTTTACAAATATAATTAATTCAACTTAATAGACATACTATCTAAAAGAATCATACCAAAACTTTTGAAATAGCCTCCATAAGAAGTTCTTTTCTAATCGGTTTTGCCATATATTCATTGAAGCCAGCTTCAATAAACCGATCTCTATCACCCATCATCGCATAAGCAGTCTGGGCAATAAACGGAATATTTTTATACTGCGGATATTTTTCTTTAATAAAATGCATTAGTTTAATGCCATCCCAAGGTGCAGGGAGATTAATATCGAACAACATTAAGTCAAACAAAAATCCTTTATTAATAGAATCAAAAATAATTTTCAATGCTTCATCTCCATCATAAGCCTTGGATATTTCTGTATCATTACCCAGAAGTTTTGAAATAACCAGCATATTAGAGTGATCGTCTTCAACAACAAACACTTTTTTCCCTTTCAGACTAACAACATTTTCTGACTTTTTAATAATTTTTGGAATAACAGGCAGTTCATTGATGCCTGAAATTTTTAACTTTAACCTAATAACTGTGCCTGCACCTTTTTCCGAATCAATCAGAAAATCACCACCCATCAACTGCGTCATTCTCTGTGCCAGAGGAAGACCTAAACCCGCTCCCTGGTATTGCCGGGTATATCCAAGACTGTCATGTCTGAAAGCTTCGAAAATCTGCGGTAAATAGGATTTATCTATTCCTACTCCAGTATCGATGATTGCGATCTCAACCTGATTTGATTCATGTATGTAATGAATTCCAACTTTGATATAACCTTTATCGGTAAATTTAACAGCATTGTCAATCAACTCACTTAATACCCTGGTAAGCGTTTCGACATCGGCCTGTACATTGGGGACTTTGGTAAAATCAGAAATAATATTGATTCCTTTTTGTTTTGCAATTATCAAGTGCGCATTCACTGCGGTTTCAGCAATTGAAGCAATGTTACAACTTACAAGTTTCAGTTCCATATCATTTGCCTCAAAGCGACTGATATCAATGATATTATTCAATAAATGCAACAATTTTTCACCACTTTTCTGAATGGAATTCGCGTATTCATATAGTTCAGGTTCTTCGATGATTGCTAATTCAACTTCCAGAAGATTTGAGAAATTTAAAATGCCATTTAATGGAGTTCTGATTTCATGACTCATATTGGATAGAAAAGCATTTTTTAGATAATTGGCTTCTTCTGCCTTTTTCAGTGCATCTTTTAATTCAAAATCTAACTTTTTAAATTCAAGTAACTCCATTCTGATTTGCTCTTCACGTTTGATTACCAAATCATCCAGTTCCATTTTATCATCTTCAAACCGTTTTTTTAATTCAATCAACTCATTATTTAATTGCTGAACTTCGAGCTGGTTTTTCTTTTTAAAACTTCTGATCTTATAGGTGAAATATAAAAGCAGAAGCATTAAAAACACCATGAATAAAATATATACAATCTTGTTTTCAGACTTTTGATTACTATTAGCATAAAAATCTGTCTTTACTTTCTCAATAAAAATCTGATTGCTCAGAAGATCAGCAATCGCACTGTTTCGAACTTCTGAATCAGACATCAGTTTTCCGAAAGATTGCAGAGCCATATTAGAGTAATGGAGAGATTTCTGATTGTCAGTTTGCGAAAAATAATCAGCAATCAGTTCATTTAAAGCACTGTTAACAAGATTATCCTGATTTATTTTCAAAACGGTAATCAAGGATTCAAGGATTTCGACATCCTTCATTTCTAAAAGATTATTTTCAAAACGGTAGATGGAGTAGGTTAAAAAATCCAGGGATTTATTAGAAACGGCAAATTCTCTCTCAATCTGTTCTTCAATCAATAATGCTTGATTATCCAGTTTTTTAAGTTTGTTAAAACGCCAGAGTTGAAGATTGACTTCCAAAGGAAGAGATATCTTGTTATTAGTTTTTAAAAAATCCTGTAAAGACATATAGTACAGGTCGGCTTTATCAAGTAAATGAAGATCAAGATAATGCCTTATAATTGCAGTAAATGACAGGATAATAACCTCCTTGTTTGCGGTGGATTCACTCAACCGTAATTTTTTCTTTAACAATTCAATGGTATAGTCATTTGTCCGAAGCAGTTCTGAAATAAAAACTGAATAATTCAATGCCTGACCATAAATGGTTTTATCTTTTTGATTTTCAGTTAGTTTAATCACGTCAGAATAATAATCTGAGGCAGTTTGTTTCTGATCAATAAACCAATAAAAGGCGGCGATCTCAAGGTTGGTTTTTACCTGATTAGCAGTATCTTTTATCATTGAAAAATAGGACAACTGAAGTGTTTTTTCAAAAATACCAGTGGCAATTGAATCCGCATATTTTAACTGTAAAGTCTTAAATAATTCGGGTTTCTCATTGTAATAATGCGTTACATAAATTTTCCTGAAAGAGTTTGTTTCAATCGACTGACTAAATAATTTAAAACCGTTTGATATGAATAATAGTAAAATAAAAACAGATATTTGGCAATATTTCATCTTAGGCCGGTTTTTTTGCGATAAAAATAACTTCGTTTGGTATAATACAGATTTTATTTTGGTAATCAACTTTAATTTTTAATTGTTCAAGTGTTACAATATCGACATCAAAACCAACTTTTCGTAAACGTTCAGGATAGTCGGTGCCATACAACCTGACATGGTCGAACTGCCCGAATTTTTTTTCTCTTTCTTTTGGATCTGTGATGGCAGGATCTTCAATTGTTTCATTCAGTATTGGGGACCATGGAACCTGTAGTATCGCTTTTGCGCCTGGTTGCATAACACGAAATATTTCTTCCATCGCCCGTTTGTCGTTTTCGATATGTTCGAGTACATGGTTACATACGACCAGTTCAAATTTATTGTTTTCGAAAGGAAGATTTAAAATATCAAATAGTGGAATGTTATTACCATAATAAAAACCTTCGTGATACTTTACACCACTTTTATAGGCTATTTTGCTAATGTTTTTCAAAAATTTTGAAAGTCCCGGTTCCGGAGCAATATGAAGTATTTTTACAAAAGGTTTAAGCAAGCCAGGTGTATTGTTTAAATAGGTGTAAAGAAGACGGTCGCGATCAGTTGAACCGCAGCCCGGACAAACAACATTTGATCGACGGCCGGCACCGATTATTTTCATTTCATTGTTAACAGGCAGATCAAAACCTCCTGAGAGCATTGATTTGTATGATTGCTGACATAGTGGACAATAATATTTTTTTCCACTAAATATTATTCTTCTGAAAGAGAGATAGATTCTTCTTAATAAATAACCTAAACGACGAGGAATCAATTTTTTAATAAACTTTTTCATGATTCAGCTTTTTTTATTTCACAATTAACTTTCCTGTATTTGTTTTGTTTTCTGAAGAAATATGAACAAAATATATTCCTTTTGCCAACGTTGAAATATCAAGAATGAATAAAGAATTGTTTACACTATGAATACTGATTTTTGTGTTTTGCATTTGCTTTCCAAAACTGTCATAAATCAGAATTTCAGCGTTTTCGATGTATGGTTCAGTCAATTTAAATGTAACAGTCCCATTCGCTGGGTTTGGTGAAAAAATTAATTGATTTTTGTTTTCCGGTGGTGATGAAATACCAGCATGAATGTCATGGCATTCAAAAGCACCAATATCTGATCCGGCATGAAAAGGGCGCTCTCTGTTAAGAATATCGAATAGTAGTTCGAAATTACTCACTGTAGTTGCCTTATTAACAACTGGTGAACCTGGTTTCAGGTCAAAATTCAATTGCAATGGATCAACAAATTGAACTGTAGCTATTGAACCACTAAAAAAATTATTCCAGAGAATGAATTGCGTGTTTAATAAATTGTGATTAAAATAAGCCGCATCACCTTGTGTATTAAGATCACCAGGTTCGCAAACAATATTATTCTGAATCAGATTGCCTGTTGAATTATTGTTAAAAAAGCGAATCCCGTTTGTTTTTGGTTGAATAATTGTATTAAAAACCAGTACAAGTGAGGATGTGCTGTTATCGGGCGCTGTTCCAAAAAAGATTCCATGACGGGGATAGGCAGGATCTCCTGGAAAATAATTTTTCCCTGGCCTTACTATCAGGTTATTGTAAATACGCATTTCATTACTGCCAAAAATATCAATTCCGTCACCTTTACCGTCAATAATTGTGTTATTGTAACAATCACAATCTGATCCGCCTCCAATAAGAATACCTGACATCTGGTAGGGTGTTTCTCTGTATGAATCGTTACGTATAATATTACCATAAATTTCACAATCGAAAGGAGCAGAGCTCACCTGGATTCCATCCCAACCTGTATTTTCAACAATATTATTATATACTTTGACGCCACTGATAATATGTGGTAAAACAATGGTATCACAATCAGTTAATGTTTGTCCGGTAAATTTGGAACTACCAATGTAAAAGCCTTCGTCTGCAATATCATGCAGATAACAATCATGAATTCTCAGATCGTACAAGGTAAACTTATCTCTGGTGGCAATAAAACTACAATCAGGTTCAGTTTTGGCATAGATTCCACCGATGGCCGTATTTGAAATTTCTATAAAGGCGATTTCTACGTTGGTGCTCAGATTATCTACCGAAATACCAGCGCCATTTCCAACACGTTTGACTTTAAAACCATATTGTACACCCGGAACATTATTACCAACCAAACGGACAAAACGACAACCAAAAAACTTGATTCCATAATAATTATCGGTGTCAATAACTGCTTGTCCTCCAGCATTTACAATGGTTATAGGCAACTCCGCTGTGCCCACCAGATTTCTGAAAAGTAGATATGCTCTGTTACCGCCCTGAATACAAATTGTATCACCAGGCTGGATTGTAGTTCCCTCTACAACACTTACATTATTTGAGATGGATAATTTGCAGTAAGACTGTGAAAATAAGCTTAATGAAATAATTAATACACAAGAAATACTTACAAAGAATTTATAATAGATGCCCATTTGTTCAGATAATTTTCAATTTGTGTTGTAAAGATACTATTAACTGCCGCGTTTTGCACGTTCCCAATTTACTGACTGGGTTCCTCTGAAATACCTCTTCATTCCCAACCAAACAGCCACATTCATAACGAGAAAATAATAAGGAATAAATAAAATTTTTATACGAATGGCTTTGTTTTCGAGATACCAGCCCACAATAGCCAAAATATAGAATAAAAACTGAAGATAAAGTAGTATTGCAAACAAATCGAAAAACTTATTAAATCCGGTTTTATATGTGATCAGCAAATTTAAAATAAGTAAAACGGGCAAAGCAAGCGGTGCAATTGTCCATCTCAATACCCTGTGTGAAATATATTGAAAACTTAGTGTTCCGTATTTGAATACATTCAGCAATGCGCTTAATCTGATAATGGATTGAATTCCACCAGCGGCAATACGAATTTTCCTTTTTAACTCTTCTTTCACATCGGAAGAAGCAGTTTCAATGGCATAGGCTTCAGGGTCATACTGAATGGTATAACCTTTCATAGCGACACGCAATGAAATAATAAAATCATCAAGCAAAGTGTCTTTTTCAACTTTCTCGAAAAGTTCAGTTCTGATAGCAAATAATTCTCCTGCTGCACCAACAACTGAATATAACTCTGCATCCCACTTTTTAAGTTTAGATTCATATTTCCAATAAATACCTTCAGTGCCGGCGGCAGCATCCTTGTCTTTATTATAAATTCTTTTTTCACCGGAAACACATCCAACTTTAGGATCTGAAAAGAGTTGTACTATTCTTCGGACTGATTCTTTACCCAATAAAGTGTTTCCATCTGAAAAAATAACAATCGGCGATTTTACAAACTGAATACCGCGGTTCATTGCACCGATTTTACCACCACGGGCATCCTCATGATATACTTCAACACCTTGATTCACATACTTTTTCAACATATCTGGAGTTCCATCAGATGAACCATCTGTAACCCAAACCTGTTTTATTTTTGCAGAAGGATATTCCATTTCAAAAGAATTCCTGACTTTGGCAGTTACATAATCTTTTTCATTATAAGCGGCAACGAAAAGAGTAACTTCTGGCTCATAATCCGGATCAATCTGAATGCGTTTACCGCCAAACAATCGTTTCAGTTTAATAAGTAAAAACAAAACCATGCCATAGCCCAGATAGGCGTAAAAAACCAGAAACAACAGAACCCAAAAGACTATTTTCATTGTTAGCATGAGATTGGATTTTTAAAGGTTATTAATCTTTTTTGCCGCAAAATTCAGTTTATCTACCTTAATATACTCAAATACAGCCATTTGATCGAGAATATATTTTAACTCCTGCTCTCCTGAATGAACGCTTTCAATCACAAGGATTATATCTGAATATTTTTTCATAAACTCTTTGGCGCCCAACAAAACATCCTTTTCCATTCCTTCAACATCAATCTTTATCATTATCCGGTCAGTGAGTGAAATCGCCATTGTTTCGATCATCTCATCAAGCATAACAAGATCAACTTCATCCATTTTACCTCGTCCATCTGTGTCATGGTCATACACGGCAACCGAATTCATATGTGATGCACCTGTATTAATCGGATCAAAAACGAACAACTCATGGCTTTTTTTACTTCCTAACCCCAGATTATAAACCACCGCATTGTTTTCATGATTATTTAACATAAGATTAATGGTCAATGCTTTATAATTTGCCTTGGCTGGTTCAAACGAAAATGTTTTTATCCCGAAGTTTTGCATCATCAAGGTATATGTTCCCATATTTGCGCCTACATCAATAAATACATTCCTGTCTTTATAGTAGTCGAGAAAGAATTTTTTTACCGGCCATTCATAAGCAAAATTACCGAATTGAAAATCCAAAGTTCCTTTACGATGCAGGAAATAACCTAGTTTTCCTCTGCAGATGCGTGTTTCAATAACCGACTTCCTTGTAACCAGAAAAACGATTGAACTTACTACAAGCCGGATCTGACCATATTGAAGGTAATCCTTTAAATAACGGATAAAAGTAAATATTTTATGCATAATTTATTCTTAACTAGTTGGTTTAATGTTTTTTAAATAGGCCTCTCCCATGTTTTGGTGATCTCATTATATAAACGTAAAACTTTGGCCGGATTGCCTCCGACAACAGAATAGGGAGGAACAGATTTCGTGACGACGCTACCTCCTGCGACAACACTGTGTTTTCCAATGGTTACACCAGCAGTTATTACAGAGTTAGCTCCTATCCATACTTCATCTTCGATAATAATTTCCTTCGTCTCAACTGCTTGTCTGCTAATGGGTAAACTAATATCCTGATAACCATGATTTAATCCAGATGCCACAATATGTTGTGCAAACATAATATCGTTACCAACAGTTACCGGGCCAATGAGAACACAACCAAGACCAATCCTGGTGCGATCACCGATATGAACCGCGCCTACTCCATTATTAACGGTTGTATAATCTTCAATAGTCGAGTCTTGTCCGATACTAAAATCATTGAAAGGCATCAGATCCATCCTTGTATTTCTGCGTATCAATGACCTTTTGCCTTTTTTATGTTTAAAAGGATTAAGAAATAACTTAACCCAAAGCCTTGGCCTTGCCTGATTAGCAGGCATCAAAGCCCAAAGTGCAAATTGTTTGAGTTTTGGATTCCCCTTAATTGTTGCTATAATTCCCATGGTACAATTATTTAGGTGACTGCATCAAAATTAACATCTTATCGTATATTTCACGAACATTATTCTCCCATGTATGACTTTTTGCAAAAATCTCCCTTTCCAATTCCTTTTGCGGTGAATTTTCTGACAAAGCTTTTTCGACCAGAGTGAGATAATCTTCTTTTGTGACTGCCAGATATGTATGTTCAGCAAATACTTCCATTGCTTTTGTTAAAGTTCCTACTGTTGGTTTACCCATGGCCAGATATTCATCAATCTTTCGAGGATAGTTTCCAATCGTTACCTCATTCAGTTTTTGAGGATTCAAGGCTACATCAAAAAAGTTCAAATAGGCCGGGAGTTCTTCCATTTTCTTACTCCCAAGAAAATAAACATTTGGAATTTTATGCAACTCACTCGATTTAAATGCGTCATCTTCGGGGCCAACCAATACAATTTGCCAGTCAGGACGCTGCTTTGCGAGATAAACCAATACATCAATGTCAAGTCGAAGTGAAAACAAAGCACCGATATAACCAATGATGGGCCTTTTTATATGTCTTAAATCCTCTGGCTCTTCCTTGATCAGGTTTTTATCGAATAAACTAACATCACATCCTTGTCCGACATAATATGAATGTGGATTGAATTGTCGGGCATGGTCAGCCAGATATGTTGAGTTTGCCACAACCAGATCAGATTTTGCCATCAAGGCAGCTTCAATACGGATACCTTGTTTTTTCCAGAAATCCACTGCAATCAAATTGTCGCGAGTATAATAAATATATAATTCAGGATGTAACATCTCTTTCAGATAAAAACTTCTGAACATGTCACTATCGTTGAAAATAAAAAAGTTATGAAACTTAAGCTTATCAACTGCCTTTTTAATTTCACGGGCGAAACGTTTGTTATTTATTTTATTCAGCAAATCGAAAACTCCCGAAAACGGTAAGCGACTTATTGATTCAAGTGTTGTTTTAGGATAAAGATTCCATAAATTTTCAGAAACCTGCACAAGATCAGACTCTAATCCTTTGTTGATTCTGTTTCTCTTCATCACCAGCGGATCGGCTTTTTCTCTGATTTTTGTAAGACGATCGAGTGGGTAATTGACATATAATACCCTGTTATGCCGGGCAATTTCCTGAGCAATATTGATGCAATTGCTCCCAATTCTGCTGTCAAGTGCCTGAAGGCCAACAACTATAAAATCCCGATTTTTAATCATAATACCTGATTTTTTGTTATTGAACTAAACAATTTCTTTATAAATATTGAGGACTTCATGGGCCATAGCACGCCATGAGAACTTTGATGCCTGCACCAGGCCTGAATTTATAAGTTTCAATCGTAAATTTTCGTCAGTCATTACTCTGATCATCGCCTCAGTAATTTCTGTCGGTTTGAAAGGATCAATAATATATGCAGCGCCACCTGAAACCTCAGGCATACTGGAAGTATTGGAGGTAATTACCGGACAGCCGCAACGCATGGCTTCCAACATAGGTATGCCAAAACTTTCGCGAAGGGAAGGATATAGAAAAACGGCGCATTGACTATAAATAGCAGGAAGATCAGTGTTTACGACATAACCGGTTAAATGGATGTGTTTTATCAAATCATTATCACCAATTTCGGACAATAAACCGTTTAATGCACTTTTTTCATAATCGAGCATAACCAATTCCAAAGGCTCATTTCCCGATTTTAAATAGTCGGAAAAAGCTTTCAAAACGCCTTTTGTATTTTTCTTTGGATCTGTATTCCCCAGAAAAAACGCGAATTTATCTGGTAAATGGTATTTTTCTTTCACTCTTTTCAGTTCAGCAACATCCTGAATAGGTTTGAAATAGTCGCTGACGCCATTATAGACAGCAACCAATCTTTGATCTGTCTCAGGAAATCCGAAAAATCCTTTTATTCTGTTTTTTTCAAAGTGTGAGACTGTTATGATCTTTCTGCTTTTTTTTACAACTTTAGGGACAACATACCTGCGATACATATTTCCCATCTTTTGATACCATGTACCACCTTTCTTTAATATGCTGACGCTCTCAAGATAAATAATATCGTGAAGTGTTACAACCAGAGGAATTGATGTTGAAATGGGTGCTGTATTGCTTGTACAATGCAGTATATCACAACCATATTTCAAAGCTGCTTTCGGAAGTGCATATTGTTCCCAGGTAGGATAAGGGCCGCCTGCAAGTTCGATCAGGTGGAAATTTGCCGTTTCTTTTAAACAGGAAGTGTCTTCATCCGGTTTGATAAAAATAAAATATTCATTTTCATGGTCAATCTCCTGAAGGTTTTTAATCAGCTCCAGTGCAACCATATCCATACCGTGCTTCTTAACCCTGAATAGTCTTTGTCCTTCAATGCCAATTTTCATTTCTTCAAGTTTTAATTTATCTCAAACTATTATTTTTTTTGCTTTATCTGAAAAGCATTGTACGTATGTTTTGTGTGAATAAACTTTGTGTTAGCTCCTTTCATCCGCAACAATGAAAGAAACATAAATATGAAACCCTGGGGTAAAAATACAATTGCCCTTAATGATTGCAAGGTATAAAATTTTCGGGGTACGGATAATAATAGTGCGAGTATTGTAATTATCAGACTAATGGCCCAGCCAATCGTTAAATGCAACGGATTTATAAATATTGATAAAAAAGTGATGATAAATAGTGAACCTGCCAGCAAGATTCTGGGAAGTTGTATATATTGATAAGCTTTATTGAAGTAATCAATATTATGATGTAAGACCAAAGCTTTCAGTGCAGGAATAAAATGAATACCGAAATAATGAAATTGGGCTGAAAGCCATCTGCGTCTTTGTTTAGCGAATACTTTAACATTTTGAACCTTTTCATCAAAAACAAATGCGTTTTCCAGATATTCAATTTTATAACCGTCATGCATAAGCTTTAATTCCAATTCTTTATCGAAACCACCTACTACTTCGATGTCTTTCATAAGGTTCTTGAAAAAAACATAATCAAAAGCCATTGCAGAGCCAATCAAGGCAGAAGATAGTCCAAGGATTCGGTGTCCTTTGCGAAAAATATTGTTATTGATCTCTTCACTGATCGCATCCAGAAGAGCAAAATTGGTATTAGTATTCTTAGCAACCCGATGACCTTGAATAACAAGAAATCCATTTTCAAAGGATTCATTTACCTTTATAAGAAATCCTTCTTCCATAATATTATCAGCATCTAAAATAACCACTGCATCATACACATTATCAGGTAAATTTTGGAGCGCATAGTTTAATGCCCTCGTTTTGGTACTAATATCAAACTTTTTATTAAATAAAATTATTGGCAGAGCCTTAAGTTTTTCGATGGTTGTTTCATTAAAATTATCAGCGATTACAACGACATCATAGGATTCATAGTTTTGTTGAAAGGCATCAAGGATGACATCTATAATAACATCATCCTCCTGGTAGCAAGGTATCAAGACTGCAAATTTTCTATTTTTCTTAATTGGTTGATTTGAACTGACTCTATATTTAAAACATGAAGCCACAGCAAATACAAATATATATAAGGCTGTTATTGTCAAATAAATATACAGTAATAACTGAAAAATTAA
>CAJBPB010000109.1 GCA_903957365.1 uncultured Bacteroidota bacterium
ACAGAATTGAGGTTCAGCTGTATGACAAAATCAACAAAACAATACTTCTAAATGATACCGGAAGAAATGCCGGATTGGAAGTTGCAGGACATATTAAAGAAATATTCATTATGCAAAGAAGTTAATCCTGACTCAAACACATCAAATGCAATTATCTTAACAAAAAAAAGGGAAACACGTTTCCATGTTTCCCTTCGATCAAACTTTCATATAAATTTAGTAGACTTTCTCTGGAC
The DNA here is from genome assembly GCA_903957365.1 of uncultured Bacteroidota bacterium. GTDB lineage: Bacteria > Bacteroidota > Bacteroidia > Bacteroidales > F082 > CAJBPB01. The sequence goes on from CAJBPB010000109.1 coordinate 237, forward strand.
TTGGTTTTTCAAAATCAAAATTTTTGAAAAGAGAAGAACTCAATGAGAAATAAAATACATTGGCTTTTAAGCCTGCATAAGGTTTATTACCATTCGATTCAGCGTAATCCTGGTTAAGTAATTCGCTGAAATAGTATTTGAATTTCAGATTCAATCCGTAAGGAAACTGCACACCGACCAGCAATCCGTGTTGAAACCATTCATTACGATCGCTGAACCAACCTGTGATTTTGTCAATTTTATCGTCTCCATCAAAAGTTTTTTCCTTGTAAAGAAAAGGAAATTCGATTTCATAACCGGCATATAAAAACATCTTGTTTAAATTGCCAATTTTGAATCCAACAGGAATACCAACATTGTAGGTTCTGAATTTTTTCTTGTATGTACCAACAGCAGTTTCACCGTTCATTCTTGTCGCACTGTAATTATCATAGATAAAACCGACATTCCGAACAGCCAATCCTGTGAAAACGCCAAAATGTTCATTAATATCAGAGTTCCACATACTTTGAACGTTAAAAACCGGCGCCCAACGAAGCACTGAACTTTCCTTGTGGCCATTGTCTTCAATATTGGCAAAAGAAAAGATCATCTCACCACCAGAAGTGAAATATGATTTCGACTCAGACTGGCCGAAAGAATAACCTGCAAATAACAGGCAGAAAAACGATAGGGTAATTAGTTTCTTCATCATGTTTTGTTTTAATTATTGTTTGAATTGCCATGCAAATATGCAGTATTTTTTTATTAATTGGGAGCATCAGGATTAATTTTGGCTGTCGATAATGAAATAATTATAAATCTCAATAGTTATTAATTCATGTCTGTAAAAAATAAACAACAAATAACTTAATCCCAGAACTTAGAGTTTCCTTCGAAAGAATTTCAAGAGACCGAAATAAAAAACCGATCCAAAAGGCAATGCCACGACAATCCATCCGACGATACCGAATAAATGAAAAACCCCCATGGTTTTTATTCCTTGCAACAAACCAAACTGAAAAGCCATCTTAATCTGATCGATATTGATCTGTATTTCAGGTTGATTCAGCAGCCAAACGCCCAGACGCATAAAAGGAATAATCATTAACACCTGAAAAACACCCATTATCCATTGCACCGACTGCACAATCATCAGATTCTGACGGAAGATGAAAGTAAACAGTAAGCTAAGCAGAGTTGTTGCACCAAACACAGGAAATAAGCCAGTTAATAATCCTATTGTGACTGAAAACGCAAGTTTTTCGGGACTCAAGCCATCTTTTGGAACCAGCCTGAATGGTATGAGTACTTTATGGGTAAAGTTTTCGATAATTTTCGATGCCATAGTTGCGCAAAAGTGATGCAAATGATTCAGGCGTTAAAGATACACAATGGCACAACAATTTGATTATGAATTTTAAAAGCAACATTGGTAATACAACATTTGTTAGTATCATTGTCGAAAAAACAAAGCAATGAAACTTTTTCTTAGTTGTCTGGTGATCATGAATCTGATAATAAACGCTGGATTTTCGCAGACATTCCAGATAGGGCATACACAGCAGAACTTCATCGATGCATCACGTGAAAACAGAAATATTACCACTGAGATATATTATCCATCCAATACAACGGGTGATGATGTTCCGGTTGCAACAGGGCAATTTCCGGTTTTAGTTTTTGGACATGGTTTTGTGATGATTTGGAGCGCTTATGATGTTGTCTGGGAGGCATTGGTCCCCAACGGTTATATTATGGTTTTCGCTACAACTGAAACCTCTTTTTCACCTTCCCATACTGATTTCGCGAAGGACCTTGCGTTTCTGTCTGGCGCTTTAAAAGAGGAAAGCGAGGATATAACTTCCCTGTTTTACGAATCGGTTGCATCCCAATCGGCCGTGATGGGACACTCGATGGGTGGAGGAAGCGCATTCCTTGCCATTCAATATGACCCGACTATTACAGCCATCGCAACACTGGCCCCAGCCAACACAAACCCTTCTTCCATTGCGGCAGCTTCTGATATTTTCATTCCGGCCATAGTGTTTTCGGGAGCCAACGACTGTATCACACCACCTGAAGAACACCAGATCCCAATGTATGATTCCCTTTCATCAGTTTGCAAAACCTTTGTAAGTATTATTGGCGGAAGCCATTGCCAGTTCGCCAATTATAATTTTCTGTGCTCCGTTGGTGAAAATTCCTGTTCGCCAGATCCCGAAATCACACCTGCAGAACAGCATACCACCACATTCAGTTTATTGCTACCATGGCTGAATTTTTATCTAAAAAATGATTGTGATGCCGGTCCTGAGTTTCAGGAGTTAATCATGGCGGGTATCGGGATCAATACTGAACAGAACTGCACACTGACCTGCACCGGAGCATCCGAAACAAAGGAGTCAGAGGGTTCATTCCTGAAAAGTTATCCTAATCCCAGTTCACATGAAACAACCATAATAACCAGTGAAATCCTGACAAATACAACGCTGACTGCATATAATCCGTTGGGACATATAGTGAAACAAATAAATAATATTATGGGCAGGGAAATTAAATTCGAACGTGGGAATTTATCTCAGGGCCTTTATTACATCCGGCTTACACAAGGACAAAAGGTTTATGGAACAAAAAAAATTATATTCATTGACTGACATATTGCCGGTTTACATTTCATTTGTATATATGTATATTTGTTCTTTTTTAAGTTTGGCAACAAATTGATTTCAATGATAGCGGCCAAAGCTAAAAACTGAATTTCTTTGTAAACAACGAATTTCATTAAGCCTCAACGATGAAAAAATGGTACGAATCACTTTTTGAGAATTACGGGTTAAAGTATGATAATGAATGCTTCACTCAGGGAACACCGGGTGAATGCGATTTCTTCGAATCTGAAATCAATTATAACAAGCAATCCCAAATACTTGATATCGGTTGCGGGACCGGCCGACATGCTATCGAATTAACCCAAAGAGGCTACCGTGTTACCGGCATTGATTTATCAGATTCATTAATTAACCGTGCACGTGAAAAAGCGTCAGCCCTCGGATTACAGATTGATTTTCAAAAACAAGACGCAAGAGATTTACCTTTTAACCATTTATTCGACCTTGCCATCATGATTTGCGAAGGTGCTTTCCCACTGATGGAAACAGATGAAATGAATTATCAGATATTGCAGAGTGCCTCGAAATCGTTGAAAGACAATGGAAAACTTATTTTTACCACGCTGAATGGTTTATTCCCCTTGTTTCATTCGGTGAAGGACTTCCTTGACGCTAATGCATTAGAAGGGAATGCTTTGTCTGTTGAAAGCTCATTCGATTTAATGACTTTTCGGGAAACAAGTATCACAGCCGTTGAGGATGATTCAGGTAATAAAAAGGAACTTGAATGTAACGAAAGATATTATGTACCGTCAGAGATAACGTGGCTGTTGAAATCACTTGGTTTCAAAACCATTGAAATTTTTGGTGCAAAGCTGGGTGCATTCAGCCGAACCGATAAACTTACAACAGAAGATTTTGAAATGTTGATTATCGCAAACAAATAAAAAACCTGAACTAAAAACAAAAAAAATGAAAACAGAGAATGTCGTATTAATGAGAATGGCCAAAGAATCCCTGAAAGGGCAATGGGGACTGGCAATAGGAACTTTTATTGTGTATTTTCTGGTTGTTGGTGCAGTGCAGGCACCCACCATGTTTTATCCGCCTTCAGGGTTAATTTCTCTGATTATCGCTGGTCCGATGGCAGTTGGGATCTCTATTTTTGCGCTCGCATTGTCGCGGAAACAAAACCCAAATCTGGGCCAGATTTTTGGTGGCTTCTATAATTTCGGCACAGCGCTGGGAACCTATTTATTGATGCTGTTGTTTGTCATGTTATGGATGCTTTTATTGATTGTTCCTGGTATTATCGCAGCACTATCCTATTCAATGACATTCTTTATTCTTGCGGAAGACACAACCATCTCACCTATGCAGGCAATTGATAAAAGCAAGGCAATGATGGACGGTTACAAAGCTAAATTATTCCGGCTATACCTGCGCTTTATTGGATGGTCTTTACTTTGCATCCTTACACTGGGAATTGGTTTCTTTTGGTTGATTCCTTGGGTTCAGATAACGATGGCAAAATTTTATGATGATATAAAAACAAATCAGATCAGTACTGAATCAATATAAAGTGCATCTGAAAAGCCATTTCTTCTAAGGATTCCCTTTTTAAAATTTGTTCCTTTATATCAGATCGAACGCTGAGGCATATTGGTTTAACTCAAAAGCAGAACTGACTTTCAATTTTGCCTTGATGTTTTTTCGGTGCGTTTCAGTTGTATTTACGCTGATAAACATTTCTGACGAGATTTCCTTGTTGCTTTTGCCCTTTGCCATTAAACGCAATAATTCCTTCTCACGTGGCGTAAGTAAATCATAATGAATAGATTGATTGCGAACGAAATTATTCTCTTCAAGTAAACGCGAAATTTTATTGGTTATGTGCTGAAGAGGATTGACGGGAACTGCACTTACAATCAGTAAAAGTGGTTTTCCATTATCATCACGCATCAGAATTTTTACAGAACTCAGATGCCATTCCCAGTCAGCCAATACTGAAGGTCGCATCTGCTGAAAGAAAGTAATCACTTCATTCTGATTATTCCTTTTGAACATGGCAAATAATTTAGGATTATAATCCTCAGCATCCTGCTTATTCATAAAGTGTTCAAAGTAATTTCCTCCCAAGGCTTTTAATTCATCCAAGGAGATATTCAGCATTTCGAGACCACTTTTCGACATATATTCAATCGAAGAGGATTCAATCAAAACCCGGTGGATAATGATTACCGAAGGCAAATCATCAGCTATTGCGCTGATTGATGCTATTTTATCAGCGATTCTCGATTCAATGGAAGTCATAAATGTACTGGAATAGACTACAATGGTAATCAAAAATATCATCAAAAGTGGGTATATCTGATATGGTTGCTGCGTAATACTTTTGCACATTGTTTAGATACATTCCAAATAGTGATTTTTCAGGTAATAAAACAATCAGCATTACCATTTATAAAATCCTTCTTGTAACAAGGTGTTGGCAAACAAAAAGGCCAATCTGATAGTTATCGGATGCATTGGTTAATTAAAATCATCAAAAAATAAAAATGATCTTTAAAAAATTATTATTTGTATTGGCAGCATCAGGCATGCTGTTTTTGGTCTCTTGCAAAGAGGAAGAGACAAAGGGATGTATGGATAGTGAGAGTTATACTTATGACCCCACTGCAACAGTCGATGACGGTTCATGCAGTTATTATTATGGTGGCAAGGAATATGGCCAGATTGACGTTGGATCGCAGGTTGACCTGAACAATGAATATGATATTTACATTGATGGTGTTTTTATAGGACGATCAACATACTATTTCCCCACAGGACTCAGTTGTGGCAATCCACAGGCAGTCGGAAGTATTTTTAATGCCGGTACACACGCTGTAAAAGCCATTGGAAATGGTGGCAATGAAGTGCGGGAAGGCTCAGTCTATCTGGAAGCCCAGGATTGTAAAGTTGTATTAATTGAAACCTTACTAATTACTGACGGCGGCGGTGGCGGTATCGACAAGGGAAATATTACTTTTTGGGTGAATCAGGATCTGGGATGTGGAAACATTTATGTGACCATCAATTCGTATGGTTCAGGTACTATTGGCGCATATTATTCAGGCAATCCGGGATGCGGGGCAAGTGACTGTGCTAATTTTTCAAATCTGGAGTATGGATCATATTCATACACAGCAACAAGTGACGGAGGATGCAGCTGGAGTGGTATAATTCAGGTGGATGCGAGTTGTGAAACCATGCAGCTTTCGATTGATGGTGGCGGTGGCGGTGGCGAAACCGGAAATGTAACTTTCTGGACAAACCAGGATCTGGGTTGTGGAAATATTTATGTCACGGTCACTTCTTACGGCCAGGGCATCATAAGTGCATATTATACAGGAAATCCAGGTTGCGGCGCAAGTGATTGTGCAAATTTTAACAACTTATCTTACGGCGCCTACAGCTATTCCGCAGTTAGCGACGGTGGATGCACATGGAATGGAAATATTCAGGTAGATCAAAGTTGCGAAATGATGCAACTGACATTGGCAAACAGATCATCGGCTGATGTTGGTGTAAACAGTGAATTGATCAATTACAGGCAATAGAATTTCAGTCATCGAAATATTTTTCATCATGAAACACTTCGGTTTCTAATCTTTGGCAAAATAAATTCACCAAAGCCATAAAAGCTGTTTTAATAGTTTACAACACTATTAAAACAGCTTTTTCTTTCTGCAAAAAATCGATACTGCAATATTTCTTCAACAATATCTAAATGTACTTCAGTTTAAATTGTTCTGTCAGAGAATTGTCCTGATATTTGCCATCAGGAAATTTAATATTATGTGCGGACCTAACCCAATGTTTAAATTAAGATCATAATAAAACGAGACAGGTAATTTGCTGTTATAATGAGAATTAATCCAACGAAATCCTTAAATACTTCTTATACAAATTGTATATTTGACCATAATAATTATGCGTAATTTCTATTTCCTCGTCTGCTCACTTGTGATACTGTTTCTGATTGTAAACACATCTTGCAACCGACAAACCAGAAAACCATCTGCTTCACTTGACACTCATTTACAAGGAACAATAAACCAGAGAAGCAATATTCCTTTTGACAGCACATTGGTTACCACATTCTTTCAATCTCATCCGGAATTAAAAAAGTTTGAATCAGATGTTGTTTCAATTTACAGGAAGCACAAATACAACTATATCTGGTTCGACAACAAAGGAATTGTTGAGTTTGGAAATTCCTTATACAGTAAATCCAAAAATCTTGAATTAGAAGGTATTTCATCGGTATTTCCCTATCAGAATCAAATAAATGGCATTTTTGAAGATGAACTCGAAAACGGTCTTTCCAAAACGGAAACTGAAATTATGTTATCCAGTTTGTTTCTGTATTATTCTGAAAAGGTGTACAAAGGAATTGACGATGTTACCACAAGCGCCATAGGCTGGTTACTTCCACGCAAACAATTGTCTTACAAAAATTTGCTGGATTCGGTATTAACAAATTCAGACACAAACCAAGGCGAAAAAGTATTGTTCGGACAATACTTCAAGTTGCGCACTGTGCTGCAGCAATACCGTGAGATAGAGAAAACTGGTTTATGGAAACCAATCGACCTTGATCCGAAAGTGAAAGCTTATAAAAGAGGAGACACGGCTCAGGCAATCAGGCAAATAAGAGAACGCTTGTTTATAACAGGGGATATCAAAAAAAACGACAGCAGTAATAGGTTTGATACTGAATTGGTTGCTGCGATTAAAAACTATCAGTTGCGCAATGGCAAAAATCCAACCTCATCAATTACCCCAAAACTAATCAATGAATTAAATGTCCCGATTAGCAAACTGATCTTGCAAATCATGGTAAATATGGAACGATGTCGCTGGATTTCTCCTGATATAGCTGATGCCAAAGAAATGATTGTCGTTAATATTCCTTCATATAAACTGAATTTTTACCGCGATGGTAAAAGTGAATTGGAATCACCGGTGGTAGTGGGCAAAAACATTACGAAAACAGTCATTTTTGGTGGTAAAATGAGTTATATCGTATTCAGCCCCTATTGGAATTTACCTCAAAGTATTATAAAAAAAGAAGTAAAACCTGGCATTGCCAAAGACCCCAATTACCTTGAAAAGCATAATATGGAATGGAACAATGGTCAGGTACGTCAGAAACCTGGTAAAAAAAATTCGTTGGGATTGGCAAAGTTCATGTTTCCAAATTCGAACGAGATCTATCTGCACGATACACCATCAAAAAGCCACTTTGAAAAGGAAAGCAGGGCATTCAGCCATGGCTGTGTCAGGGTTGGAAAAGCCCGCGATCTTGCCATTACAATTTTAAAGGATGACCCTGACTGGACACCAAAAAAAATTGATGCCGCGATGCAAAGTGGCAAAGAAAGTATCTGCCTGTTAAAAAATAAAATCCCTGTGTATATCGGTTATTTTACCGCCTGGGTAAACGAAAAGGGCGAAATTGAATTTTATGAAGATATTTACGAGCTGGATGAAAATCTGGCCAATTTAATGGTAAATAATCAATAAATGAACATACACAGCCATTTTGCGGTCATTTCACGTTGATCACATCAATACATTTATAGAAGCGGCGTGTGTACATCTTTGAATCCAGATTACTGATAGTAACTCCATACGCATCACCAGATGAAGCATGTATAAATTTTGATTTCATTCCATTGGCTTCACATATAATCCCTACATGTCCGATGTTATTTTTGTCTTTGTAGCCGTAAAACACCAAAATATCACCAACATTAAATTCGTCAGGTTTCAGCGCAGTTCCGAGTGACTTATATTCCTTTGAACTATTGGGAAGCTTGATGTTGAAATGATTAAATACAAAAGATACGAAACCAGAACAATCAAATCCTTTTGTCGGATCATTGCTACCATACCGATAGATTGTACCAAGATAATTACTGGCGAACCTGAGGATGTCTGTTCTGCTGAATCCTGCTGAATCCTGTAAAGCGCTGTCAGTTTTAGAATATTGCATGATATTTTGCGCCTTTACAAAACTGACTATCAACAATATAAATACAAAGCAAATTATTTTTTTATTCATGGGCTATCTGTTCATTGTGAAGAAAAAGTGTACTTTTAGTTAACGTCGCTCCATTAAATGAACGAAGACAAAACTACGGCTATACCCCAAAAACATCAAAAAAAAGCAAATGAGTGTTGCCTTCGGGAAAGTTTAACGGTACAATATAACTCAATAAAAGTACGTTCCGTATATAATCCCTATTTTTGCACAATGAAAAAATATCTTTTCTATCTCCTTCTCTTTTTGATTCCTGTGATTAATAATGCAGGTTCAGGAGAGTTGCACCTGGTAAAAGAGGCAAACCGTGATATCTATTCTGTTTTGAATCTGTCTGCATTTGGTTTATCAAAACAAGTGTTTCAGTTGGCTATGAAAGGTCACAACAAACTCAAAGAGGCCGGCCAACTTGAAAATCCATCCATATTAACCATCGTTGACTTCTCACAATCGAGCAAGAATAAACGCATGTACGTAATTGATTTCACAAAACAAACTCTTCTGTTTAATACATTGGTCGCTCATGGCAAAAATACCGGTGATGAGTTTGCACATTATTTTTCGAACAAGGCAGGCACCCTGAAAAGTAGTCTTGGCTTTTATTTAACTAAAAATCAGGCATTAGGCTCAGAAGTAGGATTATCCCTAATTATTCAGGGACTTGAGAAAGGATTCAATGACAATGCCGTTAACCGAGAGATCATCATGCACGGCGCTGATTATGCAACCGAAGATTTTGTACGTAAAAACGGGCGACTTGGACGAAGTTTTGGATGCCCGTCGCTGCCACCTGATATGATTAAACCGGTTTTTCAAACCATTGAGAAAGGTAGTTGTCTGTTTATTTATTATCCTGACAACAACTATTTATTACATTCCTCACTGCTCAACTAAGCTGGTCACTTCGTTCTAATTCCCCTGAAACAACAGTTTTACTGTCGCTCCACCTTCGGGCAAATTGTTCACTTCAATTTTTCCATTATGGGCTTCCATGATCTGCATCGTGGCTTTCAGACTAAGTCCTAAGTTTTTATCATAATGCTTCTCTCCAAGCCCGAACGGTTTGAATAAATTATCCAGCGCAACCTGGGAAAACCCAATTCCACGATCAATTACCTCAACAATACTGAACAAACTGTCAGGATATACTTTCACCGTTACAACTGATTTCTGATCTCCATATTTGATAGCATTTTCAATTACACTATTGATCGCGCGTGTTACAAGGTCCAAATTTACAGATGAGAGACAGCTATCTTCACTGAATTTTTCAGTCAGTATGATTTCTTTTTTTGCTGCGGATTCATTGTTTTGGTTAATACAATTGCCTGCTATTTCTCTCAGATCCAGGGTCTTTTTTGTCAGCGCTGAATCCGTTTGCAACTGTGTAATGACCAAAGCTGTTGTTGAAAATTTCTCAAGCCTGTCAACAGATCCTTTCAAAATCTCAACAAATTCAGCCAGCTCAGAATCTTTATCCATGGTATCATTCAGGAAATAAGTTGCCCCAACGATTCCATTCAAAGGAGTCCGCAATTCATGACTGATCATCATTAGAAAATTATTCTTTGCCACATCAAGACCTTGCAGCTCTTTATTGGCTTTGTCAAGCGCTGCTGTCCGTTCCCTTACCTTTTCTTCAAGAATAACATTCATATTTTTCAATATCTCACGCTGTGTCTTCAGCTCGAGTTGTGTTTTCACCCTTTCCATTAATTCGCGGGCATCAAATGGTTTGGTCACATAATCCTGCCCTCCGGCCTCAAAACCAAGCACAATATCATCTTTCAGTGTTTTGGCAGTAAGGAAAATAACCGGCACATCTTTGGTTCTTTCATTGGCACGAAGGCGCCGGCAGACCTCGTAACCATCCATTTCAGGCATCATAATATCAAGTAAAATCAAATCAGGAGGAACATCATCAAAAGCTGTTTCCAATGCATCAAGCCCGTTGATAGCAATTTTTGTATCAAACTCATCGAGTAATTCAACCAGAATTTCTATGTTTTCAGGTGTGTCATCTACAATAAGAATGGTGTTTTCAAAAAGGGTTTTCATAATTATTATACTTGTTTTTTAATTTCATCCAATAAAAACAACGCTTCTTTAAAATCATAACTGCTTACAGCTCTTTTCAATGAAGCAAGTTCATTCGAAGTAAAACCCGCATTCTCGATTTCCTGCAACATATTTTTCGCTTTCGGATTTTTCTTTTTCAGCAATTCTTCAAACTGGGGTAAAAGAGCCTTTATTTTTTCATGATCAACCGCCGTTTCATTTGTCGTTTCGAATATAAGTTTTGCTTTCATTTCTGCAAAAAGAGCTGTCAGCATAATATCAAGCTGCATCAGTTTCAAGGAAAAATTCTTCAGATCGTTAGCAAGAATCAGTTGTTCCATTTCAACAACACATGCCTGAATTTCTTCCGCACCAATACTTCCGGTCAATCCTTTGAGCGTGTGGATCTGTCTTCGTGCGGTTTCCTGATCGTTTACGCTAAGAGTTGATTTAAGTAAAGTAATGAAATTCTGGTTGTTATTATAAAACTTGTGGAGAATACTCAGATATAGTTTCTTGTTATTGTTGATTCTCTTTAATGCCGTTTCCATATTAACACCTATTATGAGAGGTATTTCCAGGTTATCCTGGTTCTTTTGCTTGCTCTCAAAAAGGGTATCAGAGGTAATAAATCCTTCAGCTTTCGACATCCATTTCATTATTGTGGTGTAAACTTCATCCGGATTGATAGGTTTTGTCAACATATCCATCATTCCTACTTCAATCACTTTTTCCTTGACACCGGCCATTGCATCGGCGGTCATGGCAATGATTGGCAAGGTTTTATAATCGTTTAGTTTCCTTATTTCAATTGTTGCATTATATCCATCCATCACAGGCATTTGAAGATCCATCAGCACCAGATTATACTTTGAAGGGATGCCTGAATTTTTAATCATATCGAGTGCAACCTGTCCATTTTCTGCCACATCCACAATCAAACCAGCTTCATTTAACAGTTCAGTGGCCACTTGTTGATTGATATCGTTGTCTTCGACAAGAAGTATTCTGGAACCGGCAAATCCTTTCAAATTTTCTAATTGTATTGCTCCTTTTTCTTTGAATCTGGATTTGTGAATGATCTGATGACCAAATAAATCCATGATGGTATCAAACAAGGTAGAATAATTCAATGGCTTTTCGATAAACCCATCAACCAGGGTATGATTTTTATCCGTAAAAATATCCTCCTTTCCATAGGCTGAAACCATGATAATTTTAGGAGATCCTGTAATTTCCGGGTCATTATGTATCATTTCAATTGCCTGTATTCCATCAATTTCAGGCATTTTATAATCCATAAGTATCAGTTCTACAGGCTTTCCACCGGGTTTTTTCAGTTCAGAGATGGCATCTTTTGCATTACTGCATGCGACAACCTCAAAAGTGAACATCTCCAGTGCTTCTTTAAGAATTTCTTTGGAGGTTTCATTGTCATCACATACCAGCGCTCTTTTACCACGAATATCTACTGCAGCCGGAAAAGAATGATTTTGGAGGTTTTTTGAAATCCCGCAAACAACGGTGAATGAAAAAACACTTCCTTTACCTGTTTCACTTTCAACACTTATCTCGCCATGCATTAAATTAACCAGGTCTTTCGAGATAGTTAATCCGAGACCGGTGCCACCGTATTTACGTGTGGTTGAAGTATCTGCCTGTGAAAACGCATTGAATAGTTTGCTTTGCTGTTCCATACTTAATCCGATTCCTGAATCACGGACCGAAAACTTAAGTGTTTGATTATCGGAATTACTCTCCACTAATTTTACTGAGACAACGATTTCACCACGATCAGTAAACTTTACCGCATTGGAACAGAGATTGGTTATTACCTGACCAATCCACAGCGGGTCTCCAACAAGGTTTGCGGGCACATTAGGATCAATCTGCACAAGAAACTCCAGACCTTTCTGATGTGCCTTGAGTGTGACAAGATCGGTTACACTATTTATTACATCCTGCAATTCAAACTCTGTATGTTCGATGGTAAGTTTTCCAGCCTCGATTTTTGAAAAATCGAGAATATCATTGATGATTCCCAGCAATGCGTTTGCCGAACGGCTGATTTTCTCGACATAGTCAGTCTGTTTGATATCGAGTTTTGTTTTCTGAATCAGATGAGACAACCCAATGATCGCGTTCATTGGTGTGCGTATTTCATGGCTCATATTGGCCAGAAAATCGCTTTTCGCACGCGTGGCAGCCTCCGCAATCTCCTTGGCTTTTTCGAGTTGTGTCTGAAGTAATTTTGTTTCTGTAATATCCTGTGAGACACCATATAAGCTGACTGGTTTTCCCAAATCATCAAACTCCGTGTATGCGATCGACTTGATCCAGATTACCTTTCCATCATCAGATCTCAAATAATGATGGGTTTGTTCAAAATATTCCTCTTTGCTCTTCATCACCTCTTGTAAAGCATTCCAGCAAATTTCAGATTCAGCAGGATCAACCATTTCAATTCTTTTGAACCAATTTTGTAGCGAAAACTTTCTTGTTTCGCTGGCTTCCATCCCAAAAATACTTATTGCTCTTTCCGATGGGTATAAATATTCGGGTTCATCAAATCTGATTTGCCAGAATCCGGATTTTGTAAGGTCAAGCGCCCGGTCTGACATTTCGTAAATATGCTTAAGTTCCTTTTCTGCTGCAAGTCTGGATGTAATATCCCTTACAGCAATAACCACCAAATCTCCTTCATCAGTATTGATTGTGTTGATTTTCATTTCAACCGGGATGATATCTCCACTTAGCGCAACTATTAAATATTCCTTTTTTACTTTTTGAAGTTTTTGAATCGCAGAAATCAGATCATTTTCAAGGAAACTGTCAAATATTTTTCTTGATCCTTCGGTCAACAGCATGCTGATTTTTTTTCCGATCAATTCTTCCCTTTTGTAGCCAAGCAACAAATCTGCCTGCGTATTCATCCGTATTATGATTCCTCTTCTGTCAAAAATGAACATCGGGTCGGGGGTTGACTCAAGCAGGTCATGAAACTTCCTTTCGTTTTCTTTGGATTCGTGCAACAGTTTCTTCTGCTTGTTTCGGTTACGCTGGATGATGACTATGATGAATATTGTAGATAAAATGATCAGGAATAGCACAATATCAAACAGGCGCTCCGATTTTAATTCTTCATTCAATAAATCACTTGTAATTTTCAGCTTTTCATTCTCGCGCATCTGCAAATTACTTTTCATTTCTTCATCGAGTGCCGCAGCCGCCCCTCTTTTCAAATGATCTATTATTGTATCGCGCGCTCTGATATACTCATTTACATAATAATTGGCTTTTTCATATTCCGAGTTTAAAGTATATGCTTTGTACAAGTTTCTTGTTGACTGCTTTATAATTTGTATTGCATCCAACTGTGTTGCCATTTCAAACGATTTCTTTCCATTTACGATTGATAGATTCAATGCTTCAGCAAACAATTTTAGATTACGGCCATCATTTTCTACTGCTTCCGCCTTATTCAGATGCATTTCAGCCATTTCCTCATACACACTTGTAATCCCGAGATTATCATTATTATCCAAAGCAAGTCTCAAAGCTTCTTCATAATTAAGCATCGCATCATCAAAATGCCCTTGCGCACGCTGATAATTTCCAAAAAAAAGGTAATATCTCAATAAGGTATGTTTATTTGGTAAAGTACTAAGCACCTCTTTTGCCTGTTGAAAATATTGACCCGCCTTATTGAAATATAATGATTTAGGAATTGAATCGTTCATTTTCAACGCTTCTTTGGTATAAAACAATGCTAATTGAATATAAGGAAACTCAATGCCGTCTAAATCATTGATCTCATGTTTCATTTTGACTGAACTCTGTAAGTACTCTTCCGCTTTGGAGCTATTCTCGATATACTGATAAATTATTCCAATATAGGTGTAACAGTCTGACAGTTCTCTTTTGGATGCTAATGCACGCTCCATATCTCCTTCATTGATCAAACTCTCAAACATACGCTGACTTCTTATGAGATGTGAGAAGGATTTGTTATACTTATCCTGAATATTGTAAACGATACCAATACGCATTAAACTCTTCGCCTTCAGAAATATCAGATAATTTTCAACATTGGATGGATATTGGTTTTCTTCATTTTTGAATGCCAGTAACTGATCAATTTTGGCTGACACTTTTTGTAAATAAAAAAGGGTAGTATCAGAATTTGAGAATTTAACATCTTCGCCTTTTGATAAATAATTATGAATTTCAGCGGTGTCAGAAGGCAAAAGTTCCAATGTATTTTTTTGCTGCTCTGAGTCTTTCTTATTCTGGGTGCAGGACGACAATCCAATTATAAACGAAAGAAAGAAATAAGAAATCGACCGGATTAACATTTTCTTCTGTTTTATTTGTGTGAAAAATTCAATATAAATATGTTTTCTTTGGATATTTTTCAAAAAATCAATCGATTCAACAAAGAAAACAAAAATCGCAGTTAAAAAAAACAAATCATATTACGAAATTATGTAAAATTGAATCAGGCAACGCAGCCAGATTAAGATCATTAGCAATAATCATCAGTAAAATTTATTTCATGCTGAATAATTTTAGATCAAAGCCATAGCAATTATTTTTTCGTTTTACGATTAATAATCAACCGGAATATTTGGAATAGGTGGCACTTTGTACTTCTCTATCGCCTTGTCATATTTCCGTTCCTGTTTCTTATTTGTCCTGACACCCGTATTTGTAAAAACGCCTCCGATAACAATTTTAACCCAATAATTCACAAATCCTTTTTCCGGATCGCGCTCAGCATATACCTCACCTGTACCATACCTGTTTTTGGTATGAACAATTCGGTTAGTTATGAAACTGACTGATTTGGTTACCACTGTTTTTGTATCTTCAGTACCTCTTTTTAAAATTACCGCATTCAGATGATTGTAATACATTTTCATCACACCAAAAGCAACATGTTTTCTTCCGATTACACTCATACGGATTGTATCAAGATAACCACTCTTCAACTCAGCAGAAGCAAATGTTCTTAATATGGGATTCAAGGCAGTCAAGTCAAATGAACTTACTATAAGTTTCAGATTAAAACCGGAGAGGCTGTCGGTGTATGATTGTTTGTATTTTATTCGCAAATCGGCAGTGTCGAGTAAACGTGCATATAAATTGAATTTCAGACTGTCGCTGATGGCAGGATTAAAGGTTTTAAAATTTGTAATGACACCCCTTATTTTATCAAAAGTAATTTTCCCAAACTGTTTGGTTTTATCATTAAATTCCTCATATTCAATGAATCCATTTTTCAGAATCACAGAATCAACATTAATTTCTGGCTTGATACCTAACAACAGATCTGTCAGCATGGGCTTCTCCACTCCATGTTTGAACGGAAGACGTTTGTCTTTATAAACCAAAAAATTCAAATCATTCAGAGAAACCTTTTTGGCATACAAAACTGAATCCTGCACCAGCTGATTAAAATCGATGCCATTCACATTTATTTTTCCTGTAAACAACTGATTATGTGTGATTTGAAAGTCCTTTGTTTTCATAAACGCATCTCTGTCAGACAAAGGGTAAAATGCCAGACTATCCATCGAAAGAATGTTCGCTGCTTTGGTAAGCGCAAGATTAAAAACTTCAAGACTGACATTTTCATTTTCAAATTGAATATCCCCGTTTGAAATACTGAACCGATCATTTTGAAGCAGAAAATTATTTTTATTTCGAAAAGAAGAATCGTTCACTGCAAGATTTTCAAGTTTTATATTATTCAGGATAATAGTTTGTTGAATATTCTCTTGCTTCAATAAATTCAAATGCAAACCGGAAATTTTCAAAGCGTCAATTATAAATGACCATCTGTTTTCACTTTGTTGATTTTCAGGATGGTAAATAATGGATGAACCCAGCAAATCGATTTCTTCCTTGCCGGTTGCTATCAACTGCAATTTTTCATTTTGATACTTTGGTTGCTTTATGGATATATGAAAACTTTCAATCTGTAGTGTTTCCATTTTTGTAACAACTCCCAAAATATCCCATTTTGAGCTGCCAGAATTGAACTGCATTCTGGTTTCCATTGCATCCGGCAGATTCACTAATTCCGGCTGGTCGATGGTGATTCGCTTAATATCAATAAGAGGAAGTCCATTGTCGCTTTTTTTGGAAGAATGAGTAATGTTATCATTTTCCTCCATTTTACTGAATGAGATCACCGGATGATGAAGTTCAATAAAATCAGCATTTATTTTCCCGTCCAGCAATTGATTTATATCTGCCGAAAATGTCAGGCGGGGAATCACAATGCTTAACATCTCACCATGCAAAGGCAGTTCAACTTTTACATTATTAATTGTAGATATTTGTTTATCAACTATTTGAAAATCCCCCAAACTACCTTGCAAATTATTCTTTTGATTGAATTGAATAGTCTGACCATCCATATTTAATTCCTTTATGATTGGTTTTTTACCACTTTCCAGAATAATCTTTGCAGTTGAAATCTTATTAAACTGTGTTGAAGCTTCCAGATTTTCACTTTTCAAACTGAAATTAATTGGTCCACCCGAGATTTTATTTATAACCAGTTTAAAACCGACAGACGGTTTCTTAGTCTGTGAAATTGTATCATTTCCCTGATCAATCTGAACCAAAATATCAGCACTCTTCCATGTAAGTCCGGCCAATGAAATATCATTCAATGAATTAAGAACTATGCCACTCATCTTGAGTCCGTTAATAGTAATTGACTGGCTTTGATCGGCACTTATTTCCTTCATTTGTTCAAATTGAAACAAACTATTTTGTCTGGAAAAAACACCATTGGTCAATGAAAAGTCTGCCAGGCTGTTACTAAAAACACCCGTACTGAATGAAAGGTTGTCAAAGGCATTTATTAAACCAATTTCATTCTTAGAATCTAGCAATTTACCAACATTTATTCCGGCATAACAATGGCTCATCGAAAAACGGGGACCGTTTAATACTTCAAAATCCAGCTCCCCATCCTCGATAAAAAATTCGCCAATCCTCAATTTATCGTGATATTGACTCAAAACCGTAAAAGGATTTGTCTTCACTTTTTCTCCCTGATTATTGGCCGATTTGGGCAAAACCATCCGTACTTCAGGCTTGATTAAAGAGGCATGACCGGCTTCAATCCGGTTTTCATAAAGCAAAACCGGCCAGTTGATATTATCCAATTCGAATGCCTGCATTTTGATCTCTTTCCTTAAAGGATCTTTATTTTTTAAGGAAGGATTGATTCTGAGATTAATCAACTGTACTTTTTCATCCTTGATACTGATCCTGTCAAACTGTCCAACATACAAACTATCAGGACTATAACGGGCATAATTACGTACTTCTATTTCAAATTGTCCCAGTTGAACCGGAACATCCTTTTTATCGCTTACTATAATTTTACTGATACTGAAATTGTCGTTTTCAGAACTAAATATATAGTTTCTATTGTTCTTTTCGGTTCTAAAATTGATTTTCGCGTTCTTCACTCCAAGGTAACCAATGTCAAGATTCCCTAATACAGTTTTTATTTTCTGATCGATCGAATCTCTGTTAAAAAACTCATTACCTGGCAATTGGGTAATTTTTCTGTTGTCCTTCAAATGCAGCATTATATCGATTTCAGGATTTATACATTGTGCAGAATCAAACTTCAGAATATTCTCCTTTACCATAAGATTAAAATCGAGTTTTGAAACGCGCAAGGAATCAATAAAAACATTGAATTCAACTGAGGATGAATCATTTGCATTTGCATAAATAAAACAGCTGTCAATACTTATCCTTTGACTTCTGGTACCAATTTTCAAACTTTTAAATTTGATTCCATGATAACCATCAGGAAATAGAATTTCTTCATCGAAAATTTCAAGAAGAATACGATCGGCGTAAAGAAACTTATTCTTCCCGGGTTTCTGATCTTCAGAAATATTATCGACTGTCAGATTGATATTGGACAACTGAATGGGAAGGTTTTCAGGTTTCAACCGGTCAGTAACAGTCAATTTAGCATCATGAATATGTAAATAATTCAGGTTCAATATCTTCAAAATACTTTCAAGCGATTGATATACTTTATCCATCTCATCAGGCAATGATATCTTGTCGTATGGACCTTCTTTGTATTTTATCACCTCTATCTCTGGTGATTGAACAAGGACCGAATCGATGACAATTTGTTTCCCCGACAATACGGAAATAAGCGATTCTGAATCGATAATGATCCTATCGGCTTTCACATGATATCCACTGACCGTATTGAGTGTATCAATTGTCCGAAGTTCTGGTTTCTGGAAATCAAAACGGAGATGAAAAACGTTGAACCTTACTTTTTCAACTTTGAATTGTAGCGTGCCATTACTTTGACTTTCAACAAGTTGTTCAAGATTAATTTCAGCGCGATTGATTGCCAGAAAATATAACAGGATTGAACCGGAAGTTAACAGAATGAATACCAGACTGAGAATAATTACCCTTTTTCGGCTCATAAATAATTGTATGATTGTATTTCCTATTTGTCCTGAAGTTTAAATTTGCGGTAAATATAATAGAAACATTTGATTATCAACATTTCAATCTGATCAGGTCGAAATTCCATAATGGTCTGTCTGACTTTAAAATGATCTTTTATATTCTACAATAAAATCGTATTTGGTTTATAAATTACAATTTACCCGTATTACATTGACACCAATCAAATAACTGATTTATAAATCACTACATCAGATCTAAGTGAGTCTTTTCCGAAAATACAATACCTGAACATAGGTTTCAAGTTGGTGCTGAAAAAGAAAAAACAACTTCTCAAATCAAAACAGAATAACACATTCAATAATCCTTCCCGACAGGTTTTATTCTCCTGAGAGATTGCACCCCTATGCCGCTAACTATTTCTTAAAAAGGCAATCCAAATCCAACCACTGCTCCCCAAAGTGGAAGTTTGTTTTCCCAGATCCATTTGGAACCGTCCACAAAGATGGGCGCATAAAGTACGGCGCCATAATCTAACCGCATGGTCAGGAAACCAATGTCCAATCTCACGCCAACCCCTGAGGTGAGGAAACTGTCCTGAAATATTTTATTCCATCTTATTTCTGCATAAGGTCTGTTTGGATCAGGATTGAGTAACCAGATATTTCCCATATCCGACCATGCGGCAAGATTAAGTCTGGGCCCAAGTTTCAGCCTGTATTCAAGATTCCATTCCAATTTAATGTCTCCAACCTGATTCACCTCGCCTTCATTAAGTTCAAGGTATCTTCCCGGACCAACGCTTCTGGCATTGATGGGTCTCAAACTGTTGGCGCCTCCAATAAAGAATTGATTGATATAGGGCATTTGTGTGCTGTTGCCATACGCCACGCCAATTCCTCCGGTATGCCGGAACGCCAGCATACTGCTTTCACTGATTTTCAGATAGGCACGAAAATCATAAGATATCTGGACTAATTGTGAAAATGGAATTCCAAACGGCTCTTTGACACCAGTTTCAGGATCTTTTTTACTGATCAGTGACAATAAATTTCCATCTAATTCAATTTTCCCTTCAAAATACGTCCCGATGATTTTATTCTCCAGAGAAAGATTGTCATATCTGATTGAATAGTTAGAACCGATAATAAACTGATCGGTCAGACTTACAGCCAAAGATGGATTGTCAGCTGTAATTGAATCAAACTTTGGGGTTGAATTCAAAATATTTGAATAAGTGGCGCTGAGTATATTTAATTTATGGGTTACTTTAAGACTTGTTGACCAGATGAAACCCGTGGAAGCGTTCCATCCGACAAGCCTGAAGTAGTCTTTTCTGTCATCCAGTTCCATTCGTAATGAAACAAATTTTTTGGGAAGCGAATAGGTTTGCCTTATGAATTTAAAAGGAGATTTTACCAGAGGCGCTGATAAGGTCGAATTGATAGTAAAGCCTGATGCTTTGGAAACACGCTCTTTAAACACACCGATCGGGAAATCGTAATATGCATCCAGATCGACCGAAAGATTTTCAGCGCCACCAAAAAGATTCAGCTGGTTGAAAGAGGCTCCCAGCGAAGGCCCTACATAACCGATATTTTTATAATTCGCTTTTGCATTAACACCAAGAGTTGTGGCATCCATCGGTTGCACAGAAACCTGAGAATTAAGTTTCGTTGAGTCATTATCTGCCACTGACATTGAAACCAATGGTTTTGAGAACATACCAATTTCACTGAGGTTACGTATTGATGTTCTGACTTTTGTAAATGAATAATAATCTCCGTGACGCACCAGAATCAAACTGTCGAGCAAACTTTTTTTGATTTTTCCTTCCGGCCATCTGTAATATCTGTCTTCATCATTATTCTGCACGATGGAATCAATGGTTATTACCTGATTATTTATGCGTTGCTTATTAAAATACACAGCAGGCAGATTTTCAGACAAGCGAATACGAAGATCAATCTGCCTGTTGCCAACAGTGGTATCAGCCATAATGACAATTTCCTTTTCACGTAAAAAGTAATATCCCTGATTATGGAAATGATTTATCAGATTATTTTTTTCTGTCCGGATTTTATCCAGACTGAATTCATCGCCGGCAAACAGCAAGGATGTTTTTTTATAATCAAGAATTGATTCCTGAATGGGAAGTTGCACAGAATCAACGATATAGTCAATAGTTCTGTAAGTGTATGATTTTGGAATCAGGAATTGATAATACACTCTTCCTTTTGTTCCTTTCTTGTTGTATTTGACCTGATAATTTGCAGTAGTCCCGAAATGCCCCCAGTTTTCATACATATTACGTATTTTTCCGGCTTTCAAGGCAGGATTTATTTTGCTGATTGTTACAGGTGGTTCACCGAAATTATTCATCATCCACCGGCTGAATCCTTTATCCTTTTCGGTGTAAAACCAATTATACATTAGTAATCTGCCAGGCACAAGGCGAAACGACGGAAAACCAAATGACCCGTTGGGGAGATCCCAGAGATTGTAATATGCTTCGGTTCGTTTTCGTCCGGCTTCATTTATTTTCCAGACTTCATTGTATTCAACTTTATTGAATTTCATTTGTCTGGTTCCAATATACAGCGATTCTCCCTCAGGTAAATGCCGTGTTCCTGAACAAGAAGAAAGCAGGTATAACAAAAGAAATATTGAAAATATTTGTTTCATTGTTGCCCCTTTTTGTTGAAGAATTTAAAGAAATTCCGAAAACTTTTCTGGTAAGTCACACCAACCGAAGATTCATTAATCTGTCCGTTAATTACACCATCGTAAGTATTTTTCTGCGACAGGATGAGGGTTATTTCCGGATTTTTTGAAACAATATAATCCAACTGGACATTCCCCAGGGCAACTGCATTTTTCTGTGTTGATGATGAACTGTTGCTGAGATCAATGGAACCACCCACCGAGATTTTCATCTTTTTATCGAAAAGGGCTTTTGAAAGAGAATATCCCAGTTTGTCAGTAGTTTCAGCAGAAGATTCTGACATATTCTCGTTATCGACATAAAAAGAAACATCCGCGTTTTTAATGTTCCTTCTCGATATCTCATTCATTTTTCCGACCAATCCCTGCAAATAGGAAGAACTGCCTCCGGTCTCACCAAAATTCAGACTTCCAAACAAAAGCAGGTTTATCGCCGTAGCTTCTCTGGTGTCGGCAGGCAACGACAGAATCCAGCTTTTCACCTGTGCGTTGTTGCTGTTCATATCAAACACCAGAGCAAAATCATTTATCGGCCGGTCATTTACCCTGGCCAGCACCGTTATCGGAACAACAGTATTGCTGTTTGTCATGCCGGGTATTCCCTTTGGCGATACCCTGAAAATCTCCGATCCCAGAAAAGTAATTTTTGGATCATACATATCTCCATTCCAGTAAACCTCGAGATTTTCGATCATGAAATTGAGATCCGAGACAGCCGGAGCATCATAAATTATACTTCCCTCCTTACTTTGAAGAGTACCAAAGAGAAATGGCTCATTATTGTCACCGGTTTTAAGCAGAAAATTACCATCTGTTGTCATTTTTATCTGGTCCTGCGCAGTTTCGCTAAGAATAATCGTCACATCAGATTTAGCAATTTCAAGATTGACATCCCATTCAATTGGATTTCCACTCTTGTTTTCCGGCCGCTCTTTTTCGGACACAACTTTCGTTTTATCCATTTTTTCAAATGAAACAAAAGTGATCTCCTTCTCACGTTCATCAATACTTACTGTTGATTCATAAACATAACGGAGACTGGAATTTGGCAAAACAGCCAGATTTCCACTGATTTTTAATTCATTAAGCCCGTTTTTAATACGTAAATCAGAGGTAATATCCACAGAACCCTGCAGGTTATCATGTTTTACACCGGCTTCCAGAAGACTGAATTTTTTGGATTTAAGTGTTACATCCATCAACAAATCCTTCTCTATTGAAAGACTTCCATCCAGAGTGAGATAATTGCCTTTGATATCATATATTTTAAAATTTCTAGCAATCATTTCGCTGTCCTTAAACCACAAAGTATCCTGATCTGCTTTCAGATATACTTTATAATCTGTCAGATAAGTTTGAATATTGTCAAAACTAATATAACCTGTCGAATTCAACCGGGTATCGTATGATCCATCCAGTTTTGCATTTACAAAGCCTGTGAATGGCATTGCATCCTGCCAGGGCGATAAAGTTGAATTTAAAAAGTTAACATCCAGATTATCAATTTTAAGATCATAACTGAGTGGATTTTCATCTTTTCGTATAGCTAAATCAAGCCTCCCGTACTTTTCATTGAGTGCGAAATGGGTACGCAATAATTTTTCATTACTCAATCCGTCAGATCTGAATGTGCCGAGTTTTATATTGTTGATTTTTAAATCATTAATTGAAAACAACCAAGAAATGGAGGCATCATCCAACTGATAACCGGCACTTGCATTTAAATGTGCCTGAAATGTGGTATCGTTTGTCATGAGTTGAAACAGCGGAGAAAGATTGAGCGAATCAATCTTCAAAGAAATAGCATCATCAGAGGTTTCAATATTAATTTTTTGGGCTTCATCCGCAATGGTAAGTTCCCCCGAAAGGAGTGTAAAATCATGATTGAAAACAAAACCCCTGCTTTTTAATTTACGCCAGTTCTGACCGCCAAAGCGAAGTAACTTTTCGTCATCAAGGCTTATTGTATAGGTGGAATCTGAAAAACCAAGTATTGTACTAAGTTCGATGCTGTTGCTTATTTCAGGAACAGAAGCAGTGACTGAAACGCCAACTTTTTGTGATGATTCCTGTTCAACGAGAATTTTTATGTCTTTCAGAATTGCATAAGGATTTTGAAACAACGAAACCGTCAGATCACTTTGTAAATTATTGTCAGAATATTCAAAATTTCCTTTGATATCCTTCCATTCAAAGTCATTGAAAACGACCGAAGGCAGGTTTAGACTTGCTTCTATTTCATCCTTCTGAGACTTTAATTGCAGGTTTTCTAGTTGAAGGGAAGCGTGCAATCCGGTCAGGTGAAACATAAGTGTGCTGTCGATATGCATTGCCAGATCAAATTCTGTTGCCGGGTAATTGCCTTTCCATTTTTCATTGCTTCCCAACCAATCCATAGTATTTCCACTTCCCTTAAAATGAATAATATCATGCCCGGCAACAGAAAAATCAAGACGCATATCTCCATTATTATTTATTCCAGCCTTCAATATACCCTTCGTTTGATAAACATCTTTTGAAACAGAAGGCAAAAAACGAATTGTATCTGAAACAAGACTAAAATCAAAGGAGTTTTCTGCTTTTTGAAACCGACCTTTAAACTGCGAATATAAATCACCGGCATTTTGATTCAAATCCAGAAGTTGCGGGACGCTGCAATCAACAGAGCCATCAAAGGTGAATTCATCACTCATCAAATCATCCGCAGAACTTAATGAAACCCGAAGTATATCTGATAAGTGAATACTTGCTTTTGTCAGATTCTTATCGTACCAAAATTCAACATTCGGATTACTGATATGCTGCTCATTATAATAAATTGAGTCGCTCAGTAGTTTCAATGAAAAACCATTCATCACCTGATTACCAATAAAAGCCTGTCCAGATAATTGAAAATTAAAAAGTTTTAAATCAATATCTGGAGAACTGAAAAGTAGAGATGGATCAATAAATGCTGATTTTAAACTGGCTATCAGGTTGATTTCGTTTTTACTGTTTAGTGAATAATTTGCGGAAAGATTTAAAGTGATATCATTGAGTCGAAGAATGCCATCAGCCTGAAGGTTTTCATAAGTACCAGAAAGCAAAATACCCGAATGAATTTTAATTTCCTTTTGACCAGCAGGAACCTGATAACCGAGTAATTGGGCGATCTCACTATATGAAGTATTGATATCATTGATATTTAACTGTATCTCTGCATCAGGTTTGGAAGGAAGATCAGCAAATCCGACAATCTTCAAATTGGTAGTATTTGAAAGTTGTAAATCAAATTGCTCCAACCCTATTCTGTTATTGAAAAAAGTAATTTCTCCCCCGAAGTTGATTCCAGGTTCATACTCAAAGGGCAATTTCATTTTAGGAAGGAAATATTTTAACAAAGCGGTGTTGAAATAGGAATCTTTAAACAAAATATGCAGTTTTGGCGAATCAAGGTTTGAAAATTCCAATTGTGGTATCTGCAATTTCAGCCAGGGAAAGTCAAAATGCAGGTTCAAAATTTCAATTTTCTCCTTATCGTTTAATGTTACTTTACCCAGATTCAGATTCACATCGATTGTGTCCTGATAGCACATTGAAAATTTCGTGACCGCAACATTTAATAAATCTTTGTCTTTTAAACCATTGAGCGCAAGATCGAAACCGGTGATTGAATGGCGCTGCTCTGGTGTAGCAAAATCAAATTCACAATCTATAAACCGCAGACTGTTGATAGTAAATTCAGGCATTTCAGCGAAAGAAAACGCTGGCTGCTTACCGGTTACATTTTCGTTGGTCACTGAATCGTTTGCGTAATGCAGATAATCCAGTTTACTACGAAGGTTTGTAAGACTGTCGATTTGCCATGAATCACCCATATTTAGGTTGTAAATATTCAATTCTGGAAAAGTAAGCGCCAAAGTGTCTCCCGAATTGTATTGGCTGAAGCAAATGTTTGAAAGGAGTATTTTTTGCAGATGGATAGAAAAGTCGCTTATGGAAAACGGATCTTCAGTCTGCGTGGTATCTGTGGCTGAAATTGTTTGTTGAATGCTGCCATTTTTAATAATCAGATAGTCGCCGCTAATTTGTCCTTTAAATAATCCTTTCCACAACAAATCAATCTCAACATCCTCAAAACTAGCAACAAATCCTGTCTGGTTTATCTGCAGACCTTTCACAGTCAGTTTGAGTGGCAGATCGAAATCCTTTTCGGTATATGTGATACCATTTTTTTTAAGCGCATACGACAAAGCCAAAGTAGCCAGAAGTAACACTAAAGTGCTTAGGATAAAGAAATAAAAAACAATCCTGAGAAGCCTGCGCATCATTTTTTACCGTTGATTATCAAGTGAAGGAGAATTATTAGCAAAATGAAACCCGAATTGTTCTTGATGAATTCTGATCCGAAATAAATAAACCCATTAATTAAAACAAAACTGTCGTTTTTGTTCATTTTATAAGAACAAAAATAATAAAGTATCGCAATTGACCTCCTTATTTCAGCATCAATTCGCAAATACATTTTTATGTATTTTAGTGGCGGAATTATATGCCATTTACACTATTAATACAGGTAAAAATTCAATAATAATTTTACTGACAACGCCATGTTTAAGCTAAAAAACAAGAGTCAGCCAACAATCCTGGCTGTTTTGATCGTGTTAAATACAATTTTTTCAGTCAATATTTATGCCCAGCATGAATCAAAAATGGCTCCTCAACAAACCGATTCCACCATTAACACGCAAGGTGTAACCTATCTGATGAAGAATCCATCGACATGGATTCAAACCAATATTAACAGGTTAAATACCTCGGCTGTACTTCACCAGCCCAACCTTGACACCGTCGAAATAAACGAGAAACTGCGTAAGATTTCCGGTTCAAACGAAATGATACGGCAGAATCTCCGCTACAATTCAATTACCCTCAGAATAAGACAGGTGAACGACCTGAAAAACGAAATTCAGTCGGAAATTACTGATCTTGAACGATTGCAGAAAAAAGTAGCTCAGTATAACAATTATCTGCTTCAGGAAACAACCAATACAATCCTCATTGAACGAGAAATTGATTATTTCAGTAAACATGCTGATTCAACCATCTTAAAAATCTATCGGTCAGAAATTGAATTAATTGATTCAACGATTCAAAAATCGACCAACTTTTTCACCAGCCGGCTTTTAAGTATTGTCAGACTTGAAGACTCGATAAACTTAACCGCTTTACGTTTACAGGAAACGAATAAGTATGCACAAAACCTGATCAATGAAATTGGAATTCAACAAAAGAATTTTTCATTCCCTCCGGTCTGGAAAGCAACGCCTGCCGATTACCCGAGGTCATTTATCCTGACAGTAAAAGACACTTTGAATCAGGCTTATGATTCAATTATTTTTTTTCTGAAACACAATATCACCCGCCTGATTCTATACCGTATTTTGATTTTTATACTGTGTTTAATACCAGTCCATTATTACCGGAAAAATGCTAAAAAGGATATAAACATAATCAACTCCCAAAAATATCTGCAAAAATACCCCACGTTAACTAACCTTATCATGGGATTGTCAGTAGCTCCGCTCATTTTCACCCACGCCCCCTATGCCTTTCTCGATTTGATTTTTATATCCATGACAATTTGTGTCAGTATTATTTACATCAAAGAAAACAATTATATCGCCAAAGGACCATTCTTCATTCTGCTTGGTTCATTCATCATCCTGAAACTTATCAATTTCTTTACCTCCCCAACATTTGCCGGAAGATTGCTCTTCAGCCTTGCCATTTTCCTTCTGATACCAATGTATACGATCTACAGGAATATGGTAATTAACAAAAGTGATCAACCAAAAATTTTCAGGATTATCTACTTAATTCTTGCGCTTCAGCTTGTATATGGTTGGATTTTGATAATGTTAGGGTATTATCCTTTTGGAAGGCAGTTGTACCTGACCGCGATCGATGCTTTTATACTCGCGCTTGTGCTTACAGTGATTGTTTATACTTTTATTGATTACCTCCGGATTCTTACCTTCATGATCAATAAAAACAGTCATTCGGTATATATTAATCATGAAATCGTCGAAAAAAACCTAAAGAGAATTGTTGTGGTACTGGCGATGATTTTTTTCGGTGTCGCATACCTGAAAAACATTGATGTATATGATGATTTATCAAACACATTCTTTCGAAGCATAAACCAGCCAAGGCAATTGGGCGATTCCGTTTTTACATTTAGTAGTATTTTATTGTTTTTTATTATAACAACCGGGTCCATTTATCTTGCAAACCTCATCAACACAGCCCTTGGCACAAATGACAATAAAAAGCAATTCAAAAAAAGGACTTCATTTGGCAGCATCATGCTTTTACTGCGATTTTCTATCATAAGTATCGGATTTCTGGTTGGTATAATTGCATCAGGGATTCCGGTGAATCAACTCACAGTTTTGATGGGAGCCCTTGGCGTTGGTATTGGTTTTGGACTTCAGAATATTTTTAACAATCTTGTTTCAGGACTTATTATCGCCATCGAGAAACCCGTTTCGATTGGCGATATGGTTGAACTTGGAAATGACACCGGCTGGATCAAGGAAATCGGAATTCGTTCGAGTAATCTGCACACTTTTGATGGCGCCGAAGTGATTGTTCCCAACGGAGAACTGATATCGAACAAAGTGACAAACTGGACACTTTCGAACAAATCCCGTAGAATGCAGATAAAGATTGGAGTATCGTACAAATCTGATCCACATATTGTTAACGATTTACTTCTTCAGATTTTACTTGAGCACAATGAAATAATGAAATCTCCTGAGCCATTCATATTTTTTGCAGGACTGGGCGAAAGTTCTCTTGATTTCGAATTGTTTTTCTGGATTGCTGATTTCGTTGAAGGAAAACGTATCCGAAGTGAAGTCCTCTTCAAAATATTTGATGTGTTGAAGGAAAACAACATTGAAATTCCTTTCCCACAGCGTGACTTACATATTCGTTCGGTTAACGGAGAGTTTACAACTCAATCGAATAATCCGGATCAAATTCAATAATCCTTTCAAATCAAAAAGATACATCTGGTATTTTTTTAGTGAATTTATTCTTTACAAATCAATTTGCTTTTCATAAATTTGTATGACTCAGAGTAAGAATCAATTATTTGTGTTGTTGCCTATTGAACCAACAGATTTATACTAAACTATAATCCCACAGTTATGAAAAAACAAACATTGATTTTCCTGTTCTTGCTTACCATGTTAAAAATGCAGGGACAAGATTTTGTAATTAATTTCACTGGTACAGGATCCAGTTCAATTGTTGACTCCGTTCTGGTCGAAAACCTGACACAAGGCACCAGCATTTCTTTTGACGGAAACAATGAACTATACCTGAATGTAACTGTAGGATCCTCTGAATTATCTGCCGACATGGGATCAATCGTTCATGTTTTTCCCAATCCTATGAATGGCTCATGCACTGTTGATTTCAAGACAGAAAATAAGGGCAGTACTACAATAGCTTTGTTTGACCTGACAGGAAAAACGATAC
>CAJBPB010000110.1 GCA_903957365.1 uncultured Bacteroidota bacterium
AAATTCGATCGCCAAATATATACACAAAGTGATATAAAAAGCAAATGACCAATAAACTTGTTAATTGAAAGTTGCAATTGAAAGAAGGGAGAACACCTTATGGATATTCTGTTTCCGGTAAAAGGAGAACAAATGTCTTGTCTTTAGACTTTGACTTCTTTTTCGAAAATCAGTGGACTAATTGATCGTGAATTTTCAAAACCTGAGGTATAACCATTGTTTTGCCATCATTCCGGATAATGAAATTTGCCCGGTTCGTTTTCATTTCTTCCGGCCATTGGCGTGCCATCCGGCTTTTTATCTCTTTAACGGATAGTTTGTCACGCTCTTCGATACGTTCCATCCGGATATGTTCGGGAGCAGTGACAACTATTACTGCATCAAACAATTTGTCATTGCCGGTTTCAAATAAAATAGCAGCCTCATAAAGTATATAAGGAGATGAATTGTTGATTAATATCCATTCATCAAATCGAATATGGACCGCAGGATGGATGATTGAATTTACAAATTCCAGTGCTTCAGGTCGTTTGAAAATTTTCCTGGCTAATACAGTTGGTTTAATTTTTTTATCTGGATTGTAAATGCTTTTACCAAAATACTTAACCATTTTTTCATAGATATCAGCCTTACCATAAAGTTGTTTTGCTTCCCTGTCAGCGTAGAAGACAGGAATGTGTAAAACTTCGAAAATGTTGCAAACCAGAGATTTGCCACTTCCCATATTTCCGGTAATACCAATTTTTTTCATTATTCAGTTGATTGTCAGTCAACAATCAGGTATTCAACCTGATTGGGTTCTATCCGGCTGATTTTTATATTCGCAGGAACGTTGATGAGTTTTAATGGCAGATAACGTTCTTTCGTTTGTAATCCGGCTGTATCAGCAAAGATGGTGAAACTATTCGGGTTTATTTGTTCAAAGTCTTTCATAGCAACCAGATAATATACTTTCACTTTTTCCGGAAATAGTTTAATGTTGGAATATGCTGGTTTGATAATTTGCATTTCAAGCGAACTTTCAGTGAATTTTTCTATTGAAATCTTTACATCAACTTCCTGTAATTCGGCTGCAATTATGGATTGATTTATATCGAGATTGACTTTGTCAGCAAATGAAAAATCAACATTATTCAGTTTGATTACTTCTGTGTATATCCCTTTCAAAGTATCGAGAACGCTGGCAGGACCAAAAACCTTTACGAATTCGGGTTCGATTATGATTGGTCCGTACTGATTGTATTGTTGTTTGTAAGAAATATTTGTTCTGACAATAACCGGCACATCAACCGACAGTTGGCCAACAAGTTCAAAAGTTATTTCAGTTTCATCCAGATGGATCGCGTTTTCAGGAATACCGAGGTTACTTGCAATCTGATCGATGAAATTCTGGGTAGAGATGTAATGATTATTTTTGGTAAGTTTCCGGTAAGGAACCGTAAGCAAAGAAATGTTAAGGCTTCTTTTGTTGGTTTTTAAATAATTGTCTTTCAGTAAATTAAAACCTGAAGTTGTAACAATTGCTCTGATTTTGTGGTTGTTATTTCCTGTTATCCACTTGTCAACCGGCACATCAATCACGGTAATCGTGAAATCAAAAGGGACAGTATAATTATTTGATAATTTAATCAGAAGCCAGAAAAGACTGGATAAGAAAATGAAGAAAATAAAAGTAAATATGCGTCTTCTTTTTTTAGTAATGGTTACAGGTTTTATTTGTTCGGTTTGCATATACGCTGGATCAAGGTGAAATAAATCGCTGATTTCGATTTACAAAGCTAATCAATGCGTTAGATAAATTGGCGGTTTGGCATTAAAAAAGCCGGTTGTAAACCGGCTTTTTAATTTATTTGTTTTGTCCAATTTGTGTTGCATCATTTACAACGCCGCTTTTTTCAATTTCGATTCTCACATTGTCAGAAATCTCGACAACCAGAGTTGCATCTTTTACTTCGTAAACTTTGGCGTGGATGCCACCGATGGTAATTACTTTGTCGCCTTTTTTCAAAGCTTCACGGAATTTCTTCTGTTCTTTTGCTTTCTTCATCTGTGGACGGATAAAGAAAAAGAAGAAAACAACCATGATTAATAGTAAGGGTAAAAATGACATAATTCCGCCACTTTCCTGACCCTGGGCTTGCGGACCCATCAATAAAATGTTTAAAATGCTCATAATTATTAGTTTAATTTGTTTCTGGATTAGATACCTGGGCTTTGATACGAAGCACAGTAGATTGTGGTTTTGTGTTTGTTAATACTGTTATGGTTTTGTTTTGAATTCCTTTTTGGTTACCGCTGTCGAAGGTAACTTCAATTTTACTTTCTTCGCCTGGTTTGATTGGGTCGTGGCTATAGTTACTTGCCGTACAACCACAACTTGCACTGACTTTTACAAGCACAAGGTCAGCATTTCCCGTGTTTGTAAATTTGAAGACACAACTCACTTTCTCACCTTGAATCAACTGACCGAAATCATGTTCAGTTTTTGAAAAAGAAATTACCGGCATATTTGTAGAAAGAATACCCTCAGCTGATTTGGGATTTTTAACAAGATCAGTAGTTGATTTATTGCTTGAATGTGAGCAGCTTATGAAAAATAAACTAACAGTAAGTATGCTTAGCTGTACAAGAATGAATATCTTTAAACGTTTATTTTTCATATTGCAAATATACCGGAAAATCGATTCAGACGAGAATTTAATTGTTTTTGCCGAAGATTGTTATTGATCCCCTATACACTTCATTACTCTTAAATCCTTCACATTGAAGTACATAGAAGTAAACACCATCTTTAAGGTTACCACCATTCCAATCGTTTTGGTAGTCACTTGATTCGAGGATTTTTCGACCCTGACGGTTGAAAATTACAAGTGTAGTTTTCTGGTAGTATTTGGATAGTATTTTATAATTTTTATAATACTCCGTACCTTTTAATGTTTCTGGGATATCACTTCCACCAGCATCTTCGGTGATGATAAAATAATCATTGATATCATCTCCGTTTGGGGTAATGACATTGGGTATTTTTAGTTTTACCGGTAAAATCTTAACGCCTTTTGTGTAAATAGTGTCACATCCCTGAGGATTATTCACTGTCAGAAACACACTGTAATCACCTTCCTCAATGTATAAATGCTGAGGAGTGAGCAAATCAGAGGTAGGACTTTCATCACCAAAATCCCAAAAATAATTTGATATTTCAATAGAATCAGCTGATAAGTTTTCGAATGAAAAATTCACATACGGATTCTGAATATAAGCAGTATCAGGATCGGTTTCGCCCAACTCGACGATCGGGTTTTTATAAGCAAGCGTTTTTATTGAATCACGTTGAACGCAACCATTACTGTTTTCAATTTCGATGAAGTACCATTGATGTGCCTTCAACCCAATCGCCAGAGAAGGATTTTCAGGAGCAATCTGAATGGGTCTGACATCCCAACGATAAACAAATGGGCTTCCATCTCCTGTTGCACTTGCCTGCAACATGGCATTGTTTCCGTTTTCGTTGTCACCGTTGCTGCAGGTCAATTGGAGTTGTTCTATTTCAGTATTAAAAGTCGGCCTTAATTCCACAAGAAATGGACTGCTCACACATTGTTCTAAGGTTATCCTGTTGGTTACAGTCACCTGGTATTGTTCAGTTAACTGTGGTTTAATCAGAATATCTGGTGTGGTTTCACCACCAGGCGACCAAATATAAGTGTAATCAGCGCTTTCAGGCACACTCAATTTTATCCAGATCCCTTTGCAAACAGGCATTGGAACATCTGAAGTTATTACACATTCCTGCGCAAACAAAACATTTCCTGAAAGTAACAGAATGAAAGTGATCACTACTAACCAACTTAATTTTGATGACAGTAGTATGTTTTTGACCATTTTTAGTGCGATTTTATCTTTGGGTTCAGGTAACAAAAGTATGAATTTTTAAATTGGTGTGATTTTAGAAGCTGCCTGCATCGAGCATAACAAGGGTACAGTTTTCAACTACCTCAATATCGTTTTTTATAAGTAGCAATTTCAGGTCTGGGTTGGATGTACCAGGATTAAAAATTACACGTCTGGGTTTTAAATGAAGTATATAATCCTGATATTCAATTTGATTTTTACTTCCTATATATAAGGTAATGGTGTCTATATCTGGAAAATTTAACTTTTCCGTTTCTATATTTATACCATCAACCTCACCACTTTTGTTGCCCAGGGCAACCACGGTATGGCCATATTTTAACAACTTAATCATTGCAATATTTGAGAATCGCTCAGGATTGGTACTCGCTCCGATTACAAGAACTTTTTTTTTCATTTTGTTTGTGTTACAGAGGATTAATGCAATAATTTCTTTTTTATTGCATCATTAGGTGAAATTCTTAATGAAATGTCGCTTATTGCTTGTAAACGAAGGCATTGATATTCATCCCGGCACCAACAGATGCAAAAATTAAAATATCATTTTTTTGAATTTTATGGTTCTCAATCTGACCTTTTAAAATCATATCATATAGGGTTGGGACTGTTGCCACTGAACTGTTACCTAAAGTCTGAATGTTCATAGGCATGATTGTCGCCGTGTCAACCCGGATTTGATAAAGCTTGTAAAACCTTTGTACAATAGCTTCATCCATTTTTTCATTTGCCTGATGAATGATGATTTTCTTCACATCTTCAATCGGTATCCCTGATTTGTCGAGTGCGACTTTCATAGCCACAGGAACACGTGAAAGAGAATACTCATATATTTTACGGCCGTTCATCTTTATATACCTGACCTCTGGATCCATTTCAGGAGAATTGGATTTGCCAAGATAAAGGTAACCTGCTTCTTCGTTTGTATGCGACATAAAGGAAGAAGATAACATTCCGGTTTTTTCATCCGATTCGATGCCTTCAACAATCACTGCACCGGCTCCGTCTGAAAAAATCATGGTATCACGGTCATAGGTATCAACAACACGGGAAAGTGTTTCAGAACCAATAACAAGACATCTTTTTGCCAAACCTGACTGAATAAATGAATTTGCCTGTATCATTCCCTGAATCCAGCCGGGGCAACCAAAAGTGATATCGTAAGGAATACATTCAGCATTTTGAATACCCAGTATGTGTTTTACGCGGGAAGCGATGCTTGGGACGATATCTGTCTGGATGCTTCCTTTGATGACATCACCAAAATTATGTGCCATAATAATCTGGTCGATTGTTTCCGGATCAATTCCAGCATCTTCGATGGCCGCTTTGGCAGCGATAGCAGCCATATCTGAATTATTTAAATCTTTGGTTACCCAACGTCTTTCATAGATTCCAGTGATGTCGCGGAATTTACGTGTTACTTCTTCACCAGGACTATCGATTACACTGTGATCCTTTTCGAAAAAAACCTGTTTGGCAAATCTGCTGTTTTCAATTACACGTGTTGGAATATAACAGCCTGTTCCGGTGATTACTGAGTTTAAATATTTCATTGCGAGTCTTCAGATTGAGTTATGAATTCAGTATATTACTGATATTCTATATCTTATGAGTTGTAAATTTGTATGTTTTGATCTTTGATCGTGGCAAAAGTAATATATTTTGGAGCGAAAATCAAAGGTTGGAATCTCAGTTATTCTTTCTCCGTTGTTCCAAAACTTCCTTTAAATGAAGCATTGTATTCTTTCCAATCTGTAGTTTTATAACTCTCTGTAACGAAGTAATGTAACAGTGGTTCAAACTTATCAGCAGTCATATATCCTGGTATAACTGTGATTATTGAGAAATTTTCATCCATGAGGACATAAGATGGATAAGACATTTTTCCTTGCAGGATGGCTTTGGCGAACTGGTGTGCGCTTCTTTTTTCGTTTGGTGTAGGATTTACGAATGTTTTTCCTTTAAATACAAGTGTGTCTTTGCTTTCTGCATTGAATTTTACAGAGTAAAAGTTTTTACTCATATAAGATGCAATTACTGGATCGGTAAATGTGGTTTGATCCATTTTTTTGCACCAGCCACACCAATCCGTATATACATCAATAATCATTTTCTTTGGTTTTGCACTCATTTTTGAGGATGCTTTTTCAAAGGTCAACCATTCTACTGAAGGTTGTTGCGCCATTAGCTGACTTGAAAACAGAACAAGTAACAGGGTTAATAATTTAGTATTCATAAGTTTTTCATTTTTTTACACGATCCATTTCGCGTTGTGTGTCCTTTTGTTTTAATGTTTCACGTTTGTCGTAGAAGTGTTTTCCCTTGGCTAATGCAATTTCAAGTTTTGCTAATCCTTTGTCGTTGATAAATAGCATAGTAGGGATTATTGTAAATCCTTTTTCCTTGGTTTTGGTTCTTAGTTTCTTCAATTCGCGGTATTGAAGCAAAAGTTTTCTGTCACGTTTGGCTTCATGGTTCACAAATCCTCCGTGTGAATATTCAGCAATATGCATCTCCTTCACATACAATTCATTGTCCTGAAAAGCGCAATAGGCATCTGTGATTGTAGCTTTTCCCTGTCGGATTGATTTAATTTCAGTACCAAGCAGAACGATACCGGCTGTCATAAATTCTTCCAGATAGTATTCGTGACGTGCCCGTTTATTTTTTATTTGAATGTTATCTTTCATAGAATTTGATGGCAAAGATAAGGAAATCAACGTAAATTTTTAATCAGTCAGCAGTTGAAAGATGTTTTGTTGATTCTCATTAATTTTCATAGTGAATATAATGCTTTTGCCATCAGGAGCCCAGCAGGGTGATTCAATTGTCTGATCACTTTTAAATACAACTTCTCTTACTCTTCCATCTCTTTGACTAACAAATATATAGGAACTATCCACACTGTTTCCAATAAACGCGATTTTACTACCTGTAGGAAACCAACAGGCCGAATGCAGCTCAAGTAATGAATCAGTAATCTGGGTAAATGCCTTTCCGTACCAATGTATAATCTGAATAGATTGTTTTTGTAAATTACTTTTTTCTGAAGTCGTATAGCTGATAAAATCTCCTTTTGGCGACCATCGTGGGCTTTCACAGGCTGATGATGGTGTTGTAAAATTGTTTAAATTATCATATTTGAAATCGTAGGTGTATAGGCGCCAATCCGAATCATTATTTGATTTCCCGACAAATGCGATTAAATTACCGGTTGGATGAATATCTGCGTCCTTAGTTTGTAAATCTCTATCAAGAAGAGTTTTATAATCAGGGGTTTTGAACGAAAATTCCACAAGTTTGCTTTTGTCATTCTCTAACAAAGTAGCAACCAGATAATTGTTTTTCGGGTCCCACACAGCAAAACTAGTATGCAAATTTTCAGATGATAACCTACTGATTATCATACTATCTGTATCAAACAAAAATACCTGTTTTGTACTATCCCGGTTCGAATCAAAACTAATACTTTTTCCATCGGGTGACCACCTTGGATTACTTTCAATACATGATTGAAAAGTGATTTGCTTAAGGGTGTAAGCTTCAGAAGCTTGCCCAAAAATAAAAGTATCAATGAAAATGAAAATAAAAATGAAGAAGAATTTCATGATCCTGTTTTTTGATCTAAATTTCTTATGATGAAAAGAACATGATCATAGAAGTGTCTGTCTATAAAGTCGGGAGTTTGATTCAGAATGTTCGGGTTCGAGGTTTCGATGAGCTGAAAATCAGGAGTGTACTGAGGTACATGACTGATTTGAAGGTCGAGAATAACGAAGAAATCGGACATTATGAACAAACTCTAATTATTCAATTTTCATTGCTGATTGGGCAATTTCATTTACGATTTCAGGATCGAGCAGGGTAGTGGTGTCGCCAAATTCTGAGTATTGTCCTTCCGCAATTTTACGTAAGATGCGGCGCATAATCTTTCCCGAACGTGTTTTAGGTAAACCTCTGACAAATAGTATCTTATCTGGTCTGGCAAATGAACCAATGAATTTGCTAACACCAACTAAAATGGAATTTCTAACTCCTTCTTCACCACCGGTACTGAATTCAGTACAAACAACAAAAGCATAAATTCCCTGTCCTTTGATTGCATGCGGATAGCCGACAACTGCAGATTCATTAACCAACGGGTGCTCATTAATTGCATTTTCAACTTCGGCAGTACCCATCCTGTGACCAGAAACATTGATTACATCATCAACACGGCCAAGAATTCTATAATAACCATCTTCGTCACGTTTAACACCGTCACCGGTGAAATATAAGTTTGGAAAAGTGCTGAAATACGTTTGTCTGAATCTTTCGTGATCACCCCAGATTGTACGTGCCATGCCAGGCCATGGATAAGCAATACATAAATTCCCTTCTACACTGTTTCCCATCATCTCATTGCCTTCCTGATCGACAATTGCCGGTCGGATTCCCATAAATGGCAATGTTGCATAAGAAGGTTTTGTAGGGATAATGCCAGCCAAAGGACTGATCATAATTCCACCGGTTTCGGTTTGCCACCATGTATCAACAATCGGACAGCGATTTTTACCGATATGGTCATGGTACCAGTGCCAGGCCTCTTCGTTGATTGGCTCACCAACGGTGCCTAAAACTTTCAAGGAATTTAGATGTTTCCCGTCGAGCCACTCCATTCCCATTGCCATGAGTGAACGTAAGGCTGTGGGAGCGGTATAAAACTGATTTACCTGATGTTTATCCACAATTTCCCAGAATCTTCCTGCATCGGGCCAGGTTGGTATTCCTTCAAACATCAAGGTTGTCGCACCTGTTAACAAAGGACCATAGACTAAATAGGAATGTCCGGTAATCCAGCCAATATCAGCAGAACAGAAATAAATTTCACCATCTCCATATTGAAAGACATTCCTAAATGTATAGGCTGTGTAAACCATATAACCTGCAATTGTATGCACCAATCCTTTTGGCTGACCAGTAGAACCACTTGTATAAAGAATAAAAAGCGGGTCTTCAGCATCCATAATTTCCGCTTCAACTTTACCATCAATTTGCTGGGTGAGATCGTGCCACCACAGATCACGACCTGGTTTCATATTTACTTCTTCATTGGTTCGTTTCAATACAATGGCAGTTTTAACACATTTACAAGTCTCCATCGCCTCATCAGCAATCTGTTTTATGGGGATAGTCTTTGTTCCCCGATATCCTCCGTCGCTGGTAACCAGTAGTTTCGCTCCAGCATCAATGATTCTGTCAGAAAGGGACTGCGCTGAAAAACCAGCAAATATTACAGAGTGAATTGCTCCAATCCGGGCACATGCCAGCATAGTGATTGCAAGTTCAGGTACCATTGGCATATAAATGGCAACACGGTCTCCCTTGCCAATTCCCTGATGCTTAAGTATCAATGCAAACTGATTGACTTTATCGAAAAGTTCAAAATAGGTCAGTTTTACTGTCTCGTCTTTAGGGTCATTTGGTTCCCATATTATTGCTGTTTGATTTCCACGATGAAACAAATGTCTTTCAAAAATATTCTCCGTGATATTGAGTTTAGCGTTTAAAAACCATTTTACATCTGCTTTTTTAAAATCCCAGGTCAGAACCTGATCCCATTTTTTCCTCCAATAAAATGTATCTGCTATATTTGTCCAAAATCCGGTTGGATTGGTAATGCTTTTTTGATATTCAAATATGTAACCGCTTAAGGTTGAAATTTTAGGGACCATAATTAAAAGTATTTATTCAGTTTGCAACTAATTCATTCGCTAAAGTAATGAAAAAGTAATTGTATATGCCTTTTTATAAATTCGCAAATAATTACCGGTCAGTGAATGGTATTAACAATTCAATAATGAACTATTAAAAAGTGTTCCTTTAGAATCTGATTGTCGCACTTATTAATCCATGTCTTCCAGCTTGTGGAAAATAGCCATCCATTGCATAGTGCTGATCATCATATATATATCTATAAACCCATGCGTTGGTTTCATATTTTGTATTGAACAGATTATTTAGAATTGCAGAAATTTCTAATACTTTGAAAACGGGTTGTTTCACTTTGTATTTGAGCTGAAGATTTCCTGTAAGATATGGGTCCAGACTTCTTTCCTTGTTTGAGGTGTTGTCAATAAACTGACGGCTTACATAGGATGAGCCAAATATAATATCAAAGTTTTCACGCAAATGATAATTAAGCTGTGCACCTGCTGTCATGGATGGTGAAAACGAAATAGTAGTTGAACCTAATTCATTTTCATATTGATAAGGTTCATTTTCAGGATCGTCCCAATAGTTCCAGTTGTCGATATATTCCGTGAAATTGTTGATTTTGTTTTTGCTGATCGTGAGATTTGCTGTAAAATCTAAATTACTGACTACTCTCCAGGCTAATTGGGTCTCAATTCCAAACCTATAACTTTCAGGTACATTGGTCATGATGGCAGCACCGATATCATTAATTTTACCAGTAAGCACAAACTGGTTTTTATAATCCATGTAAAACAGGTTGGATTCAAAAGAAATATTTTTCTTGACAAGTTTATATCCCAATTCAAAGTCAGTAAGTTGCTCGCTGAAAATTTCCTGATCGGGACTTGCATCGCGGTAAACAGATCTGGTTGGTTCCCGATTCGATCTGGCTACAGAGGCATAAATACTATTGTACTCATCCAATGAATAATAAATACCTGTTTTGGGATTTACAAAAGTGAAATTGTGGTTTTGACTGAAATCTCTCAGATCATCATGAGTCCCGGTAATGGCATAGTCAATTGTGCGCAATTGAATATCGACGAACAGATGTAACTTACGGTTCATGTGATAGATAGTTTTTATAAAAACATTGAAATCTTTTTTATCACCGGAGTTTTCATACCATTTTGTGTTATTTTGACTTTCCGAAGCAAATTTTGCCCAGCTTATATATCCAAAATGGTCGCCAAAGTATTGATTCCATCCTAAACCCAAGGTTGAATTAAATCTGGTGGATTGATGTTGCAAAGCCAGATTGAACCCGAAATAATTATTGTCGAGCCATTTTTGCTGCACGAGATCTGTGCTACTAATGGTTTGTCCTCCGATATTAACATCCGGGAAGCCGTAATCACTTAATTTTTTATCGTTTTCCCATTCCTCATAGTAACCTTTTCCTTTGGTTAAAAATAGTGCGCCTGATAAATGCAAATTTGATTTAATCTGCTGAGCGACAAGTAACTGATAATAGTCCTGTTGGTAATTATCGGTCTGATTTTCATAATACCCAATGATATTTCCTGTACTATCCGTCATGGCACCAGCAGGGTTATAGGTTGGGTTTGTTTCGAGGCTATCTTTTGGCACACCATACCAGGCCTGATAGGTTTTTTCGAATCCACTTGTTGCGATTAACTTAATATTGGTGTTTTTGCCAGACCATGCACCTGTCAGATAATAGGATTTTAGGTCAGATTTTGCCCTGTCGATATAACCATCCGATATAATTTTACTTAACCGGCCATCAAAGGAGAATCCTTTATCAGTCATACCTGTACCAAATCCAATTGTGTTTTTCAATGTGCCAAACGCACCATAAGTTGAGTTAATCTGGGCAAAAGGTTCGTTGGAAGGGCCCTCTGTTTTAATATTGATACTTGCCCCAAAAGCTGCTGCACCATTCGATGATGTTCCTACACCACGTTGAATCTGGATGTTTTCGATTGAGGACGCCATATCAGGTAAATCAACAAAATAAACTGAATGCGATTCCGGGTCGTTTACCGGAACGCCATTCAAAGTAACATTGATACTTGTCAGGTCGGTGCCTCTGATTCTAAGATTTGTATATCCAATTCCACCACCAGCATCGCTGCTTACAACCAGTGAAGGTGAAGATTGTAACAAAAAGGGTAAATCTACTCCGGTATTGTTTTGTTGAATTTTTTCTTTATCAACCACTGAATAGGTGAGGGGTGTTTTTTCAACGATTCTTGTCGCATTTACAACCACTTCATCGCTTAACAATGCAGCTGTTTTCATTTCAATAGTGATGAATTTATTTTGAGATAATTCGATGGATTCGATTATTCTCTCAAAACCAATATAACTGATAATCAAGTCATAACGAGCTTTTTTTAGATTATCGAAACTAAAGTTTCCATTAAAATCGCTTACTGTTGAGAGCCCTGATTTTTTAATCCGGATGTGTGCCCCTTCGAGCGAATTCATGTCTGTCTGACTTACAATTTTACCACTCAGGGTAAACTGTGCTGAAATACTGAATGGCATCAACAGCACAAATAAAAGATAAATAAGTAGTTTTTTCATTTCTCATTGATTTAAGTGATTAACAATTAAACCAATAGAGGGAGCTTGTTCTTCTTCCCTGCGTCGGCATTATCCGCATCAGGTTCAAAGGGTATATTCTCAGCCTGTCTTTCATCCACCATTACGGTGGCAAAGGCACCCCTATTGCAATAAATTTGATCCAAAAGTAGATAGATTTTGTGTTTATAAGTAATATTGTTTAAGATTTTTTTGAAAAACTTACCTTTGTCATTTAACTTATGATAATGAAGATATTGATTATTAATGGGCCAAATCTGAACTTGTTGGGTGTCAGAGAACCTGATGTTTATGGCAATCAGTCGTTTGAGAATTATTTTGAGCAACTGAAATTACGATTTCCAACGATTCAACTTGAATATTTTCAGTCGAACGTAGAAGGTGAAATTATCAATCATTTGCATTTTGCAATGCAAAACCATGATGCAGTGGTTTTAAATCCAGGGGGTTATGCACATACCTCCGTTGCTATCAGGGATGCTTTATCTTCTATAAAAATTCCGGTAATTGAGGTGCATATTTCAAATGTATTTGCACGCGAAGGATATCGTCAGATTATGTTGACCGGTTCAGCATCATCGGGATGTATAACCGGTTTTGGACTAAAAGGTTATGAACTTGCGATTGCAAGTCTGATTAACTGAAATTGTCTTCCTCAAGATCTTTGAATAGCATTACTCCGCCAATAAAATGGTCCAGGGCTATGTTTTTTTGATAGATTTTTGTCACTGGCCCCGGGTTCAATAATTTACGCTTTGATCGTAATTGTGGAATCTTACGGTAAAAGTGTGAATGAGCCCTCAAGACGGCTAAAAAGTCACCAATGCCACCTTGAAACAAAAACTTGATACTTGCCAGTCCGTCAAGAAAAAGCCTTAAAATAATTACATAATACAAAGCCTTTTCGGGAAGATTTTTATATAATAATGACAGATTGTTTCTAAAATTGAGGTATGTTTTTCGTGATGATACTTTTGGTAGTGTTCCTCCACCAATATGATAAACTGTTGAATGTGAGCAGTACATGATTTTATAGCCATTATTTTTCAATCTCCAGCAAAAATCAATCTCTTCCATATGGGCAAAAAATTCATCATCCAGACCACCGAAACTGTGAAATAAATCTGCCCTTACAAACATACATGCGCCACTGGCCCAAAAAACTTCAATGACATCATTGAATTGACCTTCATCCGGTTCAATACTTTGAAAAAGGCGCCCACGACAGAAAGGATATCCGAAACGATCAATAAATCCTCCACCTGCACCAGCATATTCAAATTGAGTTTTATCAAAGTATGAAAGAATTTTTGGCTGGCAGGCAGCAATTGTCGGATCAGCATCCATCAATTCAATGATAGGTTCAATCCAATTGGATGTAACTTCAATATCTGAGTTGAGTAAAACATAATATTCAGCTTCAACCTGTTTGAGTGCTGTATTATAACCAGTTGAAAATCCACTATTCGATTTATTCTGAATGAGACGGATTTCAGGGTAATTCTGATTCATGAACGCAACCGAATCATCTGTGGATGCATTGTCAGCAATTATTATTTCAGCTGAAATGCCCGAATGTTGGATAACAATTGGAAGAAATTTCTGGAGGAAAGTTCTTCCATTAAAATTCAGGATAACGACGGCTACTTTCTTCATTAATTCTGGATCCCTTCTCGTTTATGTTTCCATCGGCGGTGAGACCAAAGCCAATTATCCGGATTATTAATGATTGCATTTTCAAGTAAACGAACGTATGATTCTGTTATTTCGTTTGTTTTTGTTTCTTTTGGATTCAGTGTAATTGGTGTGATTGTGGCTTCATAATGCCCTCTTTTTATGCGTTTTATATCGAAGAAAAGCACAGCATAATCCAACGATTTAGCCATTTTTTCAATCCCAAGAAAAAATGGTGTGTCCTGATTTAAAAATGTAGTCCAATAATTAGCATCCAGCCCGCCAGGAGTTTGATCACCTGCCAGAAAAACTGCATTAGTAGTATCTTTTGATTGTAAAAGAGAACGATACGTTGATTTTGATTCAATCAATGTGGGAACGCCAAAACGAGAACGCAGGCTCTTCATATATGAATCAAAATCGGTGCTGCTGAGTTCTTTGTATATAGCAAATACTTTATGATCAGTGATATATGGTATCGTCTTGCCAAACCAATCCCAGTTTCCGCAATGCCCTACAGACAAAAAAACACTCTTATTTTGATTATACAATTCATGTAAAATCGTTGGGTTGGTGATAATCATACGCTTTTTAAGCTGATCAATGGAGATGTGGCGGATTTTAATAAACTCAACAACAATATCACACAGATTATGGTAGTATTTTTTCTCAATCTGTTTAATTTCAACTAAACTTTTTTCAGGGAAACTGTTTTTAAGGTTTTGAGTTGCAATTTTTCTTCTGTATCTGATAAGATAATAAACAATTACATAGAGGAAGTCAGAAAGAATGTAAAGAAACCAGAATGGCAGAAGCGAGATAAACCATGCTTTAAGGATGAAAATATAATATGCGATTTTTTTCATTCGGGATTATATGTCGTCAGATGGCGCAAAAATACATCGAATTTTTAAATAGTCCGTTGTTATCAGATCAAAGTCTTAAAAATTACGATTCGATTGCTTAACGTGGATTTTCGTAAAATTCCGTTGCTTTGCTTCCCCACGAATCCTCCTGATAAAAATTATCTACATCATCGCCAGGCCAAACGCGTTTATAAACATCTTCCTGCCAGTGATAATTAGATAATTCGCCATATGCATCCGAGTGAATCAGGATAAAATCATTTGTTCCCATGTCTTGTGTACAGAATACAAATCTTTTATTGCGTTGTTTTCCAAGCTGATAGTATTGCCATATTTCAAAAGGATAGGCAGCGGGTTCATTGTGGCTGTCTGCAATCTGATCGGGTGCACCGTATTGAAGGTAAACTCTGCCACGGTCAGTTTCGTAACCTCTTTTAGTCTGGGTTTTGAAAGATTTATCAGCTTTTTTGACTTCAAAACAATAAGTTTTATAGGCTGATTCCGGATCAGCATTGTTTC
Source organism: uncultured Bacteroidota bacterium (assembly GCA_903957365.1). Classification (GTDB taxonomy): domain Bacteria; phylum Bacteroidota; class Bacteroidia; order Bacteroidales; family F082; genus CAJBPB01. The sequence goes on from CAJBPB010000110.1 coordinate 15,279, forward strand.
GTTTATACCAGAAATTAAACAAATATTGTTGCATGGTTTTAATGTCATCAGATTTGGAAAGGTTATTAGCATAATCCCTTTCAACCTCATTAGAGAGAGGATCAAGACTACGGATTGATTCGCGTAATGAATCAATTTTAGTGATTCGACTTGCAAAGGTGTTTTCAATGTTCAATCCGGCCAGATCATTCAGATTATATTGTATCGTTGGATTACTTCTTTGAAAAAACATTTCATTTGAACAAATTAGTTTGTTTTCCCGATCGCGGGCTTCTACAGTCAGGATGTAATTTCCTGAAGGTAAGTCTTTTATGTCAATGCTATTCAAAATAACGTTTACATTTTCAGTATTTAATCGTTTATTGAAGAAATAATCCTGCATTTTGGTCTTGTTTTCATACGATTGAATAGAGTAACTGAGCAGGAACATGGCATCATCTCCCAACACTTTATCGCTATTATATATTTCGGTATAAAAGGTCAGTGTGGTTTTCGATTCATGAAAGAAATTGAAAACCAATGGTATAATGTCTAAACCATTTTTTGTAATGATGGTAGGTGTTTCAGATTTTTTGTAACTATCAACAAACTGTATTCCTGAGAATGCCATCTTATCATCGGGATAATTCAATTGAACAACTTCAGTAGTTTTGAAAGGAAGTTCTGAACTATTATTCAGGTCTGCGATCTGAATCTCCATCTCATAATCGCCATCCACAAGGGCATATCTTTGAAAATCAATGAAGCCAAAATCAATCTTAGATGTGTCTTGAATTACCGGACTCAGTAATTCATACTTTGAGAAACTACTTATTGTATCGGCTTGTTTAAATAACAGGGTGACTTCAATAGAAGCCTGAAAATTTCCTGGAGATTGCTCTTTAAAAATAACACTTTTACCATCAACAGCAAGGTATGTTTCAATGGTGGACTTATCTCCCGGAACAGTAAATGTTGCGTAAGATAAAAAAGCGCGTAGACTTTTGTCAGCCGGAAAAGCTGATTGGGAAAGTACAAGAACCAAAAATAAAACTATAATCTTTTTCATGGTTTCATCGGTTTGTATAGCTAATGGATTAAATACATAACCCAATTTACTATTATTTATTTACAAAGGTAAGGTATGACTTGTTTTGGTGCAATGTAAATTTCAAATTTTAGAAGCGAGTTATAAAACATTAACATTTAGCATATTGTTAATTAAATTAAGGATAGAAATGCAATTTTCTGATGGTTCAGAAGATGATTGAATAAGAATTCTGTCTCTTTTTAAAAGTTTTGTTTGTGGATTTGGAAAATTTCTTACTTTTGCAGCGGAGAAATGGCAGAGTGGTCGATTGCGGCGGTCTTGAAAACCGTTGAGGTGTCAAAGCCTCCGGGGGTTCGAATCCCTCTTTCTCCGCGTTTCGACCGAAAAATCACTGAAAACCACCGAAAATCACACATTTTTGGTGGTTTTTTGCATTTACGGGGGGTATAAAAGCGCATAAAAGTGCATAATACCTGGTGGACTAATCGGTGGACTTGGCGAAGTAAAAATCAAGTCCACCGAATAAGATTCTTATTCGTTGATTTGCAGTTCTTTGCATTTGGATTTGTTGCTTAAATAAATCAATATTGTTTAACATTAAAACTAACAATTATGACAAGAGCAACATTCAATGTGCTGTATTTTGTGAAGCACTCCACGTTATCGAAAACCTGCCACGCATCCGTTCGCCTGACCTGATTCAAAAAGCCATCGAAATCAGACATAAAAACGATTAATTATCAAAGTTTTATCTGCTGTCAAATATCGGACTGACGAGGTATTGCTATTAACGAAAAACAAAATTCGTTCTGCAAGGGCTGTTTTATTAGAAAAATTGTCTTTTATTTGAGTGATAAGCCCTTACAAAGTATCAAAGAACGTTTATCTGAATTGTTCATCAACCAAGCCTAATCACAACCAAAACCCAATCCAATTTCCATA
>CAJBPB010000111.1 GCA_903957365.1 uncultured Bacteroidota bacterium
TGGAACATGCACAAGCAATGATACCACCACTATGGGCTTCTATTCCCTTCGCAATTATGCTTCTAACGATTGCGCTGGGGCCGCTGTTTTTCAACCATTGGTGGGAGCACAACAAAAATAAGTTAATCGTATCATTTGCATTGGGAATACCAACAAGCATCTATATGATGATGAATGGTCTGGGAATGAATATCGTACATAATCTGATTTTTGATTACGTTCCGTTCATCATTTTATTAGGTTCCCTCTTTGTGATAACCGGAGGCATTCAGTTTAAAGGAAATCTCGCTGCCAAACCACTTACCAATACGATCTTTTTGGCAATAGGTGCAATATTTGCTTCCTTTATGGGAACAACCGGCGCCGCAATGTTATTGATCAGGCCAGTGATCAATACAAATGCTGAAAGAAAATACAAGGTTCATACCATTCTGTTTTTCATAGCAATTGTTGCCAATTGCGGAGGATTACTCACTCCTCTCGGCGATCCGCCATTGTTTCTTTTATATCTCAAAGGCGCAGGTTTCACCTGGTTTTTCTCATTAACCAAAGAGTGGGCTACTGCCAACGGATTGTTATTGTTGATTTACTATCTTTATGATAGCTATTATTATAAAAAAGAAGCCGTTGCTGATATCAAAAAAGATACAGATATGGTAAAACCAATCAAAATTGTTGGTTCTTATAATTTCCTGTTTTTAATTGGTATCGTATTATCCGTTGCTTTCATTAACGAGCAATACATCCATGCGATACATGAAAACCGCTACTTGTCATTTCTTCGTGAGGCAGCCATGCTGACTTTTGCTTTTTTATCCTTTAAACTGACTTCCAGTAAATTACGATTTGATAACAAATTTACATGGGGACCAATCACTGAAGTTGCCTATTTATTTTTAGGAATATTTGTAACCATGGTTCCAACCTTGATCTATTTGCAGGCAAACGCAGCATCACTCGGTTTAAAAACTCCTGCTGCTTTTTATTATGCTGCCGGCAGCCTTAGTTCGTTTTTAGACAATGCTCCGACTGCACTGGCATTTTATGAAGTTGCGAAAGGTATGCTGGATTCATTTCCAGGAGCAAATCTGGTCGCTGGAATCCCTGAAACACTTCTTACAGCAATTTCACTTGGCGCAGTGTTTTTTGGTTCGATGTCGTATATCGGAAACGGTCCAAACTTCATGGTAAAAGCCATCGCCGAAGAGAATAAAATTGAGATGCCGAGTTTCTTTGGATATATGTTTAAATTTTCATTGATAATTCTTTTACCAGTTTATATCATTGTACAGCTTATTTACTTGTAAAACAACAAAATAGAAATTTATTAAAACAGGAATCTGCTGCAGGTTCCTGTTTTTTTTATTCAAAAAAATGGAACTTCAGGTGTTTACATTACAAAAAAAATTACTTTAGTAACTCAAAAATTAGGAAAATGGAACATGCTGCAGCAGATCTAATCCCACTTTGGGCATCAATACCTTTCGGGCTGATTTTATTGTTTATTTCTATCGGACCGTTATTTTTCCATCATTGGTGGGAGAACAACAACAACAAACTGATTGTTTCACTTGTTCTAGGATTACCAACTGCGGTATATCTGATCTTGAACGGATTAACAGTAAATCTGTTGCACCAGATGCTGTTCGACTATATTCCTTTCATTATCCTTTTGGGTTCCTTGTTTGTAATTACAGGTTGGAATGTTGGGAATGCAGCTTTTGTTTCCATTAGGTTCATAAATTCTATATTTGGTAAAATCCCGCTTGAAA
>CAJBPB010000112.1 GCA_903957365.1 uncultured Bacteroidota bacterium
ATTGCTAGAACTACTGGCATAGGAGCAGATACAGTTAAAACTTTAATGAATTGGTTTGCCGATTGTAGTTTGATCCGTACAGAGCCTTATATCATCAATATCGCGTCATGGGATGGTGCTTGTCGCAATCCACAAGATTCAGCTCGTCATACTTTCAAAATTTACATCTTACCAAACCCCGATTTATTCCCAAGCTTTACTTTAGGAAAAGATACGGTAATTGAATTAGTTGCAGGAGAGAAGTTTGAATTGGAATTAAATTCGAAAAGTGTTCTTCCTGGTGATTCTATTTTAATAGGAACCACCGGCGATGTGTACAGTGGCATACCAGGAAATTGGGCAGTGTTCGAACAAACCAGTGCTTCAGGCGAAGGAACAGCGACATTCAAATGGAACACTAGTTGTGATCAGATTCGCGATAGTGCATACAACGTATTCTTCACAACAGCAAACCCACCTTGTCAAACACCAACAACAGGGTTCAATATTAAATTCAAAGTGATACTAACTCACCTATATTATTGTAAATCACTATTTCAAACGACTCGGGTTTTTCATTGAAAAAAATTTCAATATTAATAACATCATTAACTGGATTAGGATATTGAATCAAATGAGCATTCAAAGTATATATTTCCTGAACAGAAACGGTTGTGTTTGTACTCCTTGCTAAGGTGCCAGGGTTTGATACATAAAGAAATCCCAAACTATCGAGAACAAGTTCATTCATCATTCCAGCCGGTAAGCCATCAATGATTAATTCAAAATTTTCTCCGTTGTCAAGTGAGCGAATAACCCCATTGGGCCATGAGCTGGTGCAATAGATGTGATTGTCACTATTTACAATTAAATCATTAATCTGTGGCCCGCTGATCAGCACTTCCCAATCCTGTGCTCCATTTCTGAGAACATACACTCCTGAATAATTAGGTTCATAACCATCCCACGATCCGGCAAATAAATCACCGGATGCATTCATGGCAAGGGATGAAATCATACTATTGTAAAGTCCTGTAAACTCCCAATTATCACCTCCATCCGTCGATTTATATACACCTCCGGTTGATTGGATGTATCCTTCTATGCTAATAAAAATTTCCCCGTTAGCTGATTTAACTATATCTGTTACAAAATCATTACTATTTTCCGTAGCGAATACTTGTTCCCATGTTTGGCCGTTATCGGCCGAGCGTACCAAAGTAGCGTATCCGGCTCCAATGCTCACAAACAAGGTGTCCCCAAAAGGTAATACAGCTACAACATTACCATGTATCCCAATATCGGGGATTATAGGTTCCCAGCTTTGCCCATTGTCAACCGATTTAGAAATTCCTGAATGTTCCGCTGATTGGTAAGTGGCGGCAAAAATGTTACCATTATCATGAATCGCCAATGCATGAACAACATAGTCAGGCATACCCAGAAACTCCCATGTAACTCCCGTATCCAATGAACGGTATATACCTCCTGTACCCCCATTTATCCCTGTTCCACAAAAAATGTCACCCTTGTTGTTCACCGCGATAGAAAAAATATTTGTGCTATCCGGGAAATTCAACTGTTCCCAAAAATCCTGAGCGAGCAGTGGTGAAGTATAACAAACAAGGGCAAAAAGCAGCAGGGAAAGGTGTTTCATTTAAAAAAAAGATTATATAGGGTCATTAAATTGTAAATGGTTCATGTAAAAGTAGATAAAGAAAATTTAAAAAAACAAGAGAAATTATACGGAGAATTGCAATTTATGTTAGTTCTCAATTGCATCAGACCATGCCACGAGATCAGGGCTCATTGAGCATCAATTCGGTATCCGATTGTCAATACCCTGTATAGAAATTGAGTATGCATCGGTCAAAGACCAGAATGAAAATCGACGTTTTGTAAACTCCGCCGAACGGGGAGATCATTGTAAAAATATAGCCGAAGAAATTATATTTTATATCGAGGCAAAAGTGTTGAAGCACGCCAGTAAGAATCAGAAGGCGGAGTAATTCAGCCAAAAACTGCTAATAACCTGTTGTTTATCAATTAATTTATAAACGCTGATTGCGTCCGGTGTAGTTTGCAAAACTCAGCTCTGCTGGTAGGCAGCGGTCTGATGGCCTGTTTTTTATTTCAGATGCACTATATCGTCTTTGTCTTTCACAAAAAGTACTGAAATCGCACCCAATATCAACAATACACCGGCGGCCACCAGGGCGAAAATCGCGTTTCCGTTATACAAATATTTAACAACCGGTCCACCAAATACCCCATTCACGATTTGGGGGAAAGTGATGAAG
>CAJBPB010000113.1 GCA_903957365.1 uncultured Bacteroidota bacterium
GAAATAAGGTTGGGGAACCGTAGCATGAATGCGCGGGCTTATGTCTCACGATTCAACTTCAGTGGCACCGATCAAAGTAAAAAAGCAGGCATACTTTCAGGTGGTGAGCGCAATCGTTTACATCTTGCCTTGACATTGAAACAGGAAGCCAATGTCCTGCTGCTTGACGAACCTACCAACGATATCGATATCAATACGTTGCGTGCACTGGAAGAAGGGATTGAGAATTTTGCAGGCTGTGCAGTAATTATCTCCCACGACCGCTGGTTCCTCGACCGTGTGGCAACACATATTCTGGCTTTTGAAGGAAACTCTCAGGTGTATTACTTCGAGGGAAGCTATTCAGAATATGAGGAAAACAAGCATAAACGGCTTGGTGATGCTGGTCCGACAAGGATCAGGTATAAAAAACTGATTGCAGATTAATCTGAACCTGACAGGAAACCTGTTAATCTGGTAAATTATTCGTTTTCTTTAGTAAATTTGGCTGATAAATTCCATTCTATGAAATCCATCAGCAGGAGTACTTTTTTGAAAATGACGGCATTGGCCGGTTCCGCATTTACTGTTCTGCCTTCAAAAGTTGTATTTGGCAGCCCAAACGCAAGAATCCGTATCGGATTGATTGGTGTTGGATTACGCGGACAAAACCATCTTGAACTTTGTTTACAACGTGATGATACAGAAGTCGTTGCCATTTGTGATATCCAACAGGTGATGATTGACGACGCGATGAAGCTGTTTAACAGCGCCGGTAAACCTTTACCGGCAATCTTTCAGCAGGGAAAATATGCATACCGCGAATTACTGGCACGTAAAGATATTGACGCGGTAATTATTTCCACACCCTGGGAATGGCATTATCAGATGGCAATGGATGCCATGGATGCTGGAAAACATGTTGGTTGTGAGGTTGTTGTTGGAACTACTGTCGATGAGCATTGGAATATTGTCCGTAAATCGGAATCCACAGGAATGAAATACATGATGCTCGAAAATGTTTGTTACCGACGTGATGTGATGGCTGTATTAAATATGGTTCGTGCCGGGATTTTTGGCGAACTGATTCACATGCAGGCTGGTTACCAGCACGATTTGCGTGAGGTAAAATTCAATAATGGAAAGCAACCTTATGGTGGTGGCGTTGAATTTGGGCAGAAAGGATTTTCTGAAGCACAATGGCGAACCCAACATTCTGTTGACCGCAATGGTGATTTATATCCGACTCATGGCATCGGACCGGTGTCGAAAATGCTGGGAATTCATGCAGGGAACCGCTTCACCTCACTGGTTTCAACTGCCAGCAAATCAAGAGGTTTACATAATTATATAGTTGAAAATGGAGGTACTGATCATCCGAACGCGAAAATTGATTTCAAATTGGGCGATGTTGTAACGACAATGATTAATACAGCAAAGGGAGAAACCATTTTGTTACAGCACGACACCAATCTGCCCCGGCCTTATTCACTGGGCTTCAGAGTGCAGGGAACGAAAGGTTTGTGGATGGATGTGAACAATTCAGTTTATATCGAAAAACTGAGTGAACCGCATCGGTGGGAAGATGAGAAACTGCTTTTTGATAAATTTGATCATCCTCTCTGGCAGCGATATAGTGAAGATGCCAAAAACGCGGGGCATGGAGGAATGGATTTCTTCGTTGTGAATGCATTTATTGAATCTGTGAAAAGGGATGAGCCATGTCCGATAAGTGTTTATGATTCAGCTGTCTGGAGCGTAATTACGCCACTTTCAGAACAATCCATCGCTGGAGGGAATATTCCATTGGAAATTCCTGATTTCACAGATGGAAAATGGGAGTCTGATAAGCAGATTTTTGCACTGGATGATAATTATTAGCAAGAAAGATATTCAATGATCAAACCCTCACTCGTCATCATGGCAGCTGGTATTGGCAGCCGTTTTGGCGGAACAAAACAATTGGAATCATTTGGTCCGAATGGTGAGCGCATCATGGATTATGCAATGTTCGATGCGATCAATCTTGACTTTGGAAAGATTGTCATAGTCGTGAGGACAGAGATCGAAAATGAAGTTAAACAACAGTATTCAAGGATATTAAAAAACAGAATCGCATTTGAAACAGTCGTACAGGAAACGGAAATACACTTACCAGGAACCGATATATTTATCAAACGTCAAAAACCATGGGGTACAGGCCATGCACTGATTTCAGCGGCTGACAGAATAAATGAACCTTTTGTTCTGATCAATGCGGACGATTATTATGGAAAAGACGCGCTTAAAGAAATATCTCAGTTTCTGATCCGTCAGAATGATCCAACTTCCTATGCTTTGGCTGGTTACAGATTAGAGAATACCTTGTCTCCCAATGGAAGGGTATCACGCGCTGTATGCGAAACAGATGCATCTTCTCATCTGGTAAGTATTGTCGAGAATTTGGCTTTGGGATTGAATTCACTGGGCAATCTAACCTCGGAAGTGGGCGGAAAAGAAACGATTATCTCTCCGTCAAAACTTGTATCAATGAACTGTTGGGGATTTCAGCCTTCTGTATTTCAGTTTTTTAAAAATAAATTCAAATCATTTATTGAAAGTGAAATAAACCATGACAAAGAATTTTTTCTTCCAACTGTTATTCAGGAACTCATCCACGATCATATTGCCACTGTAACTGTTTTGCCAGTCGAAAACAATTGTTTTGGGGTCACTTATCCAAAAGACAAGGAATTGGTTACACATCAGCTGAATACATTGATATCAAAGAATATTTATCCTGAAAATTTATGGAAATAGAAAAATATCAAAGTATTGCAAAAGCTTTCGGGATTGAAAACAGGCAGTTTCAATGTAATCCATTTGGGACTGGTCATATCAATTTCACATTCAGTTTGCAGGAAACAAATGAGCCTGAACCTGATTATATTTTGCAGAAAATCAATACGCATGTATTTCCTGATCCTGAGAAAATTGCATCCAACTGGAATGCTGCGGAATCATTTATTCGTCGTTTAGATACAGATTATCAAATGATTAAATTTTTACCTACGATGGATGGGAATAACTTTTTTCGGGATGAAGATGGAGAATACTGGAGGCTGATCCCTTTCGTTAAAAATACATTTACCTGTGAAACTGTTGAAACTCCTGAACAGGCTTATCAAACAGCCAGTGCTTTTGGAAACCTTACCAGGTTGCTGAATGGAGTTACTATATCTGATTTTCAAACTATACTCAGTGATTTTCATAACCTGAGTTTCAGGGAATGGCAATTTAATGAGGCTCTGGCAAAAGCTGATTTTGAGAGACTCGAAGTAGTAAAGGAATTACTCATTACAAAAAAATCTTTTGTCCAAATAACCACTGAATTTGAATCAATTCAAAAGCAAAAGCTATTGCCAATACGCATATTTCATATTGATGCCAAAATAAGTAACATTCTTTTCTCGAAAGGCACACGACTTCCGGTTTGTATTGTGGATTATGATACGTTGATGCCGGGTACAATTTTATCAGATGTGGGTGATATGTTGCGAAGTATGACAAGCGATACTGTTGAAGATGAGGCTGATTTGAGTAAAATTAAATTCCGTGAGGATTTTGTGGCAAGTATTCTTGATGGATATCTGGATGCGATGAAAAATATCATCACAATTAACGAAAAAAGATTGCTTTATTTCGGAGGTATTGTGTTGGTTTATATGCAGGCAATCAGGTTTTTAACTGATTATCTTGAAAATGACCGCTATTATCACATTGCTTATTCAACGCAAAATCTGGTCAGGGCGCAAAATCAATTCAGGTTATTGGCTTTGATGGCCGAAAAACGAACTGAAATTGAACGGAAGTTTCTTGTTTGATAATGAAAATCTGAAATAAAATACTGTTTACAAGAATATTAGCTGAACCAGTATGTAAATCGGTAATAATACAACAAGCGAAAACTTGAACATATAGCCAAAGAAACTGGGCATACTGATTTTATTTTCTTCAGCGATGGCTTTTACCATGAAATTCGGTCCGTTTCCGATATAAGTCATAGCACCAAAAAATACCGCTCCCAGACTGATTGCAGTCAGCAGTTCCTCAGGAATGCCAGCAACTAACACAGCGTTTGGATAGTTGTCAACCAAACCGGTTGCGAGATTATAAAATGACAAAGCGGTAGGTGCATTGTCCAAAAATGCACTCAATCCACCTGTAGCATAGTAAAATGCTGTGGCTGAATTTAATCCAAGCGTATGTGCATTTTCTTTCAGATACAACAAGGTAGGAACCATTGTGATGAAGATTCCCAGAAATAGAAAAGCAACTTCGATAATAGGTCCCCAGGTAAATTTATTTTCGATTCGTAATAATTTGGGCGTCAGTAAAATAGATAATCCGGCAAACAATAGCATAGCCGCTTCACGTAAGAAAGCGAAATTGTGGTTTTCATGAATCAGCGGAATATAATTTTCATTGATATAAGCGACAGAAATTACAACCCCAAATAAAAAAATGAAATTGTAGACCCCTGATATATTCATCTTCTCAATATGTTTTTTATCGGCAATGATTCTCTCAATGGGTTCTTTTTTGTAGTAGTAAGTGTCAAATATAAAATACACAAACAAAAGAGCAGTATTCAC
>CAJBPB010000114.1 GCA_903957365.1 uncultured Bacteroidota bacterium
TCTTTTACCGTAGTATTATTTCAAGGACTTGCATTATTTTTGATCATTCAATTTAAGTAAAATCAAAATAAACTAAAAGCCATGAAAAAAACTCTACTTATTTCCTTTTTATTTCTAATTGCCTTTGTGGCAACAGCCCAATGGACAGAAGTGTCGATAGGCAATGGTAACGCGCCAATAAGCGTTTTATTTTCAAATAATCTTGTAACGGAAGACCAAAGTGTTGTTGTTGGGACAGCCGGTGACGGGATTTTCAGAACCACTGACAATGGAGCCAACTGGTCGGATATCAGCGGTAATATTGGTAACAAAACAATCAATTTTCTTGATGGAGCCGAAACTATTTATTTTGTGGGTACCCAGAATGGAGCTTATTTGACCATTGATCTGATTGATTATATGGACAATACAGGATCAGGCCTCACCTCAACAGATATCACATTCTATGGAATTGGGTCTTCTGTGGCGGGTGATCATGTTTATGCAGTCGGGACAAATGGCGGAGGACTTTTTACCTCAGATAATTTGAGTGGCCCTTGGAGTGACGCCAATACCGGAATAAGTGGTGATGGATTGTATATCAATAACTTAAGAGGTTATTATGATCCTGAGACAGTAACATACAATGTGCTGGCCACACGTGGTGGTGTCTATTTTTCACTTGACGGAATGGCAAGCTGGACACTAAAAAACAACGGATTGACTGGTGATGCGCTTTACGTAACAGATGCCTACGCACTTGGCGTTGCAACAATTATCTCAACCCATGCAGGTTTGTTTTATTCCCTTGATTTTGGTGATACATGGATCAATCTTATTCCTGATGTGAAAATAAATAAATTTCTAATGTCAACCCGTGAAACCGGCCCTGCGTTTTTCGTGTTTGGTGAAAGTAACCTGTATTCACCTGATCTGCTAACCTGGTTTCCTGTTGATATGAGCGGATATTCTGGTGGTGAGGTGTTAAGTGCTGCTGTAAATTCTGAATATATTTTTATCACACCTGTAAACCAGAGCCGTGATGGAAATTCTGGTGGCGTCATGTACAAAGCGCCTTACGATATGGTTGTTGGTATGGATGAGCAGACGATGCAGGTTGAAGCTGAACTAGGCCAGAATGCACCCAATCCCTTCAGTCAGAAAACAGAATTTCGTTATAGCCTGAAAGGAAATGGTATGGTTTCACTCAATATTTTCGATTTACAGGGCCGTAAAGTGGTTAATCTGGTAAACGAATTTCAGGTTAAAGGGGATTATTCAAAGAATTTTGATGCTGGTAATTTACCTGAAGGTGTTTATTTCTATCAGCTGACGGTGGGAAATGAAACTGTGGCTACCAGAAAAATGGTTATCGTAAAATAGAATGTACAAGGGATAAAAATCGGTCAGAGCATTGAAAACCGGGTTGTCAGATCAGTTGAACTGGTTAGGCAGCCCGTTTTTTTGGTGGAATTGCGTCTATTATTCCTCACTTTCATACAAGCGCAATCTGTTTCGAAGGGAATTGATCTCGTCTTGCTGACTGCTCAGGCGCTGCAACAAATGGGTAATGGTTTCAATACCTTCGAGGTTAATATCGAACTCATAATAGAACCGGATAAATTTCTCAACCTGTTGAATTTGAGTTGATTCGAAATATATTTTTTCTTTTTTAGAGATTATATCTATCAATCCGGATTGATGCAAATTACTGATAAATGATATTTCAATGTTGTGATTGGCACAAAAATCATCAACAGCGATCAGGTATTCTGTTTTCATGGTTTCTGTTATTAAGATTGCAGTTTTGACAATTCGGTGAATAAGGCTTTTTGCTTCTCTGTCAGGTTTTTTGGAATGACAATTTCATAAGTGACAATAAGGTCGCCAAATTGTCCTTCTTGTTTATATACAGGAAAACCTTTTCCTTTCAGTTTTATTTTGCTGCCATTTTGGGTTTCCGGAGCAACTTTCAGTTTTACCTGACCATCGAGTGTCTGGATGGTGATCTCACCTCCTAAAACAGCATTGTACAAATCCAGAGCGATGGTTGTGTATAAATCAATTCCCAGTCTTTTGATGCCGGGATGATTGGCAATGGAAAAAGTAATATACAAATCACCATTCGGACCGCCATTTATTCCGGGACTGCCATGTCCCGGAATTTTAATGGTTTGTCCGTTTTCAATACCCGCCGGGATTGTAATCCGAATCTTTTTCCCATTGACCGTTAAGGTTTGTTGGTGGGTTTTGGATGCATCTAAAAGACCAAGTTGCAGTTCAGCAGTGAAATCTTCACCTCTGTATTTCGTTTGACGACTTCTTCCACCACCAGGCGAACCCCCAAATAAGGATTCAAAAAAATCGGAGAAATCAGGTTCATTCTGGTTGCTGTAGTTTCTGCTTCTGCCTTGTCCGGATGATCGCTGCTGCTGTTGTGCCCGGGCATATTCATCAGCTTGCTTCCAGTCATGCCCGTGCTCATCGTATTTTTTGCGTTTTATTGGGTCACTCAATACCTCATTGGCTTCATTGACAAGTTGAAAATTCTTTTTGGCATCCTTGTCATTTGGATGCAGGTCAGGATGGTGTTTTCTGGCTAACTTACGGTAGGCATTTTTAATGTCTTTCGGTGTTGCCGATTTATCAATCCCAAGAATTTTATAATAATCTACGAAATCCATGATTTATTGTTTTATCAGTTTCAGGCTTTATGGGCAGGATAATCAGTATATCCTTTTTCATCAGCACTATAAAACAGATCCATTTTGAGATCCTGTGTTAAAGGCCAGTTATTTTTAAATCTGTTAATCAGATCGGGATTATTTATGAATGGACGACCGAAAGCAACCAGATCTCCGAGTCCGCTTTCAAGATCAGCCTCTGCCCGTTCCATATCGTAACCACCAGACAGAATAATTGTGTTTTTGAAGTTTTTCCTGATCATTTCTTTTGTTTCCAATGGAACCACAGGAGCGCCCATCGCCGAATGGTCAACGATATGAATGTAGGCAATGCCTAGTTCGTTCAGTTGTTCGGAAAGGTAATTGTACGTGGCATCAATCTGAGGATAAATAGGCATATCACTGGCAACGCCATACGGTGAAACCCTGATTCCGGTTTTTTCTTTCCCGATTGCTTCGGCAACAGCAGCAACCACTTCAAGCACAAACCGGCTGCGGTTTATCACACTTCCTCCATAATTGTCGGTGCGGATGTTGCTTACAGGTGAAAGAAACTGTTCAAGCAGATAACCATTGGCGGCATGCAATTCAACACCATCAAATCCAGCTTCTATCGCGTTTTTGGCTGCATTCACAAATTCATTTTTTGTCATCGTCAGTTCTTCGGCAGACATCGCTTTCGGAATTGGAAAATCCTGCATTTGTTGGGCATCGGTCCACATTTGTCCAGCCGCTTTCACAGCAGATGGCGCAAGAATTTGAGTACCTTCAGGCATATTTAACTGATGACTGATTCTACCAGAGTGCATGAACTGAACAAAAATTTTAGCTCCGCCTTTATGTACTGCGGTTGTGGTTTTTTTCCAGCCATCAACCTGTTCTTTACTGAATAATCCCGGAATACGTGCATAACCCAACCCGTTTGGTGATGGAGATGTGCCTTCAGTGATGATTAATCCGGCGCCAGACCTTTGCTCATAGTAGGATGCGATCAGTTCATTCGGCACGTTTCCAATCGCTCTGCACCTGGTCATGGGAGCCATAACGACACGATTCTGCAAGTTTAAATTTTCAATTTTTCCGGGTGTCAATAATTTGACTTCTTTCATATTTTTCTGTAGGTTAATTATAGTTTACAAAGTATTAACAAGGAAGTCAGTTAAATGTTTGCTTAGTTACATTAAAGGGTTCCATAGTTAACAATTAGAAACGCAACTGTAAACGGCATGATTAACGGTTAAAAATGTTCATGCCATTCACGTTGTTGTACCTGTTATGACAATCATTTTTTTGAATTACCCTTGTGTTTGCCAGGATTTGTGCTATGTGGATGATGTGGATTGTTGGAGTTTTTATACCAACCTTTGTGATTTCCGTGATCATGCCTTACACGCACAGCGCAGGAACTTATGCTGAATAACAATCCGATACAGAAAACCATCATTGCTATTGATTTGAAATTTTTCATTTATGTTGGATTAATCTTCGGTATTTCAATTTAATATTACGACAACCTTGTCAAAAATATTTGTTAATTTATTTAAAATCAATAAAATAGATTAGTTGCGTTTTTTGATTGGAACAATGAAAAGTGGTTTTGTGGTATGATGCAGCACTTTTTCGGTAACACTACCCATGACAATATTTTCGAGCCATTTACGGCTGTGAGATCCCATTACAATAATATCAGCATGCAGTTCTTTTGCCGATTTAAGAATAGCATCAGCAAAATCACCTTCTTTGACAATAGTTTTAATGCTTTCGTCTCCAAGATGGTGTTTTATTTTATCAAGATAATTTAGTGATGCAGCCTTTAGGCCATCAACACTGTCCATTGTGAACTGGCTTACATCCATATATCCGGAGAAACCGGTAACCTGAGAATATTCAAGGGCCGAATAATAGGTTGCGTCCGATATGATATGCAAAAGATAAATTTCGGCATGCATCGCGCTGGCCAAAGCATAACCGGCCTCTGCAACTTTTTGTGCGGTGTGATCGTAATCCAACGCAATCATAACTTTTTTCATGATAATTATTTTTATTAATGTTGAAAGTGTTTCTTATTGTTTGTTCTGATTTTCATCAAGATCGAGATGCGCATCACCACCGATGCTGTAATAATTATTTTCCTCATCTTCGTTTCCGATGTCTTCAAGCGTATCGTCCAGTTCCGAACCTGGCACATCTAAATCACCGCCTGTTTTTTCGGTATTATGACCTCGCTTTTTCGCTGATTCAGAAGCTTCGGTCTCATTTTCGATTTTCTTTTTTGTGATATCTTCAGGATTCACATCCGTTTCTTCCTTAAAGTTATTATAAATATCCTCATCAGCAGGATAGGAGGGATATCCCGGAAGATTTATGGTCTTGTCATTACCGGAATTATTTTCAGCAGCGACTGTATCAGCCTTTATTTTTTCCATTTTCATATTGATTTTAAGAAAGCAAAGTTCAGAATCATTGATGTGAAAAGTATTACATAAATATGGGAAAGGCTTACATCATTCACACATTTATTGGTCTATTTTCGTTTATTATAATACTTCATGGCTTCCGGCAAAAATTGGTTTAAGTTTTCTAGTCTGCTTGCATCGGAAGGGTGGGTGCTTAAAAATTCTGGTGTATTTGTGCTCCCAGCAGCTGACATACGTTGCCAGAATGGAATCGCTTCACGTGGGTCGTACCCGGCCATGGCAGCAAAAATTAAACCGAACTTATCTGCTTCCGTTTCCTGTTGACGTGACCATGGTAAAATTGCCCCAATCTGGCTTCCAATCCCATAAGACGTAAGGAATATGTCTCTTGTTTGCTGAGGTTTCTGGGTCAGGGCAACTTCCAGTGCGGTCCCTCCCAGCTGCTGTACCATGGCCTGACTCATTCTTTCATTGCCATGTTTTGCAATGGAATGCGCTACTTCATGACCAATAACAATGGCGAGTGCTGTCTCGTTTCTGGTTACAGGCAATAAACCCGAATAAACCACCACTTTTCCTCCAGGCATACACCAGGCATTGATTTCTTTGCTTTCAATTGTATTAAATTCCCAGTTATATCCCTCCAGAATGGAACTTTTATGTTCACTGTTATAATATCTTGTGATAGCGTTCGCGATGCGCGCTCCCACACGGTCGACCATGGCAGCATCATTGCTAGTTTTGGGAGACAATACTTTATTTTCATTTAAAAAGGTATTGTACTGGTTTACGGCCATCAGTTGTAATTCCGATTCCTGAACGAGGCTAAGTTGTTTGCGTCCTGTTACCATATTTAACGAACAGCCAGCCAGCAGCCATAGGGTAAGTGATAATAATAGTGTTTTTTTCATAAGTAAATTTTGTGAAATATTAGTAATTATATATCAGATGATTATCATTCCTGGAAAACCAGAATCATTTCAACTAAAATCAGTTCTTTGTTCCTGTTTCATCGCTCCAATCAATGGAATTCAGTATGAAAATGCGAATACGATTTTCCTTTTTTATGGCTTATGCCGAAACGATAAAAGTAGTTACAGCAATCTCAATATGTTTTACACAATCATTGAAAGGAGTTGTATCATTCACACTTTACAGTAATTTAGTAAATGACTATCTGTTTACTCCTGTTTCGCATTTGCGATAAATAAAAGTATATGTTTGATTCAAAGCGATTTATAAATAATATATAGTCCTTTGCGTAATAGTTCGGCAAGCTCACTGCATCGCTTAGTGTTTTCTTAGTGCCTTTTGTGGTATAGCTAAAATTTGTTGCATAAAGTGTCACAAAGAAGGCACAGAAGTTCACAAAGTGATCTTAAAATTTAAAATTGAATTTGTAACATATTATATATCAGTATATTTAAATTTAATACATTGCATTTGAACTATTTGTCCATTAGTGAGAAATATGGGTCATTTTAGATTAACAATAGCAGAGGCAATTCGAAACTTTCATGTTTTGAATACTCAAAACATGCGTAATCTGCGCTTTTTTAAACGAGCTGCTTTTGATTTTTTTTCTCCTTCAGACGAATGAAAATTTTGAAAATCTCATTAAAAAGTAGTGGAATCAATCCTAATGTGGTAATAATAAGCCAGCCGCGTAGATCAGGCATTTGCAGATGGAACGCGCTTTGCATGGCAGGAAGTCCGATCACAATCAATTGAAGCAATATGCCAAAAATAATCGCGCCTATCAGGTATTTATTGGAGAAAATTCCAATCTGAAAGATAGATTTTGAACTGCTTCTTAAGGCCAGGGCATAGAATAACTGACACATCACCAAAACCATAAATGCCATTGTCCGGGCATATTCAACCGTACTGACTGGCACCGAATTGTCGAACGGACTGAATCCATGCTCATAATGACCATACCAGAATGCCACCATTGTCAAAAGGCCGATTAATATTCCACCCAGGATGATATGCAGGGATGCGCCACCGGAAAAGAAATTTTCTTTTGCGTTTCGGGGTTTTTCTCTCATCACATCAGGGTTACCTGGATCCATGCCCAGGGCGATGGCAGGAAATGAATCGGTAAGCAGATTGATCCATAAAAGTTGTGTGGCAATCAAAGGAGCTTCCCAACCGACGAGGAGTGTGACAAACATGGCGATTACTTCGCCAAGGTTACAGGTAAGCAGAAATATTACCGATTTTTTAATGTTGTTGTAAATATTCCGGCCTTCCTCGATTGCGGAAACAATGGTTGCGAAATTGTCATCCGTAAGTATCATATCTGATGCGCCTTTTGCCACATCGGTGCCCGTAATTCCCATTGCCACACCAATATCAGCTGCATTCAGTGATGGCGCATCATTCACACCATCACCGGTCATTGAAACAATATTTCCATGTGATTTCAAAGCGCGGACGATCATTACCTTGTGTTCGGGAGAAACTCTGGCAAACACACAATATTTCTCTATTTTTTTATCAAATTCCTTTTCGGACATTTCATCAATTTCAGCGCCGGTAATGGCTTGTCCGATGTTATCGGCAATACCGAGTTCATGGGCAATCGCGAAAGCGGTATTTTTATGATCGCCAGTAATCATAATGGTAGTGATACCCGCCATTTTTGCCAGTTCAATCGAAGGTCTCACTTCTGTCCGGGGTGGGTCGATCATGCCAACGATTCCCAGAAAAATGAGGTCATTTTCCATTTCGCTGTTTGCAACAATGGTTTCGACCGGCTTGTATGCCACGCCCAGCGTGCGAAGCGCCGCATTTGACATGTTTTCGGTTGCCGAAAGGTATTGCTTCTTGTGATTTTCTGTGATTGGAATTATCTTGCCCTTTTCAAGAATATGGGTTGAAATTTTTAAGAGGTTGCCAATGGCGCCTTTGGTATATATCGTATGTTTTCCATTTTCAAGATGGAGTGTTGACATAAGTTTGCGGTCAGAATCGAAGGAGTATTCACCCAATCGTTTGTTTTCGGTTTGTAGTTGTTTTCTGTTCATCCCCAGATCATCGGCCAGAATCAACAAGGCAATTTCTGTTGGATCACCAGTACCATGGCCTTTGTTTAAAGTGGCATCTGAACACAAAAACATGGCTTTCGCAAGTAATTTTACATCGTCGGTTGATTCATTTGTCTTGTTTCGGAAAACATCAATCTTACCTTCCAGATTAAAATAACTTGTTATTGTCATTTTATTCTGGGTTAAGGTGCCTGTTTTGTCAGAGCAAATAATATTGACTGAACCAAGTGTTTCAACAGCGGGTAATTTTTTTATGATGGCATTCTTCTTCGACATTCGTGTAACTCCGATTGAAAGAACAACGGCAACAATGGCAGCAAGTCCTTCAGGAATAGCTGCAACAGCCAGAGAAACAGACAATATGAACATTTCGACCATATCACGGCCCTGAAGTGATGCGATAATGAAAATGAAAACACAGATGCCAACAGCGATCAGACCGAGCGTTTTTCCAAGACCATCCAACCTGAGCTCAAGTGGCGTTTTTGATTTCTTTTCGGTATTGATGATATTGGCAATTTTACCAACCTCGGTTTTCATGCCTGTTTCAACCACAACACCCACGCCTCTTCCAAGCGTAATATGGGTTGACATGAAAGCCATATTTACCCGATCGCCCAAGGGTGTTTTGGGGTCAGTAAGCAAAGTTGCTGCATTTTTATCGGAAGGAACCGATTCACCGGTCAGAGCTGATTCCTCAACCTGCAGATTTGCCGATTCAATAATGCGGATATCAGCGGCTATAATACGGCCAGCATCCAGAATAAGTATATCCCCGGGGACAATATTAATTGAGTGAATTTCTTTGACGATGCCATTTCTGAGCACAAGTACCATGTGGTGTGACATTTTCTGAAGGGCTTCAATCGCCTTTCCTGCCTTCACTTCCTGAATTACTCCAAGCACTGCATTGATTACAATGACAAGCAGGATGATCGATGCATCAATATATTCACCCATGAAAATGGTAATAATGACAGCAACAAACAAAACATAGATGAGCCAGTCTTTCAGTTGCAACAGGAACATCAGAAAAATACTATTCTTTTTTTTTGCCAGTAGTTTGTTTGCTCCGTACTTTTCAATCCTGGTTTTTACTTCGCTATCCGTAAGCCCTTTCAGCGGATCAACATGTAATTCTTTGAGAGCATCCTCTATAGATTTGGTAAACCACATCAGATCAGGTATTTTTTTATCATTTCATCCAGTTTGTAATATTGCATTGGTTTTGTCAGATATTCATCAAAACCAACAGAAAGAATGCTGTTTTTCTCTTCACTGAACGCATAGGCTGTCTGGGCAATTACAGGCAAATTTGGGCGAATTAGTTTGATTAATTTTGCCGCTTCAATGCCGTTCATCACAGGCATCCGTATGTCCATCAGGATTAAATCAATATCGGGATTATTCCTGACCAGCTCAACAGCCTGTGATCCATCCTCAGCATGAATGAAGGTGATTTCCATTTTTTTCAGCATTTTACTCAGGTACTGAAAACTGGTCCAATCGTCTTCAGCAATCAGAATTTTCATGTGTTTTCTGATTTTCAATTCTGGCGAAACTTTAATTTCAGCTTGAATCGAAACTGATTCGGGATGAATAGGTAAAGTAAAAAAGAACGTGGTTCCCTGCGCTTCTGATGTTCCTCCAGGATCAGATTCGGCCCAAATTTTACCACCCAGCAGTTCCACCAGTCCTTTGGAAATAGCAAGTCCCAGGCCAGCGCCTTCATAATTCTTTGTCATGGATTGTTCAACCTGAATGAACCGGAGAAAAATCTTTTCACACAAGGCTTTTGGAATTCCGATTCCGGTGTCTTTTACATAGAACCGGATCGCATCGTCGTTGGTTTCGAAGCCATAATCAATACTTCCCGATTTTGTAAATTTTACAGCATTGTTGATCAGATTGGTAAGAATCTGATGCAATTTGGCTTCATCAGAAAACAGAATTCGCGCTTTATCATCCAGGTTGTGGTAATTAATCCGGATATTCTTTGCTTTTGCGATAGGAAGGAAGAAGTTGTGAAGATCTGAAAAAACTTCATCGATGACAATAGCTTTCTGTTCAATCTTAACCTGTCCGGTCTGTATTTTAGAAATATCGAGTATGTTGTTGACAATTTCAATCAAACGGTTTCCGCTCTGGATAATAATAGCAGTGTATTCATCAATTTCTTCCCGACTGATATCATTGTAACCCAGCAGAGTTGAAAAGCCGATAATGCCATTCAATGGCGTACGTATTTCGTGTGACATATTCTGCAGGAAAGCCGTTTTTAGTTTGTCACTTTCTTCAGCATTTTCTTTGGCAATGATTAGCTCAGCGGCCCTTTTTTCCTTCTCTTTATTCTGATAATGAAGTTCTTCGTTGGCGATAATTAATTCGATTGCTCTTTTTTCTTTCTCTTCATTCTGAAAAATGAGTTCTTTGTTGGCAATGATCAGTTCTGCGGCGCGTTTTTCTTTTTCATCATTCTGAAAAGCAAGTTCTTTATTTGCAATGATTAATTCATCGGCTCTTTTTTCTTTTTCTTCGTTTTGAAATTTTAGTTCCTTGTTCGCGATAATCAACTCTGCAGCACGTTTTTCCTTTTCAGTATTCTGAAAAGCAAGTTCTTCGTTTGCAATGATTAATTCATCGGCTCTTTTTTCTTTTTCTTCGTTTTGAAATTTTAGTTCCTTGTTCGCGATAATCAACTCTGCGGCACGTTTTTCCTTTTCATCATTCTGAAATGCAAGTTCTTTATTTGCAATGATTAATTCATCGGCTCTTTTTTCTTTCAATTTGTTTTGAAGAACCAATTCTTTGTTTGCAATAATTAACTCCTTTGCTCTTTTACCTTTTTCAACTTGTTGAAAATCAAGTTCTTTATCTGCAATGATCAACTCAGCTGCCCGATTATTTTTTTCATTATTTTGAAAAAGAAGTTCTTTATCGGCAATGATTAGCTCATCGGCTCGTTTTTCTTTTTCCTCTTTTTGAAACGCAAGTTCGATTTCAGCAATGATTAACTCATCTGCCCGTTTTTCTTTTTCAACATTCTGAAACGCAAGTTCTTTGTTGGCAATGATTAATTCTTCGGCTCTGTTTTTTTTCTCGGTTTTTTGAAACACAAGTTCAATGTTGGCAGTATTTAATTCGACAGCCCTTTTTTCTTTCTCCTGATTCTGAAATGCAAGTTCTTCGTTGGCGATAATTAATTCGTTTGCCCTTTTTTCTTTCTCCTTATTTTGAAAAAGAAGCTCTTTGTTGGCGATAATCAGCTCATTGGCTCTTTTTTCCTTCTCTTCATTTTGAAATTGCAGTTCCTTATTGGCAATGATTAACTCCGCTGCTCTTTTTTCTTTTTCAACATTCTGGAAAGCAAGTTCTTTGTTGGCGATAATCAGTTCGGCAGCCCGTTTTTTCTTCTCTTCATTCTGAAAAACAAGTTCATTGTTTATTTGAATGTACTTTTTATTATGAACTTCGAGTAATTCAGTTTTTTCCTTGAGTTTTTTTTCGGCCAGACTGCGGTTAAATTCAAGACTTTGCTCATACATGGCTCTGTATATAGCAGGAATCAATCGCTCGAGTTTGTTTTTGAACACATAGTCAGTGGCTCCGTTTACCATTGCTTCGATGGCGGTGTCTTCTCCAATTTCTCCTGAAACGAATATAAACGCTGCATTTGTGTAATTTTCTCTGGCAACTTTCAGTGCTTCATTACCATCATAATCGGGCAGACTATAGTCGGATAGGATTAAATCAATGGATTCATTTTTAAGAATCGCCAGATAATCCTTTTCATTATCTACCAGAAAGTATGTTGATACGATTTCACTACTTTCAACAATTTCATGTATTAATTCAGCGTCTTTGACAGAATCCTCAAGATGCAGTATTTTTATTTTCTTAACCATTGCCGATTGTATCATCTGTAATAGATTAATTAATAAACTTAATATTTGCCGGTGGAGGCTGATTAATGATGGCCCAATATTGTCCGAGCACTTTGAGTGCATCAATGAACTGGACGATATCGACAGGTTTTACAACATAAGAATTGGCACCAAGTTTATAACATTCAGCCAGATCCTTTTCTTCGCGCGATGAGGTGAGCATGATGACAGGAATTAATTTGAATTTTGGGTCAGAACGAATATGACGGAGCACATCAATTCCATCCATTTTTGGCATTTTGATATCCAGCAATATCACAGCCGGATAGCCGTTTTCGTTGACGAATTTTCCACGTCGGTAGAGGTAGTCCAGCGCCTCTTCGCCATCTTCTGCAACAATTACATCGTTAGCCAGGTTTTTTTCAGCCAGTGCTGAAATGGTCAGTTCCACATCTTTTTGGCTATCATCAACAATCAGGATTCGTTTCAATTCAACATTCATCGTTTCGTTTGTTAGGTATTTATATTTTATTGGGTAAACTAAATGAGAAGGTAGCGCCTTTGCCTACTTCACTATCGGCCCAGCAAACGCCGCCATGCCTCGAAATAATGCGGTTTACATTGGCTAATCCGATACCAATTCCTTCGAAATCCCTGGCTTTGTGGAGTCGTTGGAAAACACCAAAAAGTTTATCGGCATATTTCATATCGAAACCAACGCCATTGTCACGGACATAGAATATCGATTTATTATTTTCAATTTTACCACCAATTTCAATAATCGCTTTCTCTTCATTACGCGAGTATTTCAAAGCATTGGAGATGAGATTGAGCCAAACCTGGTTGAGCAGGTTTTCATCGCCAATAGTATCGGGGAGATCTGAAATGATTATTTCAACATTTCTTTCAGACAATTCTTTGCTAAAAATCCGGAGTGTCTGGTTTATCATATTTTTCGTATTGCATTGTTTTCCCATAAGTTCAGTTCTGCTTAATCGCGAAAAAGTGAGTAAGGCATCAATCAAATTCCCCATTTCGTGTGCTGATTCTGAAATTATGTTGAGATATCTTATACCTGCCGCATCGAGTTGTGAAGCATTGTTTTTCATCAGTAAATCAATAAAACCAGCGATATGACGCAAAGGAGCACGCAAATCATGAGAAACTGAATAGCTGAATGTTTCGAGTTCTTTGTTGGCTGCCACTTGTTTTTCCTTTTCATGGGACTGTAAAACAAGTTTTTGATTTGTGATTACCAATTCATCGGCCTGCCTTTGTTTCTCTTTGTTCTTGATCATGTTTTTGCCGGTGGCGATAACCAGTAGAATGGTGAAAACCAACATTATAAAGAATAAAATTATTGTTAATTCGTTGAATGAATCGGCAATACGTTCGTTTGCAATCATGCGTTGATGAAGTAGTTTGGTTTCTTCTTCCTGGATGGCATAAATGAAATACCGCATTTTGTCGGAATACAATTTACCAAGTTTACTCGAAACCAGCGCGATCGCAGTGTTCAATCCATGTTTTGAACGTAATTCTATTGTGATTAATGAAAAATCCAGACGTTTATTCATGTAAAATTCAAGCGAATCAACCCTTTGCAGCTGCATGGGATTGTTCTGAACAAGATTTTTCAGTGTCGTAATTTGATCTGGAACAGACAGTTTTACTGAAGAAAATGGTTCGAGGTAATTGCTGTCATTGGTTAACACAAATCCGCGTGAGCCAGATTCAATTTCCATACCCATAGAAAGTATTTTTCCGGATTGTGAAATTACCTGCTCGGCATGTTTCACCCGTTGCTCCGAATCGCGTAGTTTCTGATTGCTCTTATAAACCGAGTAACCCAGAATTCCGTTTCCTACCAGAATAATGATGGAAAAGACAATTAGTTTTTGAAGAATACTGATTTTCATAGGAATTTAATTAGAATAGGTGGTATAATATTAGTAGTGAATTAGTTTCCTCATCGGGGTCATACCGAATCATTGTCATTCGTCCGGATTGTTCATTTTGTATTCCTTTCTTACAGCTTCTCGTCTGTCATCCATTTTTTTTGTTTCATTAAACACATTGAGTCCTGAAGTTTCAGTGTTATTATCCTCAAGATCATTAAATCCAAATGAAATATTACCAAACGGATCAACAGGTGCCGCGAAATTGTCGTTGCTGAAATTACTTTCATATTGTGTTTTTCTGAAAATATCTTCCATTGACGGATTCTTTGGATATCCTTTTGCATTGAAATTCTCTTTGTTTTCTGTGCGCTCTGCAAGCAGGTTCTGGATGATAGGTTTTGTGTTCATTTTATGATGATTTTAGAGTGCAAAGTTGATCACAGGCGGTAACAAAAGTGTTACACAACTTTTACCAAGACTTACATCATTCACACTTTTATTTACTTGTTTTATTCCAGGTTTTATATAGGATTTTGATGCCCGATAGACGCGTTGTGTGAATGATGTAATTAATTTTCAAAGTTGTGTAACACATTATATTTTGAATGCAGTGAATTTTGCACCACAATAATTTGTCGTTGTCAGCGCAGAAAGAAGCAGTGTTTAATTTCCGGAATTGTTTTTTGACCTGACAGAAATCAAAACCATAAACGATAGATTATCAAACACAAAGCATATTTATTACACCTGATTCCTGAGAGTATCGGGTTGTTACAAGAGTTTTTAAACAATTAATTAAAGTCAAATGAAAAATGTTAAAATGAGTTTGGTCATGGGTTTAAGTGCAGCAATGCTGTTTACTAGTTGTGCTTCGTTAAACAAAACCCAAAAAGGTGCAGCAGTCGGAACAGTGACTGGCGGTGCTATGGGTGCAGTGGTTGGAAAAGCCACGGGCAACACTGCACTGGGTGCAATCATAGGAGCTGCTGTGGGTGGAACAACAGGAGCCATTATTGGTCATAAAATGGACAAGCAGGCAAAGGAAATTGAAAATTCTGTACCGGATGCCAAAGTGGAACGTGTTGGAGAAGGCATTGTTGTCGAATTCAGTAGTAATATTTTATTTGGATTTGATGAGTCAGATTTATCCTATGATGCCAAAACAAACCTGAATAAACTGGTTACGGTTCTCAATGGTTATCCCGATACCGATATCGAGTTACAGGGACATACTGACAGTAAAGGTAGCGAAGCCTACAACAGAAGATTATCTGTGCAACGCGCTAATGCCGTTTCATCTTATCTTTCAGGTGAAGGTATCAGAGGCAGCCGTGTTTCAATCAGAGGTTTTGGTGAAGATGTTCCCAAGTATGATAATAATACCGAAAGTGGCCGTTCAAATAATCGCAGGGTCGAATTTTTGATTACAGCGAATGAAAAAATGAAGGACGAAGCTGCCAAAGAAGCTACCAATTAATCAAATTTCACAAATATTAAAAATTACAAAAAATGAAGACAAAACTGATTTCTTTTATCACGATTTTATTGCTTTCTGTTACAATGGCCAATGCCCAGGGAACAGATAAATCAAAACTATCATTTGCTGTGTTGGGTGGCATTAATATGCAAAATCTGACTGGTACAGACTTCACCGGCGACAAACTGGAAAACGATATGCTCATCGGGTATCATGTTGGCGTAAACGCACAGATTCCTATTGTTCCTGAGTTCTTTTTTCAACCGGGATTGTTGTTCAGTACCAAAGGTGCCAAAACAACAATGGGTTCATTAACAAGTACCTATAAACTCAATTATGTTGAATTGCCTTTGAATTTTGTTTACAAAGGTGCATTGGGAAATGGTTATGTAATTGTAGGTTTCGGACCTTATCTGGGTTACGGCATTGGTGGAAAGGTAGTAATCAAAGGTGGTGATGTAAGTCTTGATACAGACATTGTATTCACAAACACGGTTGAGCTGACCGATCCATTGACAGATACCTATTTTAAAGCATTTGATGCAGGTGGAAACGTTTTTGCCGGATATGAAATGGCAAGCGGATTATTTGCACAGATGAACGCGCAGCTTGGCATGATCAAGATCAATCCTGAAGACAAACGTATTATCAATGATGAAACTTCTGTTAAAAATACCGGATTTGGTTTTTCGATAGGATATCATTTCTAAATCATAATAACATCAGAATAAGCCGGCTTTGTTTTCAAGGCCGGCTTTTTTATTTACATCAGTTTTATTGGGATTAAGAGTAGTCTATTAAGAATCTTATAACGCTCATTTTACATTAAAAGGGCATATGCAATCCAGATATCAGGCAGATTTCCTGCAAATCGCATGCTTTATTCCATTACTTGAAATATTCCCTGACAAACGCATACATTTCACTCTCGGTCAGTTTATCGGTGTCTTTTGCTTCAATTTTGATATCGGAAAACAGATGATCAGCTTTCAGTAAATTAAACAGTTCGTATTTGGCTTCAGTAGGTCCGAAGAGTACAACTTCCTGAAAGAGCCGTATTTTTTCACCAATTTTCTTATAAAAAACAGCATGCTGTTGCTGTTCTTTGTTGTGCATGAAATGCTCGCTTTTTTGCAGGCTACTTTCTCTTTCTTCAATTGTAAAGCCTGATGCCAGACTGTTTTGTACAATCTTATCATGAATTAATTCGAGAAGATAGGCATTGGAATGATCCATCCAAATCCCCATTTGTTTTACTTTTTTCATATTATTTTCATTTGTCTTATTTCTACATTTTTTCCATATACCAGTTCAGCGTTTTTTCAATTTTGCGGGTATGTAACATGGTATTGATTGCTTTTTGAAGTCGCAGAAAAGCTGTTTCGCTTTTTACAACATAATCAAAAGCTTTGTGATGCATGCAGTTAATAGCCACATCAATTTTATCCTGACTCGAAAGCATCACCACGGGTATTTCAGGATTGAATGCCTTTATTTTGTCAAGTGTTTCGATACCGTTTATCGCATTTTTATCAACGCCATCCAGGTAATAATCCAGTATGATTACATCAGGATTACGTGACAATGCGGCCAGACAAAGTTCCCCTGTCGCAAAAGTTTCAATCTCGAAATCAGCATGATCCATAAAATCGATCTCCAGTAGTTTTAAAAAGACGGCATCGTCATCTACAAGGAAGAGTTTAATTTTGTTCTTGTTATTCATTGTTATTCAATTAGAAATCAGTTCGTTTGACAAGCCAGAAGTCGGCAGTTTCACTTTATTCTTTTTGTTTTGTAAGCCAGTCCTGCAATCTGAAAACATTAATTTTATATTTATCTGAATCAACTTATTTGTAAGGTTAGTCATTTTGATTTTTCTTCAATTCATATTTTTTAATCCGTTGAAATTCATCCTGCAATTCGCTACAGGCTTGTAAACAAACATTTTCAAGCTGTAGCACCAATTCCTTAATTCCATCGGTTTGTTGTTGTGTGCTGGCAAATTCCTGTACTTTTTTAGCCATATTTTCGAAATCGCTGCTGATTCCCATAATCGAAAACGAAGGAATCATTTTGTGAACTGCTGCATACAATGATGACCAGTCTTTTATAACCAGACTTTCTTTCATAGTGCTGATTAATGTCGGGGTTTGTTCAAGATACAACGAAATCATTTCCATCATCAATTTTGGATTCGATTTTGTTCGCCGGTTTAAGTAGTCCAGATCGATACATTTCAGCTTTTTGGCTTCTTCATTGGCTGTTTCCCTGAATCCTTCCATCTGCATCGACTTTTTAACCGTGCCGACTATTTTGCTGTACAACAATCTTTCATCAACTGGTTTAGCGATATAGTCGTTCATTCCGACAGCCTTGCATTTGGCAAGGTCAACAGTAGTTACATCAGCTGTAAGAGCGATAATAGGTATCTTTGATTTCATAATGTTACGAATATAATCAGTTGCTTCAAATCCATTCATTTCGGGCATCTGCAAATCCATCAGAATAATATTATAGGATTTGTTCCTGAGTTTTTCGATGGCTATTTTTCCATTGGAAGCGATATCGCATTCAAAACCAAAATCATCGAGCAGGGTTCTCATCAGTAATTGATTGAGCGGAATATCTTCAGCAACCAGAACCGAAATATTTTTCATATCGGCATCAAGTTCCAATAAACCTAAATCGATTTCAGCATCAGCTTTCGTTTTCAGAAAATTCAACTCAAAACTGAAAGTTGAACCTTCATTGACCTTGCTTTTTACTTTAATACTTCCGCCCTGTGCTTCAACCAATTGTTTCACAATGGCTAATCCTAATCCTGTACCTCCGTATAATCGTGATGTGCCGCTGGAAGCCTGTTGGAAATTTTCAAAAATCTTCACGATTTTATTCTCGGCAATACCTATGCCTGTATCAGAAATTGAAAAGCCAATGGTGACTTTCTCAGCATCTTCTTTCAATAACCGCATATTGACAGTGATTTTTCCTTTATTCGTAAATTTCACCGCATTGCTCACCAGATTAAGGATAATCTGATGCAGACGAACCGGGTCGCCAACCAATACTTCAGGAATATTTTTGTCGTATTCTTTTATCAGACCCAGATTCTTTTCACGGATTTTTGTTTCAAAAAGATGCAGCATTGCCGAAAGTGAAATGGCCATTTTAAAGGGAACCTGCTCAAAAATCATTTTTCCGGCATCGACTTTTGCCAGATCGAGTATGTCGTTGATAAGCACAATCATCGAGTCACCACTCAGTTTAATTGCCTGCAGATATTCTTTTTGTTTTGAACTAACTTCGGTTTTCAGTAACACTTTGGTGAATCCGATAATCGCATTCATTGGTGTCCTGATCTCGTGACTCATATTCGAAAGGAACTGCTGTTTCGCTTTCACAGCACTTTCGGCTGTACGCATAAGTGTTTCAGCCTTGATCTTCGCTTCCTCGGCGAATGCTGTCGCGAGTTCAGCAAACACGATTGCTTCGGTGAGTTCCGTGGCGATTCTTTTTTGCTCGGTTATATCTCTTGCTACCACAACAACACCCAACACATTTCCCTGATCGTCTTTGTAAACCGATCCGTTGAATAGAACATCCGTGAGTTTACCATCTCGTATTGTTAAAGGGAAATCAGAAACATAGCCATTGGCGAAAACATCCTGATATACTTCCTTTGCTTTCTGAGGCTCAGTAAAATAATTGAAAAAATCGGACCCGATCAGTTGCTCCCTTGGTACACCAGTGATATTTACTGAGGCCAGATTCATGTCGGTGATCTTACCTTCAAGATTGATGGTGAAAAGAGGGTCAAGACTGGCTTCAATCAGGCTTCTCGCATATTTTGAAGCCAGTTTCTGCGCGGTAACATCTCGTGCCACTATAACTACGCCCTGCACATTCCCGCTGTCATCCTTATACACTGAACCATTGAACAATACGTCAGTAAGTTTACCGGCTTTATGGCGCAGAGTTAGTGGAAAATCGGCAACCGAACCTTTTGAAAAGACTTTTTGATAAACCTCACGTGCTTTTTCCGGTTCAGTAAAATAATCGAAGAAATTTGATCCGGTGAGTTCTTCACGTGTAATCCCTGTAATATTTGCAAGGGCTTCGTTCATATCTGTGATCTTGCCTTTGGTATTGATGGTTATCAATGGGTCAAGGCTGGCCTCGATCAGGCTTAGCGAATATTGTGAAGCTAATTTTACTGTATTACTGAATGTTTCGAGTTCTTTCGTTTCAGTTTCCCGTTTGACTTTTTCTTTGTTTTGAAAAACCAGTTCTTTACCGGCAATGATTAATTCGGCCGCTCTTTTTTCTTTTTCATCGTTTTGAAACGCAAGTTCCTTGTTTGCAATGATTAATTCGGCGGCTCTTTTTTCCTTTTCAACGTTTTGAAAGGCAAGTTCTTTATTGGCGACAATTAATTCCTGTGACCGTTTCTCCTTCTCTTCGTTCTGAAAGTGAAGTTCTTCGTTTGCAATGATTAGTTCATCAGCACGGTTTTCTTTCTCACTGTTTTGGAATGCCAGTTCCTTGTTGGCAATAATGAGTTCATCAGCCCGTTTTTCCTTTTCA
>CAJBPB010000115.1 GCA_903957365.1 uncultured Bacteroidota bacterium
CTTTTGGCAGGACCTAAATACAGTATGGATATCGCCTCAACAAAGAAAAAAAATGTTGGGGGATTCACAACAAACCGCTCTGATCTTGGTGTTGAAGTTGGCGTTGGGTTTGATTTTTATACTACCTATTTTAAATTCGGAACAGAAGTTAAGATGGGTTACGGCCTTTTTAACATTCTTAAAAGCGGAGGCGAAAATATTGGGACAGATCAACTGAAGAATAAAATTTTCCAATTGTCATTTACATTTGAATAATATGGAGTCAAACACTACCCGTGATCAACTTTTTCAGGCTTTGATCGCCAAATCTACTCTTAAACAGGACGTGTATTCAAATACACTTACTTCATTAAGGATGTTTAAAAGAGTTATTGAGGATCTTACCAAAGACTATACACTGAAGGCTGAGGAGGTAAAAAGCCACAGAAATGTTGCATTTGAGAACCGTTATCGTGGAGATTTTGAAATTGAATTGAAATTTGGAGCAGATATACTTTTATTTCTGATGCATACCAATATTTTCGAATTCTCACGTGATCATGAAGTGATGCGTACACCCTACATCCGCGAAAACAAAGATCGCTCCTACTGTGGCATCATTAATGTTTACAATTTTCTGTCTGATTCATTTAAATATAACAGATTCAATGATATAGGCTACCTGATTGGCAGAATATTTATCAATAAGGACAACCATTATTTCATTGAAGGAAAAAGGGAACTCGGTTTTATTTACAATGATTTTGGAAAAAACGAAATGAATCCCGAAGCCGCAAAACAAATTATTGAAGCGTCCATCAAATACACAATCAATTTCGATTTACTCACTCCGCCTTACGAAACTGTAAAAATGGTAACTGTAAATGAAATGAAAAACACATTGGATGCCATTTCGATGAAAACCGGAAAACGATTAGGGTTTCAGTTTCAGCAGGATATACTTAAAGAAGACGTAGAATAATTTTTTTACGAAAGTATTGTCAGTTTAAAAAAAGTTTCTACTTTTGCACTCTCAAACAAAGTAAAACCGCCCGTTCGTCTAGCTGGCCCAGGACGCAAGGTTTTCATCCTTGAAATCAGGGGTTCGAATCCCCTACGGGTGACAATGTAGAAAATTAACCGCTTGTAAATTAAACACTTACAAACGGTTTTTTTCTTTTACATACATAACTACATACATTTTCACTAATTAACTCCCTATTTTAAGCATAAAAAAACAGCCCACGGATTCCGCTCCGGGGCTGTCTTTCTGTTTTACTCAAAACAATTTAATCTATTATCTATGACACTAGATAATTTCTTTATGCACTCCCAACGGCTAATGCTGCATCAAAATTTCCAAAGCAAAACGCGCTAGCCTGGTACGTAACTAAAGCAAGCCTTTCTTCTATTACGGCAAGTACTCTGTTATATTTGGCATCGTCCTCATTTTGATCATAAAGGGTGATATTCGCGGCTTTTCTATCCCACAATTGGGCACCCATTGCGAAGTCGCCTGTTAAAAAGTCACCTACTACCATTGCACTAGTCGGAATTACTACAGCTCCGTTTATCATTATCGGGGCTCCCGGCTGAATGATATATTCATACGTTGTGGCTCTGGTCTGGCGAAGCTTCATAACATCGGTCGGGTGCATCAGGATAAAATTAGGTGTGTAGTTCGCTACTTGTACTTGTGTAGTTGCTGCATCTAAAACCATCCATCTATCAACGGCGGCGCTTGCTAAAGCATCAACATAAGCGGCGGCGGATACTGTAAGGCCTTTAATGTCGCTATTTCCTGAACCGTACAAAAGTTTATTGTCTTCAACTTGCTTAAGTAATTCAATCCATCTGGTTGTCAGATAGCTGGTAAATTGTGGCATGTCTTCAAGGATCTCTTCACTAAATTTGATCCATGTAGCTATTTTCTCAATAGTCCACTTCACAACTGCAGGGGTAAAATCGGAAGCGGGTTTCAATGCACTTTCCGCAACTCTAGCGATTCCGTTCGTAATGCTTGCTTCATAAGGCATCCAAATTGTGCTGCTTGTGGTGGTGCCTTGTGGCAATAAGTCACGAATATGAAGTTTTCTTCCTGGTACGTACTTAAAATCAGTGAATCCGGGTTGTATCGTATCTGTGACACGTGTAACCGTTCCGGCTTCCTTTGTACTCATTAAGTCGATTCCTTTCAAGTCGATAACTCCGCCGCGCTTGGTTTCCTTATAACGCGTAATCCAGTCGGCTTTCTTAATCACTTGCTCTATTTGAGCTTGTTTTGATCCACTGAAGGAAGGGGATTGGTTCTTTTGAACCTGAATATCCAATGCATCAACTTGCTTTTGGAGTGGTTCTATCTGGTCTTTGAACTTTTTAGTGAGCTTATCAGCTTCCTGCTGAATAGCATCAATTTCTATTTGATTCATTTTTTACCTTTTTAAAATTATTAAATCTGTTTGTTTCCTGATCGTTCGGGGTGGCCGGTAGTCACAGTTTTAATAATTCATTGCACTTTCGGGGTGGCCGGTAAATGATGAATTCAAGGACAAATATAATCATTATTTAGTCTAATTACAAATAATTATTCAAAATCTTTTGGCTTAATTCCGTCTACAATTTCAATGTGATGAACAGTGTCTTGTGGCTGAACCTCTTCAGGATATCCCGGTTGTGGACTCACTCCGTCTATCGTGTACCAAAATTTTGGCGCTCTTGGTTCCGGTTCGTTGTTCAATAATCTTTTGGCTTCATTCAGCTTTTGGATCCTCGTTTTGCTCTGCATTGTTCTGAATTTTAAGTTTGTTAATCAATTCATCTAGTTGCTGGTCTGATAGCCTTTCCAATTCGGTCAATGGTGGTGGCAATATCATTTTTATCAATCTCTCAAAAAATGCTAATTTATCTTTTGCCTCAAGTTGATTATAATTAGCCTGAAGGTCGGTTATATTGGCTTC
The DNA here is from genome assembly GCA_903957365.1 of uncultured Bacteroidota bacterium. Lineage (GTDB taxonomy): Bacteria > Bacteroidota > Bacteroidia > Bacteroidales > F082 > CAJBPB01. The sequence goes on from CAJBPB010000115.1 coordinate 2,937, forward strand.
TATAAAGCTGGTTAGTAATGCTCTTAATTCCTCAGTGCTCTTATTTGGCACGCCCTTTTTACGTCCGTTTGGGTTGTTTGTATGTCCTTTCATATTTGTAAATGTTTGTTGTTTTCAAAAACAGCATTGGCAACGGGTGGCAGGCTGGCAGGCTTGGCCGTTCCCGTTGCTTCTTGCTGCTTAATATTTAATTGATAAAATTTAAATTCCTTATTCAGTATTGAACGAAATATGCTTTCAGCTTGGTGCCTTTCCTGATCCTTCACTATTATTTCATCATGGACTGATAGAAACACTATTCCGGC
>CAJBPB010000116.1 GCA_903957365.1 uncultured Bacteroidota bacterium
CCGAAAAACCTTCCTATCATGGCTCCTCCCCAATAGATGGCAACATATTTTCCGGCAATGGCAGGATCAATATTGACTGATGTTTTTAAGTAATTCAGAATCAGACCGCCAACTCCCACTTCAGCGCCAACATAAAAGAAAATACCTAATGCGCCTAACAACATATGTGGATAACGCCATACACTTTTACGTTCTTGTGTTGATCCGCCACTTACATCTGGTAGTTTGGTGAGAAATATTGCAATGGCAACAAGAACGACAATAACACCTATGATGATAAAAGGCATCTGAACTGTCTGCGCTTTCTCTACGGCTGTTAACATCTCTTTTGCACCAGTAAAAATAAAAGTTGCAATAATCCATGGGGCAACCATGGTGGCAATAGAGTTGAGCGCCTGTACAAGATTTAAACGGCCTCCGGCAGATTCCTCAGAACCTAATGCTGTAACATAGGGATTGGCTGCCGTTTGTAAAAATACTACACCTGATGCAAGAACAAAAGTTGCAGCTAAAAACAATGGAAATGATGGAACTTTTGCGGCAGGAAAAAACAGGAAACTACCAGTTGCCATAAGCAGCAAACCTGTAATCAGGGCGCTTTTGTAACCTATTTTCTTGATGTACAATCCAATCGGGATCGAAATAAAAAAGTAAGTAATGAAGAAAGCAAAACTCAGCAACTGAGCATTGAACTCCGTTAACTCAAAAATATCTTTTACTTTACCGCTGAGGGTGATGATGAAGGTTGTAGCAAATCCAAAAATGAAGAAGATGGATCCGAATACAGTCATTCCCAGACCATAGTTTGCGTTTTTTTGTTCCATTATTGATAAATTTTGTTATTTTAGTATGTCGCCCGATTCTCCCGAACCGAATCCCAACAAAAATAAAAATAAATCAATCACATTTTCTGCTTTGATAATTATTTGGATGAATTCAAATAAAGAAAACACTAAAATCAAATGAAATTCAGATGCAGTGAATGAAAAATATTTTTTAAATTGAAATCGAAATTTTCTTAACAAATCGCACAGTCAATTAGTTTTTGTGTATGTTTGTTTTTTTTAACTCTCAGAACTATGAAAAAACTATTTTTTTTAACTGCCATTTTGACTACAATTTTGCTAGGTTCATGCGGTAAAGCCTCAGTAGAACCTGGTAACAGCAATTCAACTGAATTTAAATTTGTCAGCCTTGTCGCACAAGATACTGTTTTACCCATAAATGGAATTACGACTGTTGCAGCGAGCGCAACCGGATCAGGACTTACGTATAAATGGACTGCAAGTTATGGTTCTTTTATCGGAAGCGGATCAAGTGTCAAATGGACTGTTTGTCATGCAGATAAGTTCATGATTACCTGCGAAGTGAAAGATGACAAAGGAAATACAGCATCGAAAGAGATTGCGATCAATGTTCAGTAAGCTATTATCCTTCTTATTACTTCTTGGTTTTTTAGTTTCTGCCGGTACAATCTATTCACAATGCTGTTCAACAGGTAGTCCGGTTGGCGCTTCTGTGTATGTTGGTGTCTTAAATAAGAACAGTCTCCGTTTTATTGCCTATTACAGACACAATTATTCAGATACTTATTACCAGGGAAAATCAAAAACAACTGAAAATCTTGCATTAAATTCATCAAATTACAATTTTTCAGGAATAGCTTTTGGTTATGGGATAAGTAAAAGACTTACACTGGAAACGGATCTTGGATATTTCTTCAATAAAACACAGGAGTTTAAGAATGTTGATTATGCTGAAACAGGTTACGGACTTTCAACAGGTGGTGTAACAGTTAAATACGGAGCTATGGTAAAGCCGGCCAAACAATTTGAGCTTACAGTGGGTGCCGGATTTCGTTATCCTTTTAGCAGTGATCCGCAGGTTGTTGATGGGGTTCAGTTATCGCGGGATGTGCAACCATCTACAAATGCTTTTGCAGTTTCGGGGATGCTTTTTTTAAATAAAGGATTCCCGTCGCTTAAAATGCGACTGTTTTCAATTAATCGTTTTGACCATAATTACGAAGACAAATTGAATTATAAATATGGTGATATGCTTATGAATTCTGTATTTGTTTCGAAACAGATCGTAAAATCATTCATAGGAATATTACAACTGAGGAGCGAATATCGATGGGAAGATGCTGATGATGAGGTTAAAAGACCAAATACCGGAAATTTATTACTGATACTTTCACCACAACTGAATTATTCACTTGCCAAAAAATGGAATCTTTCTTTGTTATGCGATATCCCCGTCTTTAAAAACTACAACGGAAAACAATTGACACCTTCTTATTCTGTCGCATTGGGTCTGACAAGAGATTTTAATCTTGACAGAAAACCGATAATGAAAGTTTTTAATACCATTCAATAAAAATATGCAAACAAGTAATTTCACTTTTCCATTTTTATTTGCAATGCTGCTTCTGGTGGTTTCCTGTAAAAAGGACAAGAATGACCCCAAACCATCAGAACCTGTTCTGACAATAAATTTTACCGATAAATTCATCCCGGATCAAATTCCTGCCATTGTCTTTCTTTCTGGAAAGGATGGAAAAACCTTTCTTGATACAACCTGTATTTCAAATGGTTCGTATGAATTATTTTCTCCAGATGGCGCAGCAACTCCTGAAAATTTCATGGTTACCATTGTCAGTTCTGAGCTTTACTGGCACAGTTTGATCGTCCATATAAATACCTATACAGGGATTGATAAAGGTGCTGAATGGACTTTACAAGGAACAAAACCCGACACGGTGAGCAGCTCCAGTATAACCCTTGAAAATATGCCTGAAATTTCAGGACCGATTCTTTATTCAGGCCAGGGTTTTTCGAACCTGACTTTTAATCCGACAAACAGATCGATTTGGAATTATCAGTTGCCTGATGACCTGTATGTAAAAATCCAGACAGACACAGGCCAATACTATTCATACTATGCTGTATTTTTGACAGGAGG
>CAJBPB010000117.1 GCA_903957365.1 uncultured Bacteroidota bacterium
ACTCTTTCCCTACACGACGCTCTTCCGATCTCTGCAATAATGCAGTTAATCGTGGAGCCGAGTTTGGCGGAAATACATTTTCTGCAATCCCTTTTCCAACCAGTGCATACTAAGGCACAATCTTCACATTGTGTAGACCTTTCATTAATTTCCGGTGTACGGAAGCATCTTGATCCATAAATTTTTCCAATCATCTCAATGGTCAATTCATTTTCTTTACAGCATCCACTTTGTTTAAATAATCATCTATATTTTGTGTCACAAAAAAATCAGGGAGAATCCCTGTTTCATCAGGCAACTTTGTGGCTGTAGATATATGCGTATTATTCGCTACAGAGATCACTAATTTTGTGTTATTCAAGCGACATAGCGTTTGTCCGGCCGTACAGAATTGATTAGAACCCAACTCCTCGCCAATGATTGTTCCTAGATTGTGTACTTTCACTAAACTCATGAAATGCCCGGTGGTAGAATTTCCATTTCCATCAATCAGAAAATAAACTTTCCCTTTAAAACGATTTTCAAGAGGATAAATAATTTCTTCACCATATATCTTATCTGTTTTTCCTTCGAATTCTGCTTTTGAGTAATAGGTAAAAGATTTATCCATAAGATGTTGTAGCAGGTAAATGCTGGGATATTGAGAACCGCCTCTGTTGTATCTCACATCAATAATTAGATTTTCAATTTTTTTATTATTGATTTTATGCATACTGCTGTCAAGGAAAGATTTAAAAACAGGATAATTGTTCCACTCATAATAATTGAAAGACGAGATAGTTAAAACAGCAGTTTTTGCATCTAAAACCTCTGAACACAAATCTTTTAAACAACTGTTTATTGAAGGATCATACAATTCAGTTGCCATTTTTTTGGCTTTATGCAATTTAATTGAACCACTGTTTTCTTTAACAACAATTTCAAAAGTATCTGGCAATCCTAATGCATAGGGTATTAAAGCAGCAAAATAGGTATTGAAATGTTGTGTTTTATAGGTTTGGATATTGGCTTGTGCAGCGATGTGTTCGTAAATATCTGATATAAGATTTGCTGTTTCAATGCCATTAATACTCAAAATTTCGTCTTTTACTTTTACCTTATCAGAATTATTCATCGGGTTTACTACGAATAATTGCTTATTTACCCATCTAACCTGTAATGGAAAACTATTCTCCAAAGGTAACATTGAAAATATATGGTAGTCATTTTGCATCGTTGAAGAAGCTGTATGAGAGCAGCCTATACTTGCAATGATAGCATTACAATGCCAGGCAAATTCAGCATAGGTGGTTTTTTCAGTAATCAATGATTTTTTACTTTCAATATTTTTTAAAAATTGGTCTTTTGTTATAAATTTTAGTGCATGTGGATGAATGGCTAATAACTTTTGACCCAATTGGTCTAAATCTGCTGTATAATCTTTTTTGGCATAGACCTTCGAAAATTTTTCTTGTGCGGATAAAGGTTTAATATTTGGAAATTTAATTTGTTCGATGACATCTTCTGCATGAAAATTATCAGGGTTCATCAGCAATGATTTCTCATAATTTTGAAGTGCCTGAATGCTGTCTTTTGCCTGAAGATATGCCTCACCCAAACTGTCATATGCATTAGCCGAATCAGGAAATTCAGAAATAATGAGTTTAAAAATTGCAATAGCTTCAGTTAAGTTGCTTTCCCATAAAAACGAGTAACCGTATAGCGTTAATTCTGTTTCATTGCCAAAATCATATAGTCCCGAATTTTCTTCTTTGAGTTTATGATAAAGTGCTATCCTTTCTTCAACAGGTAGTTGAGAATTTTCTTTAAGCTTTTCGACAATAGATAGTTTTCTGGTAGTGACTTCATTGGCAGGTGATTGACTAACCGAAGTCGTTGAAAAGGGCATATTTCCGCATGAAGTTAACAAACAGCAGCTTAAAATTGTCAAACAAATTGCAAAAAAATTAGTCATGTGTTCGTTTATTAAAAAAGATTTCTTGAATGGTTTCAGTTGTTCATTGTGGTCACCCTAAATTACACACAATGTATGGCAATACATGACTGTGATGAATACTTCGTGTTTATATAGGCAAAATGTATATCAGCAAACCAACCAAAATCAGCCCTTTTCCTTAATTCATCCAAATAAAATCCGATGGTATTCATGATCATGGCCTGGCTATACAGTTTGTTTTGCTGTTCAATATATCAAATGTAAATTTTTATTTCGGAAACCCAAATAATCCAACTGACTATTTATCAGATAGGATCAATTCTTTACCATTTGAATTTGTAATGTCTCGCTGGAGCCGTAAAGCCATAAAATTGAGTATATATTGACTTCCTAAGTTAAATACTTCAGGCAATTTTATCACTCATTCCCACGTTAACTCCGAACTTTAGCTCACTTTAGCTCACTCCGAACTTCCCTCTACTCGCTCTTCGAAATCTGCATCAGACCAACTTCCACTTCTCCATTCTCAGGATAAACTTCGATCCAGGTGTTGTCTTCACTAAACCATTTATATTGGGAACCGATACGGACAATAAAATCATTGAACTCGCCATTTTCCGGTATAGGAAGAACAAATCCACCGTTTTTTCCACTTTTACTTCCAAAACTAACCAAAAGAGGGAAACTTTTTGTGCCGGTATTCCGGGCTTTGACAAGGATATAATTACCACGGCGTTCAATCACATCCACAGGTTTAAACTCGAATCGTTTTGCAGTATTGGAGGTCAGAATCAGATTGGCTGAATTCAATTCAAACAGTTTGTTGTCTTCAATGATTTTGGATATTTTTTTAATTTGTTCGCGTGGATAAGTTTCGTCGGATTTTGCAATCTCGGCCTGCAGGTAAAATTCAACTGCCTTATCGTATGTTTTTGTATTGAATTGTCTGTCAGCTTCGGTCACCAGTCTGTTATATTCTGTTTTAAGCAACAGCAATTTCTCACGCAGAATATTGTCTATCTGCGTAATTTTTTCAGTTGCGTAAGGATCGTTAGGTCTGTAATTTAGTGCAGTTTTAAAGTCGGTTATTGCCTGATTGTATTCTTTATTGTCCATATTTTTATTGGCAACCGCGATGCTCTCATCATACATACGTTGATTTTCGCGTGCATTTGCTTCCTGAATAAGTCTGATCTCAGCAATTTTTGCTGTTGCATAGGTATTTGTCGGATCAAGGCCAAGCATCTGATTTAATGGAACGATTGCATTTTCATAATTCTTGTTTGTGAATTCTGATTCAGCGAGTGATTTTAATTCATTCAGTTTTATTTCAAGTACTTTGGCATCATTCAATTGTTTCACTTTTTCATTGATGAAGTTAATCTGTGTCTGCGGATAGCTCTCATTTGGTTTAAAGGTCAGTGCAGTCTGATAAGAAGCAATGGCTTCGTTGAATTTTTCGTTCGCCAGATGATTATCAGCAAGAGTGATGGCGTCATTGTATTGTGTTGCCAACGCATTCTCTTTTTCAATCTGAGAGCGGGTTTCCTGTGCAAGTTTGATTTGATTACCAGGATATTGCTCTTCAGGTTTCACTTTTTGGGCCTCAGTATATGCGTCAATGGCTTCCGGCCATTTTTTTTCATTGAAAGCCAGATCGGCGGTAGCAATCAGTGCAGCATATTGTGTCTCGATAACATTAATGCGGGCGTTTTCAGCCAGAAGTTTGTCAATTTTATTTACCTGGGCCAACGGATAAGCCTGGTCTTTCATCAAAGACGCAGCCTCAGTATAGTTCGTTTTTGCTTCAGGGAACTGACTGGCAGCAAAAAGTTCATCAGCTGATTTGATAAGGGCATCATATTTGTTTTGTAAAGCTTCGCTGGCTTTTAAATCTGAAAGCAAAGTCTCTATTTCCTTGATTTTTGCAGTTGGTTCCACCTCCTCTGGTTTCAGAATTGCAGCTTCGCGATAAGCCGATAAGGCTGGTTCGAATTGTTTTGCATCGTAATTTGTTTTGGCTTCTGAAATCAGCTTTGCATATCTGGCATTCGTTTCAATCATTTGTTTCTGAGCCAGCATGATGCCATCAATTTCACTGATACGTTGCTTTACAAAATCATCTTCCGGCTTAATGGCATTAGCCTTGATATATTCTGCCAGAGCAGGTTCGTATGATTTATTTGCATAAAGCTGATTGGCACTGGCTATCATTTTGTTGAAGTTCTCGTTTTTAACAAAAGCCTCGCTGCTCAGCGTCTGATCAATCCTTTTGATCATGTCGGCAGGGTAGGATTGTTCAGGCCAGGCTTGTAATGCGAGATCATATTGAACCCGTGCTTCCTCCAGCATTTTCTCACCGTACAGATTATCAGCTTCGGCAAGGAGAGCGTTGTAACGCATCGATTTTTCGTTGAGCTGACTAACTTCAGCCAGTTGTGCCTGGGTTTTTGCGTCATCTGGAATGAGCAGAAGCGCCTGATTAAGCTTCTCGATGGCTTTCTGGTATTCCCGTCGGGTAATAAACTGATCAGCTTCGAGTTTGAATTTATTAAAATTTTCCTGCGTGATTTTTTGTGCAGCGAGCATTTTATTGGCCGTAGCCAGATCCTCAGTTACTGCTTTTTGGTTTGGGATAAGCGTATTGGCTTCGTTCAGTTGAAAAATCGCTTCTTCGTATTTTTGCTCACCAAGGAGTTTTTGACCAAGGCTTAAGGCTTTGTTGTAATTGTCAATTTTCTGACGTTCTGTATTTAATGTTTCGCTTATTTTGGCAGCTTTACTGAGAGCATATTTGTCATTAGGAAATACTTTCAAAGCTTCATTGTATTCGGCCAATGCTTCTTCAGGTTTGTTTTCGCCAAGCAAACGGTCGGCCAGATCAAGATGCTGGTAAAATAACTCCTGCACTTCCATCTGTTTCTTCAGCAAAACCAATGTTTCGGCCAAACGGTTTTTAGCGTAGGTGTCTTCCGCATTGAATCGCAGAGCCATCTCATAATACGTTTTGGCACTTATATAATCTTTCTCTGCAAATTTGGTATTTGCCGATTTAATGACTGATTCATACGATTTAACTTCTTCCTGGGCAAGGGTGGTTATACCTGTCAGCAACAGTGAGAATAAGAAAACGATTGTAAGTATCTGCTTGATTTTATGCATAATCTGAATAAAATAGATTGATTGTCTGAACGAAAAATTGTCTTGTTTATTGTGAGACAGAGATATTGCTGATTTTTCCATCAGTGATTGTAAGTTTACGATCGGCCATAGCTGCCAGCTCCGGATTGTGGGTTACAATAACAAAAGTCTGGCCAAATTCATCACGAAGCTTAAAGAACAGGTTATGCAGATCCGTTGCTGAGTTTGAGTCAAGATTTCCCGATGGTTCATCTGCAAGGACAACTGCGGGTTTATTAATTAAGGCACGCGCCACAGCCACACGCTGTTGTTCACCTCCTGAGAGTTCAGCCGGTTTGTGATCGGCACGATCGGTTAAGTTCAGGTATGTAAGAAGTTTCATTGCCTCTTTGCGCGCGTTTTCTTTTGATACACCTGCAATAAATGCAGGAATACAAATGTTCTCGAGTGCAGTGAATTCGGGAAGAAGATGATGAAACTGAAAGACAAAACCGATTTTTTTGTTTCTGAATCCGGCCAACTCGTTCTGATTCAGTTTACTGACATCCGTTTTATTGATCGTGATATTTCCGGCATCTGCTTTTTCGATTGTACCGATGATATGAAGCAAGGTTGATTTTCCGGCTCCGGAAGCGCCCACAATAGAAACAATCTCAGAAGTGGCGATCTGAATATCAATGCCTTTTATCACATTCAATTTACCAAAAGATTTGTGTATGCCGCTTGCCTGTATCATATTGTTTGTTGTGACTGCAAAAATAGAAAAAATCGGCATTGGAATGTTTGCGATCCCATAATGACAATCAGTGCGTATTGTTTCATTTATTTTCTGTTGAAAAGGATAATTAAGTTTGAGGTTTTGAGTTATTTTATAACTTTGTAATAAATTCTTTACAAACCTATTTTACTATGAATTTACACGAGTTTCAGGGAAAACAGATATTAAGTACTTATGGTGTTTCAGTACCTTACGGTATTGTAGCCAATAGTCCGGAAGAGGCCGTTGCGGCTGCAAAAGAAATACAGTTAAAAGTTGGTTCTGACCGATGGGCTGTGAAAGCACAGATTCATGCAGGTGGCAGGGGCAAAGGTGGTGGAGTAAAGATTGCCAAAACGATTGCCGAAGTAGAGCAATATGCGGGTGATATTCTTGGTATGATGCTCATCACACCACAAACAAAAGCGGAAGGTAAACTCGTTCGCCGTATTTTGATCGAACAGAATATTTATTATGCCGGTACATCAGATATCCGCGAAATATATATGAGTGTGCTCCTGAATCGCGCTACCGGTCGCAATATGATCATGTATTCACCCCGAGGCGGAATGGATATTGAACATGTGGCCGAAGAGACACCTGAGCAGATTTATCATGAAGAGGTTGATCCAATCGTTGGGCTTCAGGGTTTTCAGGCACGCCAGATAGCGTTTAACCTGGGATTGTCGGGCCTTGCTTTTAAGGAAATGGTAAAATTCGTACATGCGCTTTATGATGCTTTTTTGGGATCAGATGCCAGTATGTTTGAAATAAATCCTGTAATCAAAGCAGCAGATGACCGTGTTTTTGCGGCTGATGCGAAAGTTACAATCGATAACAATGCGTTATACCGTCATCGTGATATCGCCGCAATGCGTGACCTTACCGAAGAAGATCCGATTGAAGTGGAAGCCACTAAATATGATCTTAATTTTGTGAAACTGGATGGTAATGTCGGTTGTATGGTCAATGGTGCCGGACTTGCCATGGCCACAATGGATATGATCAAAATGTCGGGTGGTGATCCGGCCAACTTCCTTGATGTAGGAGGTACTGCCAATGCCAAACGTGTTGAAGAAGCATTCCGTATTATTCTGAAAGACCCTAATGTGAAAGCCATTCTGGTGAATATTTTTGGTGGTATCGTTCGTTGTGACCGTGTAGCACAAGGGATAGTCGATGCCTACAATAATATTGGAGAAATCAAAGTACCGATTATCGTACGTTTACAGGGAACCAATGCGGTCGAAGGTAAAAAACTCATCGATGAATCTGGTCTGAAAGTGTATTCAGCCATTCAGTTGCAGGATGCCGCCCGTTTGGTAAATGAAGTGCTGAACTAAAAAATTCTATATAGGATATTCTGACATTTTCAGTAATGCAGTTGTCCTGTTTAAAAGGAGGGAAAATGATAAATTTTTCCTCCTTTTTTCAATTTTATCCTTTGGATTAATAAGATTCTTGTTTCATTACAAGGAATAAATGCTTCTGCTACATTGAATCTCAGGCACTCTATTAATACCAGAAAATAAATTCAATCACGAAATTTATTGAGTAAAAATCAGATATATCCTTTGAGCTTATAATAGACGATGGCTGTTGCTTCGCGCAACACCATGATTTCATATTGTAAGTAACTCCACATATTATACCGTAAGGAGACATTTCGTTCAGCATTTTTCAGTATATTATTTTTGTCAGAAGGTGAAGAGAATATTTCGTCGTTCGTGGGGTTTTCAAATGTGGGAAGTCCGTTTACATCGGTAAATCCTTGATTCCGAAAGGTTTTGATACAACGGTAAATATGTTCAGGTGAACTGACTATCAACAGGGATGCATCAGCGTCGTGAACCAGACCAGCTATTTCTTTGGCCTGTGCGTAAGTATTTGTTCCATTTGTTTCAGTTAGAATCCTTCCCGGAAGAATACCACGTTCAATCAGCTCTTTCACCATCAATTCGTTTTCACTGCCTTCGAAAGCATCTTTTTCAACCGGAAATGCTATAATCAAGCGACTATCAGGAAAGCTATCTGCCACAGAAGCAGCATAATAACACCGGAGCAGACTCTCTGGACCGGGTAATCCACCTGCGCCCATAACAACAATATAATCAGCAGATTTTACAGGTTTACACTCACTTGTACCAAGCCAGTGATACATTAAATATGGGTAATCAGTAAAGCTAAGTACAATCAGAAGAATGAAAAATACACCTGATGCAAGAAAAAATCGTTTAATAATTTTTCCAGCTGATTTGATAATCCAGTTGTATTTTACAATTTTCATACTTCATTAATAAGCTATTGCGAAAATACGCTAATTTTTAGACTTAGAAATTGTCTAAAATTTATCCTTTGGCATTTTTTTGTGAATTTAAGCCCTCATACTTCGTTAAAATCTCCGTCAATAGCGCTGCTATTAACGTCAATTTTGCCTCGTCTAAGGACTTAATTCTTCAAAAAACTACTCAAAAATAAAATCTAGACAGTTTCTTAAAGTGTTTTAGGGTCGAATGGATTTTTAAATCACCTGGTTCATTTTGCAACAGTAAGTTGTTAAGAATTCAACTTAATCTGAATATATTGCTGGTTATATAATCACTTCAAAATTTCTTTGGAAAGAATTTTTCTTAACCATGGAGTTATAATCAGAACAAACAGGATTTTCAACGAATCAGCCAGAATGTAATTTACATAGATTGCTTTGGTGCTGATCCATAATTCAGGAAAATTAAAATACATCCACATGATACCCAGGCTATGGATCGTAAGTGACCCGGTAAGCAGTGCGACGAGATCTGAACTGAAATGTCTGAATCTTTCCGAAATTCCTCCAATAAGCCAGGCCGCTGCCATAAATCCAACCAGATAACCACCGGTTGGTCCGTAGATATGTTGAAATCCACCGCTGCCTCCCGAAAATACCGGTAATCCGGCAAGACCTGAAAGAACATACATAGTTGTGGCAATCAATGCTTTGTTTCTTCCTAGAATCAATCCGGCCAGGTAAATAAACACTGTTGTCATCACAATAGGCGTTTGGCCGGTCGGGATACGGATTTGGGCCCCCAGACATATCAGTCCGGTAAACATAAGAATAGGTAAAATCGTTTTTACATGATACCATTCAGGATTTGAAACAGATGACTTAAGTTTGTTTTTCACTTAGTGCTTTCTATTGGTTCAATCATATCCCATTGATTGCCATATAAATCAGCGAAAACCAATACTTTTCCATAGGGTTCATTGGATGGTTCCCTGATGATTTTTACTTCATTTTTGAGCAGATTCATATAATCACGATCAAGGTTATCGGTATAAAGAAACAGAAAAACCCGCCCGCCCGTCTGATTGCCGATGAAACTGCGTTGTTCGTTGTCGGATGCCTGTGCAAGCAAAAGTGAACAACCTTCCGAACCCTGTGGTGTGACAACAACCCATCGTTTTGTTTCGGTAAGTTGCGTGTCTTCGCTCAGGGTGAAATTCAGTTTATCTGTATAGAAATGAATGGCATCATCATAATCGGACACCAGCAAACTGATCAGTGCAATACGTTGTTTCATATTATGCATTATTGATATTTATCTGCAGAAATCCTGCTCTTCTTCACTGAATTTTGGTTTTTGCCAGATACAAGATTCCTTTTGAAAGGTCAATGGCTGTTACCTTTTGGGCTTTACACTTTACACTTTTAATACTCTCCCCAGCTCTTTATTTTCAAATCTTCCATGGTGTATTTCGAAATGGCATAAATGAAAGCACTTGCCAAACGCGCATTGGTAATTAATGGCACATTGAAATCAACCGCAGCACGACGGATGGTGTAATCGTTGTCAAGTTCCTCCTCACTTAAATCTTTTGGAATGTTAATCACCAGATCGATTTGTCTGCTTCGGATCAGGTCATAGGCATTCGGACTTTCTTTCACATCGGGCCAGTTTACCATGATAGACGGGATATTATTCTCCTGAAAAAACAGATGTGTACCTTTGGTCGCGTAAAGCTGGTAACCATTGGTCGCAAGATAATTGGCGCTGATGATGAGTTCCGTTTTAGAGCGCATCGGGCCTGAAGATATCAGAATATTTTTCTTTGGAATCCGGTACCCGACTGATAGCATGGCTTTCAATATAGCCTCATAATAGTCATCTCCCAAACAGCCCACTTCACCTGTGGAAGCCATGTCAACACCCAGCACAGGATCAGCTTTACTTAACCGTGAAAAAGAAAACTGCGGTGCTTTTACACCAATATAATCTATATCAAAGAGTGATTTATTTGGTTTTTCTACTTTTTGCCCAAGCATGATCCGGGTGGCATAGTCGATGAAATTTGTCTTTAAAACCTTTGAAACAAAAGGCAGACTTCTGGATGCCCTCAGGTTACATTCAATTACCTTAATATCATTGTCTTTGGCCAGAAACTGAATATTGAATGGTCCGCTGATCTGTAATTCTTCCGCAATCTGGCGACTGATTTTTTTGATACGTCTGATCGTTTCCACATACACTTTTTGTGGAGGAAACATGATGGTGGCATCGCCTGAATGCACGCCGGCAAACTCGATATGTTCCGAAATTGCATAAAGAATGATGTTTCCTTTGTCAGCAACGGCGTCCATTTCAATCTCTTTGGTATCGGTCATAAACTTTGATACAACTACGGGGTATTGTTTAGATACCAGTGTAGCCAGATCAAGGAAATATTGTAACTCACTTTTGTTTGAAACAATGTTCATTGCCGCACCTGAAAGTACATACGAAGGTCTGATAAGCACCGGATAACCAACCTCTTCAGTGAATTCAAAAATCCCCTTCATATCCGTAAGTTCTCTCCATAATGGTTGGTCAACACCAATTTTATCGAGCATCTCGCTGAATTTGTACCGGTTTTCAGCCCGGTCGATCGATTGGGCAGATGTGCCAAGCAGTTTGATGTTCTGATTATGCAGACGCATTGCCAGATTATTGGGTATTTGTCCGCCAGTTGAAACAATCACGCCAAATGGATTTTCAAGTTCTGCAATATCCATCACGCGTTCCAGACTCAGTTCATCAAAATACAATCGGTTGCAAACATCGTAATCAGTGCTCACTGTTTCAGGATTGTAATTGATCATTACTGAACGGAAACCTGATTTTTCAATGGTTTGCAGGGCATTAACGCCTGACCAGTCAAATTCGACACTGCTTCCGATGCGATAGGCACCTGATCCCAAAACAATAACAGACCGGTTGTCATTTTCGAAAACGATATCATGCTCTGCACCATGGTATGTAAGATATAAGTAATTGGTAGCTGCTGGATATTCCGCTGCCAGTGTATCAATCTGTTTCACAAATGGTACCACACCACGGTCTTTGCGATACTGTCTGATTTTCAGTATATCGTTGTCATTACGGCCCATGTTTTCCGATTTAAACAACAGTCTGACAAGCTGAAAATCAGAGAAACCAGCTTTCTTGGCTTCCTGAAGGATGTCAAGAGGAAGAGATTCTAATCCTGAAAACTGTGTGAGTTCCATCTCTAATTGATGGATATGCATCAGTTTGGATAGGAACCAACGGTCGATTTTTGTTTTCTCATACACCTGTTCTACTGTCCAGCCTTCTTTGAAAGCCTGTCCGATCACAAAAATACGCGTGTCAGTCGGATTGGAAAGTGACGATTCAATATCTTCCACAACCAATTCCTTGTTTGCTGCAAATCCATGCATGCCCGAACCGATCATCCGCAACCCTTTCTGAATGCATTCTTCAAATGATCTTCCGATGGCCATCACTTCCCCCACACTTTTCATGCTGGAACCAATTTCCTTTGACACGCCCTGAAACTTATTCAGATCCCAGCGGGGAATCTTACAGACAAGATAATCCAAAGCGGGTTCAAAAAAGGCCGGGGTTGTTTTGGTGACGCTGTTTTTCAACTCATGTAGTCCAAATCCCAACGCCAGTTTTGCTGCCACAAAAGCGAGCGGATAACCGGTTGCCTTGGAAGCCAGTGCACTCGATCGCGACAAACGGGCATTCACCTCAATTACACGGTAATCTTCCGAATGGGGATCAAGGGCATATTGCACGTTGCACTCTCCGATGATACCCACTCTTTTAACAATTTCGATAGATATTTTGCGCAATTTGTGGTATTCGCTGTTGGTCAGCGTTTGGGATGGAGCCACCACAATACTCTCACCTGTGTGTATGCCAAGCGGATCGAAGTTCTCCATATTGCACACCGTCAGGCAGTTATTGTATTGATCTCTGACTACTTCATATTCAACCTCTTTCCAGCCTTTCAACGATTCTTCAACCAAAACCTGGTTTGAATATGAAAATGCTTTTTCGGTTAATTGTCTGAGTTCCTGCATGGTGTTACAGAACCCGCTGCCTTGTCCGCCCAGGGTGAATGCCGCTCTCACAATCATTGGAAAACCAATCGTTTCGGCGGCTTTCAAAGCATCTTCCATTGATGTCACAGCAATAGATTTGGGTGTTTTGATTTCGATACCATGTAACAGATTGGCGAATTTTTCGCGGTCTTCCGTTTCGATGATCGCTTCTACCGGTGTGCCTAATACTTTAAGATTATATTTCTTCAGAATACCGGTCTGATACAATTCAATGCCGCAGTTTAAAGCGGTCTGGCCTCCAAAAGCGAGCAGAATACCTTCCGGTTTTTCTTTTTCAATGATTTTCTCAACAAAAAATGCTGTCACAGGCAGATAATAAATAATATCTGCAATTTCTTCAGATGTTTGAACCGTCGCGATATTCGGATTGATCAGAACCGTTGTGATTCCTTCTTCTTTCAAAGCTTTCAGAGCCTGCGAGCCACTATAATCAAATTCACCTGCTTCGCCAATCTTGAGTGCGCCGGAACCCAGCACCAGTACTTTTTTTATTTTTTCCATGTTTCAATTGCCTTGATAAAATCACCAAATAAGAAAGATGTGTCGGTTGGGCCACTTGATGCCTCCGGATGAAATTGTGTTGTAAACCAAGGTTTTACACTATGTTTTAGTCCTTCGTTGCTGTTGTCATTCAGGTTGATGAAAAAGGCATTCCAGTCCTCCGGAATACTTTCATTATCCACTGCATAACCATGGTTTTGTGATGTCAGATAGGCATGAGGTGTCACGGCCTGAATCACGGGTTGGTTGTGACTGCGGTGACCAAATTTCAGTTTATAGGTATGTGCTCCCGATGCGAGTGCCAGCAACTGATGACCCAGACAGATTCCGAAGATCGGATAATCGGCTTTTAAAGCGTCTCTCAGATTCTCAATGGTTTGATTGCATTGCACAGGATCGCCCGGACCATTGGAAATGAATAATCCGTCAAACTCATCCTCCTGAAAGCGATAATCCCAGGGAACCCTTATTACCGTTGTATTGTATTGAAGCAGATATCGGATGATATTGTTTTTTACACCGCAATCGACGAGCATGATTCTGATATCACCATCACCGTAAACGATTTTTCCGGAGGTGCTTACTTCGCTCACCAGATTACGCAAACCAGGGTCATCAAAAGGAAGATCTTCATCAAATATAATTTTGGCGAGCATACACCCATGATCACGGATGTGTTTGGTTAACTGGCGTGTATCGATACCAAACAAGGCTGGAATTTTCTCTTCTTTGAGCCATTCGCCCAGACTTTTTGCTGCATTCCAGTGATTGTAACTTTCGGAATAATCTGAAATAATCAATCCCTTTGCGTGAATCCGGTCTGATTCAAAAAAAGCTGAAAGTTCATTTTGTATGGTATTAGCCGGAACGCCATAGTTGCCAATCGAAGGATAGGTGAGCACAATAATCTGACCACGATAGGAGGGGTCGGTTAAACTTTCAGGATAACCAGTCATGGCAGTGTTGAAAACAATTTCTCCTGCCACCGGGGCCTCATGCCCGAATGATTTGCCTTCAAATGTGCTTCCGTCCTCAAGCACAAGTGTCGCTTTCCGGTAAATTAGTTTATTCATAGTTGTGGGTAAAAAATAAAAAAGACGGTTGAAAAACCGTCTTTAAAACAATATATCTATATGATTCTGAGTCTGAAAAGAATTGTTGTGCAACAAACATTCGTTATTCAATTTGATGGCAAAGATAGAATGATTCTGCAATAATGCGTTATCTCAAGGTGTAAATTTGGTCTGATTTTCATCAGGTTTGACATGTACAATTTATTTTGATCTGCAACTTCAATTTTGCCGGTCTGGCTTTTTTGATAAATAAGTGTCAATCAATTTTAGTAAATCATCTTTTTTCACAGGTTTGCTAAGATAATCGGTACAGCCTGATTTAATCGCTTTGACGCGATCGTATAGCTGAGCAAATGCTGTGAGTGCAATTATCGGTACGTTTTTATTGAACTTTCTGATTTCTGTTGTGGCAGTGAAACCATCAAGTACTGGCATTTTTAAATCCATCAGAATCATGTCAATATCTTTGGTGGAACGACAGATTTCAATGGCTTCCTCTCCATTTGAGGCATGAATAATCTTGTTATTGGTCTTTGACATAGAGATCTTCGCATAAGTGAAATTAGCCTCATCATCCTCGGCTATCAATATTTTGTAATTGTGTTGTGGTTTGGGAACAATTTCAATTTCAAGGTCAACCGGCTTCTCCTGAACAATGGTATGGTTGTGGACAGGAATTACGAAACTGAACGAACTACCTTCATTCTCAATACTTTTTACTTTTATTTCACTACCCATTTTCGAAGCAAAATCATCACACAACAAGAGCCCCAGACCCGTACTAGGTTCGTCTTCGGTACCTTTTCGATTTGATTTTTTGTCAATTTTAAAAAGATTATCCAGCAGTTGCTCGCTCATTCCAATGCCATTGTCACTTACGGTCAGTTCTATTTTTTCATTATCAGCTGACTTTGAAGTAATGATCACTTCCCCTTTCCGGTTTGTAAATTTAATGGCATTGGCAATCAGGTTTCTAATTACTGTCTGCAACATATAATGGTCGGTATAAACAAGCTGTGATTCAGGAACATTGAAACGGATTGAAATTTCCTTTTTCATCGCCAGATCCGAAAAAGTCAACAATGTATCTGTAATCAGCTCCCTGAGTTTGATTGTTTCAGGAGCAAAATAGACCATCCCGCGCTGGACGCGTGACCATTCGAGCAGATTTTCCAATAAATTAAACAGATTAATGGCTGAACGTTTCATGTTTTCGGCAATGGTTTGAATTTCACCGATACTCATGGTATGCAGTTCCTCTACCATCAGTTCGGTAAAGCCAAGAAATGCGTTGAACGGACTGCGGAGATCATGGGCAATAATGGAGAAAAACTTATCTTTTGTTGCATTAAGCTCCCTGAGTTCATTTTCGCTCTGACGGATTTCATTCTCCATTTTTTTTCTGACAGTAATGTCCTGCCCCTGCGCAATGGTGGCAAGCGGTGTTTCACCATCAGATTCAAAAAGTGTGGCTGAATTCCAAAGCAAAGTCCGGATAGAAGTATCACGATGCAGTATTTCGATCTCAACAGTCTCCCATCGTTCGCCTGTAAGTGTTTTCCGGATCAAATCCATTGATTTTGAAGCAAGCTCAGGTGGGAAAAGTATTTCGAGAGATTGTCCCAGCACTTCATTTTCAAAATATCCTGTAATGTACTCAAAAGCATGATTAAAACGCGTTATGTTGAATTTAGGGTCCCAGACAATGATGGGGGCATTGGCATAATTGATGAGGTTTTCGAGGTATAAATTAGATCTGTGAAGTGTTTCCTGTGCCTGTTTACGTTCCAGTTCGGCAGATGCACGTACAGCGACAAGTTTCAGCAGAGTTTCAGCCAGCGAAATGTTTTTAAGTGGTTTACGGCCAATAACAGCGATAAGTCCGATTGGTTTGCCATCAAAGCTCCAGAGCGTGGTGCCGGCATAACTTACTGCTTTCAAATCCTGCAACGCTGTATCATAGGGAAATAACTGACAAACATCTTCCGGAAAACAACAGATGGTTTTACCGACGACATCTCCACAAGGTGTTTCTTTTAATGCATAGGAAACATTGGTGTCAAATTTTCCGTCATTGTAAATGGCAACAGTTTGTGCTTTCAGACCATCTCCTTCCAGTCGGTCGATACACACATATTCCATTTCAAGATTTACTGCGAGATACTGAGCCAATGATTCGAAAAAATCAACACCAGATCCCGGATGTCCGCTATGTAAGAGAAAAGTCTGGGCATTTTCGAGTTGCTTGCGGTTGGTGATATCGCGCCAGGTAATAAATAACGCCGGTTTCCCTGATAACTGCATTTTCGCGATTGAGATCTCGACATACAGGTCAGATCCGTCAAACCTTCTGTGCATCCATTCAAATGTCATATAGCCTTTTTCTAAGGCGTAGTCCATTTTTTCGATAGAAGATTCATATGATTTTTTGCCATCAGGTTGAAATTCGGGCGAGAGGGAATCAGGTGATTTCCCGATTATCTGTGAACGGTCTGCCCGAAGCATTGCCTCGGTTGCATGGTTGCAATCAACTATAGTTTTATCTACAATAATAAGATAGGAATCAGGCGAATTCATGAATAAAACACGGTGTTTTTCTTCACTTTCTTTGAGTTCAATGTCAGCCATTTTTTGATGGGTAATGTCGTTGTAAATAATCGCAACACCATAACCTTCGATTGGCACCGGAACAGCAGACACATTAAGCCAGGTGATCTGGTCTTTGCTTTTTACAATCCCCATTTCTACATTGGAGATGAGTTTATTTTCATTAAATGCCCGTACACTTGCATATTCTTCAACAGGCATGGGTGTTCCACTGGTTGAGATAATTTTCCATTCATCATCGCTGATCTTTCTTTTCTCCTGTTCTTCGCGGGTGATACCCAATAATTGTGCTGCAATTTCATTGGTTTCAATAATTTGTCCCTGAGAATCGGAAACGGTAATCCCTATAGGAAATGAGTCGATAAGAATCTTGTACTTTGAAAGACTGATTCGTAACGCGTTTTCGGTTTCTCTTCTGTCGGTAATATCCCTTGCCGCCGCATAAATTCTTTTTCCCTTTGGATATGACCTCCATTCGATAAAACGATAGGTACCATCCTGTTTGCGGTAACGGTTTACAAAACTCAGCAGTGTTTCCTGGTCAGATAGTTTTGAAAGCACATCTATCGTGGGTTGTACATCTTCAGGGTGGATGAAGTCAAAAAACCTCCTCTGCTTCAGTTCGTCGGTCGGATATCCAAGAAAATCGGACCATGCCGCGTTTGTTTTGACAAAGTTTCCTTCATAGTCAGCAATACACAGCAAATCAGGATTCACCGAAAAGAAATTTTCAAGTTCTTCATTCATTTGTCTTTCCTGCGTGATGTCGGTAAGGATGGCTGCAAAATAATTCTTTTCAAGCCTGTAAAACTGCAATTTAAATACCTTATTCAGTTTCCCGGCATTGATTTCGATTTCGTCAGAGCCATCCGCGGGCAAGTCTTCGAATAAACTCATCCAGTTTGTATTGCTGTTTGAAAGTGTTGTTAAAATCTGTACGATACTTTTATTGAGTATTTCAGTTGCAGACTGCTCAATCAGCATTGCAAAAATTTTGTTTACTTCGATGATGACGATGTCAACAGTTTTCCCGGATTCGTCAACCGTTTGTCTGAGATTTGCAAAACCTATTGGTGCATTCTCAAGTATTTTATTAAAATTGCCAGTTTTCATAGCATATTCAATTATTTTCTAAGGAAGGAATTTACAGTATTTAAAAGAGTATGTCTTGAAACAGGTTTGGTGAGCATACTG
This sequence comes from uncultured Bacteroidota bacterium, assembly GCA_903957365.1. Taxonomy (GTDB): domain Bacteria; phylum Bacteroidota; class Bacteroidia; order Bacteroidales; family F082; genus CAJBPB01. The sequence goes on from CAJBPB010000117.1 coordinate 17,619, forward strand.
TTACAGCCGGCTTCTAGCGCACGCTTTTCATCGCCGGGCTGGGAATAGGCAGTAACAGCAATGATCGGGACGTCGGGATTGAAAATCCGGATTTCGCTTGTGGCAACATAGCCATTCGTGTCCGGCATTTTGATATCCATCAGTATCAACGAAATTTCAGGATGATTCCGGCAAAACCGGATTGCTTCTGCACCTGTATGGGCGCGAATCACTGTGTAATTTGCCATACGCAGCAATACATTTGTGAAGTCGAAATTAATATCATCATCTTCGGCGAAAAGTATCACAGGTTTTTGCTGATCATCATTGGATGGTGATGAAATACCGGTGAGGTTATTCGCTTTTTTAAAGATAACAGCCTGGAAAGGAATCTCTACATAAAAAACAGTTCCTTTGCCCGGCTCGCTTTCGAGCCAGATAGTTCCCTCCAGCAATTCGACATATGCCTTCGCGATTGAAAGTCCCAATCCGGAACCTTCAAATTCTCTCGTATTCGAAACATCTCCCTGCATGAATCTTTCAAAGATCGTCTGCTTTTTGTGGCTTTGAATTCCAACACCGGTATCTTTCACATAGAACCTAACGTTATCGCCGGATTTCTCATAACCAAACACCACCGAGCCCGATTTCGTAAACTTTATCGCATTGTTTAAAAGATTGGTAAGTACAGAAAAAAGTTTTCCTTCATCCGTATAGAAACATCCGTCATGGTTTAAAAACTGATGGTTCAGAATTAGTTTGAGACCTTTTTTTTCAGCTTCTGTCTTGTGTTTTTCAAATAATCTTTCAGTAAGATTGCTGATGTAGGATATCGCTTTCACAACTTTAGTCTGGTGCGCCTGAATAGTGGAAATTTCTACAATATCATTGATTGTGTTCAGCAATCTTTCGGCGCTCATATTGATGATATCAATATATTGCTCACGTTCTTCTGTGGTTATGTCCTTTTCGTTAATCAATGAAAGGAAGCCGAGGATGCCATTGAAAGGAGTACGTATTTCATGGGAAATATTATTCAGGAAAGCGGTTTTAAGCTGGTCGCTTTCCTGTGCTTTTTCCTTCGTTATTACAAGCTCTTCGAACAGGGCTTTCTTTTCGGTTATATCCTCTTTTACAGCGACAAAATGTGTAATCTCACCTGCTTGATTGGTAAGCGGTGAAATGCTTATGTTTTCCCAGAAGAGTTCACCGTTTTTGCGCCGGTTGTGTAGTTCTCCAAACCATTGATTCCCTGAATTTAATTTATCCCACAGATCATCGTAAACCTCTGTCTTCTGGTGACCTGAATTCAGGATTCGGGGATTATTTCCAATGGCCTCTTCAAATGTATATCCTGTAACTTTACAAAATTTAGGATTAACATATTCAATATCACCCTGGCGATTGGTGATGATGATACTCACCGGACTCTGTTCAGTTGATTTACCTAAAAGACTGATTAGTTGTTCATCCTTTTTTCTGAGGATGGCCATACTGATCTGATGTGATATAAACTCCAGTATTTCAAGGTCATTTTCGTTATACGCATTTTCATTGTTATAACTCTGAATAACAAATGCGCCGGTTGTCTTACTATCCGTGTGTAATGGAACCCCAAGCCAGCAGGCAGATTCTTTACCAATTAAAATAACCTCACCACTTTTATAAAGTTCTTCAATATCGCTGCGTTTTAACAGCATGGCTTTGTTCTTTTTAATCACTAACCCTGTAAGTGATTTGTCGGCTGGCCAAACGTTTTCCTTGTCTTTAACATCGCTTACAAAGGGTGCGGTAAGCATGCCTGTTTTATCATTATAAATTGCTACATAAAAATTTGTAGCATCTATAATTGTGTTCAACTGTAACTGAATAGTGCTCATAAGTTCAGTTAAGTCATGGGTTTCAAGCGCAGCGGCAGTTATCCGGTGCTGGACTTTTCTGATTTTTTCATTCCTTTTGCGTTCCGTAATGTCACGTATGTTGGCAGAAACGAAAACACCTGATGATGTTTCCCAGTTTGACAATGAGATTTCCATAGGGAATTCAGTCCCGTCGCTTCTCAAAGCAAAATATTCGCGGGTTTTGCCCATGACATGCCCAACTTTCTCATTGATGAAAGCATTGTAACTATTATGATGATCAAAGCGGTACCGATCAGGCATAATATGTGCAAAAGGCTGGTTCAGAAATTTATTTTCTTCATAACCGAATATCTCCAGTGCTTTCGGGTTACAGAAAATTATCAGGCCATCACTGTTTGTGACCAAAATGGCATCGTTGGCTGTTTGTGTTATCGCCCTGAATTTGTTTTCGTTTTCGATCAGTTTTTCTTCGGTAATTTTACGCTGCGTTATATCACGGCAGATAATATATGTTCTTGTGTGATTCCCGTGTTCATCATACATAAACCGTGCATTGTCCTCAAGCCAGATATGATATCCTCCGCGGTGTTTTGCCCTGTAGGAATAGGTTAATCCACTTTTTTTTTGTGTGATTGCTTCATAAATGTTTTTGAATAATTCATCCCGGTCATCAGGATGAATATTTTTATACATTGTTTCGGTATTAAAAACCGGAGACTCTTCAGCTGAATATCCAAGTTGTTTCAAATACGCAGGAGAGGTGTATTGGGATTGACGTCTGGCGTTCAGAATAAGAATACCATCGGAAGTATTCTCTGCAATCAGTCTGTATTTTTCCTCACTCACACGCAAGGCTTCCTCTGCTTTTCTCTGGTCATTAATGTCCCGGGTAACTCCATGTATTCCTAATACATTACCTTCAGAATCTCTTTGAAATGAAACATGTAAGGAAAGCCAGATGGATGAACCATCAGCACGGTAATGTTCCGCTTCGATGATACGTGATCTGGTTTTGTCGCAATCCGGATCTTTTTCCGTTTCGAGTTCCTCAGCAAGGAACTGTTTTAGTTTTTTGATTGATTCGGGTGCGATTTTTTTCTCAAGTGGCCATCCGGCATATTCATTGAAAGGAGCACCATACATTTTCGCGCCCGAAGGACTCATATAGGTTGTGTTGAAATTCAGATCGGAAGTCCAGACTATATCTGACATGTTCTCGGCAATCATACGGTATTTTTCTTCGCTTTCGCGCAATGCATTTTCTGCCTGCATTTTAGCCGTTGTATCACGAACTGATATTAAATCGGCCTGAATACCTTCATAATCAATTAATTTACCAATACTTTCGAATCTGATTTTATTCCCCTTTGAGGTTATACCTGAGTAATGCGCCACATCAAGATCAACACCCAAAACTACCTGAGTGAGATCCTCAATGGCTTGCGGAATCGATTCCGGGGCGATAAATTCAAAGACATTTTTTCCAATTACATCTTCAAGACTCTCATATTCAAATGTTTTGATTAATGATTGATTGGCAAATAATACGGTTCCATTCAGGTCGATAATGATGATTCCTTCAAAAGCGTTATCAACCAGTGCACGGTATTTTTCTTCACTTTTTCTTAAATCATTTTCGGCTTTTTTCTGTGCAGTAATATCGAATCCGATACATAAAATTTCGAGAGGCTTTCCGTGTAAATCGGTTAAACACATAAACTCCCAGAGTGTTGTAAATGAATCACCATTAAAATTCGGTTTTCGTAATTCAATTTGAAACGTCTTGTTTGGATTCTGAATACATTTGAAAACGACATCCATCGTTTTTTCATGGTCATCCTGAATAATTGAGTTGAAAGCACTCTGTCCGGATATTACATCACCTTCGAAAATCCAGCCAAATTCTTGTTTAAAATACCGGTTGTAATAGGTGTAATTCCCTTTAAGGTCAGTCTTGATAATGAATATATTGCCGGCGTTCACAATTGAACTTAATTCAGCCCTGTCTTTTTTAATCAGATCGTCGGTTTCCTTTTGCCGGGTGATATCACGTGAAGTTGCAATCATAACGTCCTTTCCAAAATAACGCCCTTTGTTCAGTATGATTTCTTTTGGAAAGATTTCACCATTTTTACGCACTGCCCAGAATTCGGATTGAGATGTCAGCCCCGATTTAAAAGCATCACGAGCCTTGAAGAGTAAGCCTTCAAGATCGTTTAGTCCGGGTGCGGCTAAATTGAATGGGGTTTTCCCAAGAAATTCTTCACGCTCATATCCATAAGTTTTTTCTGCTCCTTTGTTCACATCAATAATGATACCTGTTTCCGGCTCCTGAATAAAAATCGCCTCCGATACCGAGTTGAAAACATCCAGATAACTTTGCATCGTTTGTTTCAGTTTTCCGCTTATTTTGCGATTATCATCGATGATATGTGCCTGTTGAATATTTTGAAAGGCCTTGTCTGATAATTGTTTGGCAATAATAAAATGTGCCTTTACAATTTTTCCAAACTGTTCTTCCGTCATAATCGGCACGGAATTGTAAGCCGTGACAAATTCTTCCTTATCGACACCAATTTCATCTGCATACGCACTGATATGATCATAATTCAGTTTTTCGCTGCGTACCTGGCCAATTAACCAGTTAGCGATTTTTTTGTTTCCAATGGTGATACTGGCTGAGGCATCCAGTAAGCCACCACTTAAACAAGTGTGAATATGAATTCCAGAAGTCACTTTTTGACCGATAACCTGATCGGATTTCAGACAATACAATGCACCTTTTTCAGTTTCACGTATTATTTTACAGTAACGACAGAAGTTGCTCGGACGTGTGATGGGAGTTCCGTCAGGTTTTGTAATCAGTGATGCGATGTTGGTAGCATTGGCAAATTCATCCTGAATCTGTTGAATTTCATCCAGATTGAATAAGTCTTCAAATTGAATCGTGTCATTTATAATGTTTTCTGATGGTATGGGAGTAGGTTGATCCATTGAGAGGATTTCAACTTTCTCATGACCAGGTTTAATGAAATCAGTCAATTGATGTTTCTCTGCTAAATCCAGTCTTTCGTTTGCCAATTTTAATTCACGGTTTGTTTTTTTAAGATGTATCATCAAACGGATTTGACTGATCAGGATCGTTTCGTCATAAGGTGTCAATAAAAAGGATTCTGCACCTGATTCAATGGCAATATTGAGACTTGCTTTATCTGTAGTGTCAGAAATTATAAAAACAACAGGTATTTCATTAAGGAATTTATCTCTTTTTATTTGCTGGCAAATTTGAATAGCATCTGATTCCGGCGCGATCATTTCCAATAGAATGATATCCGTATCTTCAGGTGAGACAACAGAGAACAATTCGTCTTTGTTCGTTGTGCAGATTATCGTTGTATCAGCGAATGCCTTGTGAATAGGCTGAAATAAAACATCTGACTTGAATTCAATATTGTTGTCTTTGTATATTATTAGTTTCATTATTAACACTTTATTGTCCATTTAAGCAAAAAATCAATAAAAATCTGAAGCTTATTCAAGTGATTCATCTGTTTGCGAAAAATTCGTACCTGTCTGTTAAAAATGCATTTTATCGATGCATAAGCGAGGACAGCGAACTTTCAACTAAATCACCGGTTTAAGGAAAAAGCATATATTAAAACACATATTAAAATCCTATCTTTGAAATATTAAGGTAATTTAGGAAATCATGAAAAGTGAGCAGACAGCAAATTCACCCGTACCATTATCAGATTCAAATGTGAATTAAGTCAGCAATCTCGCCCTTACAGTTCATTTCCCTGTACCAAATATAATTGTTTTTTGAATTTTTTGTTGATAAAGTAAAATAAATTCATAAAGAAGCCGATAAAATTAAGTTCTACAATACTTATTGCAGCAATTATTCGGGAAAAGCTTATTAATAAAGGCATCTGAGCCGTTTTAAGATGATAAATAAAAGCAAATAAAATGTATAATTGATGTGAAAAATGAGGGTGATTTTACCTTCCTGAAAGGTTTTAATGACAAAAATTAAACTTGATTTAAGTTTCATTTTAATTAATCAATAACTAAAGTTAACAACATCCAATCAATTGAAATTACACCTTCTGACAATTTCTTACACATAATCGAATTTCAGACAGGCTGTTTAATCAGTAAATTCCTTTGCTTTACCGTGGTTGCGTTTGTTATTCAAGGTTATGATGTCTTCAAAACCTCAGTGGTCTGGAATTGGTCTGAAGCTAATGTGAAATAAAAAGTACTCCCTTTTCCAATTTCACTTTCCACCCAGATTTTGCCTTTGTGCTGTTCAATGAAATCCTTACACAGAATAAGACCCAGACCAGTGCTTCCTTCACCATCTGTCCCTTTGCGGTTTGCGGGTGAATCGAGTTGGAATAAATTCTCAATCATCAGTTTGTCTAATCCAATTCCTGAATCACATACCGAAAATGTAATGATTCCTGAATGGGATTGGCTGGCTGAAATCAAAATGTTTCCTTTTTTATGTGTGAATTTTATCGCATTGATTGCCAGATTGCTCAAAGTTGATTTAAACATGTTTATATCTGCAAATACCGAAATTTTCTCCGGAATATTTGTTTGAATCAGGATCTCTTTTTTTTCAGCCAACATCCTCAATGGTTTCAGCGTTGAAAGAACCTCATCCAATACCAGAAACGAACCTGGATTAAAGCAAATAATTTTTCTTTGCTGAAGCGACCATTCAAGTAAATCGTTCAGTAAAGCATAATGATTTTTGGCAGATTTATGCATCAGACTGGCAAGATTTTGCGCATCTTCCACTTTCATGCCTGGTAAATCTTCCATCAATAATTCAGTAAATCCCAGAAATGTGTTAAATGGGCTTCGAAGGTCATGCGCAATGATAGAGAAAAATTTATCCTTTTCAGCATGCGAATTTTCAAGTTCTATTGATTTCTCCTTGAGTATACGTTCAATATTAATGCGATCTGTGATGTCGCGCACGGCTGCTAAAATAACCGTTTGATTGTTCATTGTAAAAATACTTGACGAAATATCAACAGGAAAGGTATTGCCGTTGTTTTTTTTATGGTACCGCAACGCAACATGGTTAATGAAGTTATTTGTAGCGTATTCTGTGAGTTTTGGTTCAGCCGACACATCAGTGTTTTTCAGGTTCAGTAATTCTTCTCTTGTATAACCATATAGCAGACAGGCGGCATCGTTAACATCTAAAATTGCAGAGGATTCCTTATCAATCAAAAAAAGAGCATCACTTTCAGTTTTGAAAACATTCCTGTATTTTTCTTCACTTTCAATCAATGCCTCCTCAATTTTATGGCGATCGGTGATGTCGTGAATTATTGAAAACAGAATGATTTTATTGTCTAGCTGGATTGGTGATGAATGAACTTCAACAACCCTTATTTCTCCATTGGCCAATCTGTGCCGGAAAACAAAATAATTCTTTTTATTACTGACAGCATTTCGATATTCTTCGACAACTTTTTTATTCTCTAATGTATTGATCTGGTATATATTCATCTGGCATAACGCCTCTTTTTCATAACCATAGAAAGCAACCGCCGAATCATTCGCATCAATGATATATCCTGATTCAGGTTCAATCAGTAACATGATAGAGTCGTGCCGTGTGAAAATATTCTTAAACTTGGTTTCACTAAGCAGTAAAGATTCATTGGCAAGTATTCTCTTGTCAATATCAGTGTGGATGCCAAACATTAATTGTGGTTTACCATCCAAACTTCTTGTTGTTAAAAGACCATGGGTATGTACCCAAATCCAGTTTCCGTTTTTGTGCTTCATCCTGCATTCCAGATCATAATATGGGATTTTGCCGCTAAAATGCAGCTCTAATTGCTCATTAGATAGGATGAGATCATCAGGATGAGTGTATTTTTCCCATGTTTTGATGCTGATTGGTGCAAGCTCCTCTAAAGTATAACCGATTATACTGGCCCAATGTTCGTTAAATATCGTTTCACCTGTTTGCACATTCCATTCCCAGGTCGCAATCTGGTTGCTTTCCATAATACATTCAAGACGACGATGCTCATCTTTTAATAGTTCTTCTGCTAATTTAATTCTGGTGATGTCATTTACTGTTATGTGATATGCTTTCTGCCCTTTGAAAATAATTGCAAATGCTGTTATTTCAACATCGATGATGTCTCCGTTTTTCTTTATGTGTTTGAATTCTCCTGTTTGGATATAGTCATTTTGTGTTACAATCCATTGTTCTGTGAGATTCACTTCATCATTCGAAGGGCTAAGGTCCTTCATTTTCATCGACAGAAATTCATCATTCGAATACCCGTAATGTGCTGTGGCAGCCTGATTTGCTTCCAGAAAAACCAGTGTTTCCGAATCGAAAATCCACATAGGCTGCGGACTTTTAACAAACAAAAGCCGGTATTTTTCTTCACTATGTTTCAGTAACACTGCCTGCTGTTCCAAAGCTTGATTTCGTAATTGTAACAGATTGATTTTAGTTAATAAATCAACTATGGTATGATCTGACAAAGGATTTGCTGATTCCATCTGATTCGATGCTGCAATTTATGGGAAAGGATAACCAACAAAGTTATCTGTATATTGTGCATGTCGTTTTCCAAAGATAAGTAAATAACTTAGAAACTGTCTAGATTTTATTTATGCGTAGTTTTTTGAAGAATTAAGTCTTCAGACGAGGCAAAATTGACGTTAATAGCAGCGCTATTGACGAAGATTTTAACGAAGTATGAGGGCATCATTCACAAAAAAATGCCAAAGGATAATTTTAGACAATTTCTTTCATAATTGTAATATGAAAATTATTCAAGTCGAATAATGAAAATTATTTATAAAAGCATACCGACTTCTGGCAGTTTTTCTATAGCTGAACTGTATCAGCCGGAATGGTAAAAAAGAATGTGCTTCCTTCATCAACCTTGCTTTCAACCCAGATCTTTCCGCCAATTTTATCAACAAACTCCTTGCAGATGATCAGGCCGAGACCTGTACTTGCTTCACCTTCAGTACCTTTGCGGCTGGTTACTTCGTTAAGGCTGAACAAATTGTCGATAATCAATTGGTTCATGCCGATTCCGTTATCGGAGACAGATACTTGAACAAAGTTTTTTTCTGATATTCTGGATGAAATTTTGATTTCTCCACCTTTTTCCGTGTATTTTATAGCATTGGTCGTCAAATTACGAATAATTGAACCCAGCATATTTTCGTTGGCAAGTACCATTATTTCCTCAGGAATATTAAATTCAATGGATACACCTTTATGGTCAGCAATTGGCTTTACAGTCACCAGACTTTCGGCGACTGTTTTTTTAAGGAGTAGTGATTTTGGAACATAAGTACTCAATCCACGCTGAATACGTGACCATTCAAGAAGGTTTTCGAGAAGACTATACAGTTTGTTGGCTGAAGCACGCATCATTTTAGCAATCAGTTGTATTTCTTCCGAACGAAGCCGGGGAAGGTCTTCGGCCATCATTTGTGTGAAACCAAGAAATACATTGAAAGGACTGCGCAGATCATGTGCAATGATCGAATAAAGTTTATCCTTTTCGGCCATAAGTTTTAAAACCTCTATGCTTTTACTTTCTATCTCTGCTTCAGCTATCTTCCGGTCGGTAATATCACGCACAATGGCCTGAATATAAATCATACCTTGAAGTTCAAGTCTGTTCAGATTTACTTCTGTATCAAAGCAACGGCCATCCAGACTTTGGTGTTTCCATTCAAAAAACTGTGGATTTCCCTTGTAAGCCTCATTTATTTTTTCGTCCGCTTTTGTTGCGGATTCCTGTCCGTCAGGTTGGATAGCTGGTGAAAAATCAATAACTGTATGGTTTAGTAAATCCGCTTTTTTACATTTAAACAGAGATTCAGTTTTCTGATTACATTCGATAAACTTAGCGCCATCAAGTATAAAAATGGCATCGTCGGCTCCTTCGAAAAGTGTTTTATACTTGTTTTCGTTTTCTTTCAGGATGATATCCGCATGTTTTCTGTCATTTATATCCTGAAAAGCCCCCTGCACTTTAATGATTTTCCCGGATTTGTCCTTGATCGCTTCACCAATAGACTGCACCCAAACCCGATTTCCCGATGCAGTTATAATTTCCATTTCTTCATCAAATGGAATTCCATTATTAAGACAGTTATAGAAAACTTCGGAAACTTTATTCCGCCATTCAGGTGCATAAAATTCGAAAGCTTCCTCAATCAATGGTGAATATTCAGGTGATTTCTCATGAATATTGGCTACTTCATTCGACCATTTCATGGTTTTTTCTCCCACAACAAAACTCCAGCCGCCTATTTTAGCTGTATTTTCGGCAATCCTTAAAAGTGTGTGACTTTCCTGTAAAGCCTCCTCTGCCTGTTTGCTTTCGGTAATATCACGAATGGTACCGATCATATGGGTCGGATAATTGTTTTTATCAAGTTGAAGTCGCCCCATGCCATGTACCCACCTGATTGCCTGGTCATTTTGCCTGACTATTTTATATTCTCTATCAAATAGTTTTCTTTTACCAACGACTTCTTCATTAAAATACTTAATCATATCTTGTTGATATGCAGGATGTATAATAGAAGACCAGGTTTCAAAGGTTTTATGAAAATCAGATTCAATTCCCAAGATTTTATTGAGTGTTTCGGAGCTTGTCCAGGTATCAGCAGTAATATCAAACTTATAGGTTCCCAGATTTGCAATTATCTGGGTCTCCTTTAAAAATAACTCACTTTCAAGCAAAGTCTCTTCCATCTTTTTCCGTTCGGTAATATCGCGGTAAATAGATTGGTATGACTTGTCAGGCATCATTTTTGAGTGCATCTCAACTGTGATTTCTGTGCCGTCCTTACGGACTAAATTGCGCTCGTTTACTACAATTTCTCCATTCCTTAATCTGTCGAATTCAAAAGGTGATTTCTTTATGCTTTCGGGTGTAAAATAGAAATCGCTGATATGTTTGCCGATAATCTCTTCTTTATTTCTGCCAACCATGGCACAGATGAATGAGTCCGCATCTGTTATATATCCATCAGGCGAACCGATAAGTACCCCGTCAACAGCCAGTTCAACCAGATTATAAAATCGCTCTCTGCTTTCGATCAAAGCGGATTCTGTTTGCTTAAGACTTGTGATGTCAATGGCAGTTATGAGTGAATTTTCGCCGTTATCAGTCGAAATTCCCGATAAAAAAACACAAATTTTATTCTGATTATCTGACTTTAAAACCAATTCACAATTCACTTTTGCGTTGCTCACAGACACCCGTTCCAGAAAATAGTTAAATTCTGATTTGTAATTATCGTCAACATAAGAACTGAAAAACCTGTTTTTAAGACTGGAACGGTCTTTGCCAAGCAATTGTGATCCAAAGAGATTCAAATTAATGATTACACCACTTTTGGATAATGTAAAATAGCCTGAGGGTGCAAAATCGTATAATTCAACGTATTTTTCTGTTGCTAATTCAGCTGCCCGGAGGTTAGCCCGTTTAAGTTCCAGACTCTGCATTTCAAGCTCAATCTGATGGACCTGTAACTCATGAAGAAGTTTAAGTACATCAGATTCGGGTAATTGAGCAATGGGATTTGAACTCTTCCTTTTTAGTTTTTTTTCTGCCTCCTGACGTAGGACTGAATCTAAAGTGCCGGGTATTCGTTTCTTCATAACGTAATAGTTGAAATCACAGGTTCGGTACTGTTTGAATTTTATAATGAAATATTTCCCAAAAATTTAAGCATAATTACTTCAAATTTAACTTTGTCAGATAAAACGATGTTTTGCTGCTTTAATGAATCAAGATTCAATGTGCTTTTTTTTAAATCAGATCAGGGGTTCATTCTCATTGATCAGGCTATTTTTTATTAAAGTTTCATTCGCCTTTTTAAGGGCGAATTCCAGCTTTTTGGCAATGGTAATATCACTGAAAGTGATTACCAGACCATCAATCCGGTCATCCACAGTGCGATAAGGCATGATTCTGACATTGAACCAACTCCCATCATTTGTTGTAATCGCAGCTTCGGTTGAAACAAGAGTTTTAATCACATGCTGTGCATGTTTTTCCATTTCCGGATAGTGAAGATTGGTAACCAGATCAGTAAACGGCCTGCCAATATCGGAGCTGCGCAATTTAAATATTTTGATTACCGGATCAGTGAAACGACGGATGTTCAGTTCCTTGTCAAGAAAGAGTGTCGCGATTTCGGTGCTGTTCAGCAGGTTTTTCATGTCATCATTTGCTGTGACATATTCAATCACTTTGCTTTGAAGTTCATGGTTAACCGTATGGAGTTCCTCGTTCAGACTCTGCATTTCTTCTTTCGAAGTAGTAAGTTCCTCGTTGGTTGATTGCAATTCTTCGTTGGTAGATTGCAATTCCTCATTGGTCGATTTCAGTTCTTCCTGAGAGGTTTGCATTTGTTCGCGAAGACTTCTCAGTTCCTCGTATGAACGTTTCAATTCAAATTCGAGCTCAGCATAGCGGGTATCTGTATTTTTGTTTTTCCCTTTTGATTCGTTGGCAGTGTGTTCAATTTCATTAGTTACATCTGTGAAAACCACCATAATTGTTCCTCTGATAGCCGGTGGATTTTCGATCTGCTGCACTGTAAGATCAACATATTGTGTGCCTCCGTTGGTGCCGATTTTAACATTTCGCAATGTAATCATATCGTAGCTTGTCATGGCTTTGCGCAATAAAACGGGTAATTCCTGCCGCAATCCTTCACGTGCCATGGCATAAATATTCCAGTTGGCTTTGCCTGCTACCGGTTCAAGGTATTTTCCGGTTCGCCCGGTAATATATAAAATATCGCCTGTGTTGTTTACCAGAACACTGGCAGGTGCAAAACGCTGAAGAAGTATCTGATCAGCTAGTGTTCGAATGTTTTCAATATTTTTTGGTGTCATTTTTTTAATTGTTGCAGCTGATTGTCTTCGGTGAAATGAACTTGGAAAATCGAGTAATTCTGCTGATTGGTAGGATGTAATACGTTTGAAGATTTTTGATTTAGCATCAAGTTCTTTGAATCCAATCATATAAGAACCCATTGTTTCAGCTGTTCCCAAAACCAGAATTCCTTTGGGGTTAAGGCTGTAATTAAACAAAGCCATTAATTTCTTTTGTAATTCGGGCTCCATATAAATGAGTAAATTCCTGCAGGTAAGTAAATCAAGACGCGTAAATGGCGGGTCTTTGATTACATTTTGGGGTGCAAATACCACCATTTCCCTTATTGTCGAATTTATCCTGTAACCGTTTTCCTCAGAAATAAAGTATTTACTTAGTCTTTCCTGTGAAACCTGCTCGCTTATAGATGCATTGAAAAAACCTTTGCGTGCCTTATCTATTGCATCCACATCAAGGTCAGTTGCAAAAATCTGCAGGGTAATATTTTTCTTTTTTCTTGATTTTTCAATAATTTCCTTAAAGATGATAGCGATTGAAAACGCTTCTTCACCTGTTGAACAACCTGCAACCCATGCCCGTAAAACATACCCTTCAGGTAATTCCTGAATCAGGGCAGGAAGCACGGAGTCTTTTAGTTTTTTCCATACTTCGTTATCCCGGAAGAAACTTGTGACACCAATCAATAACTCTTTGAAAAGAATTTCAATCTCTTTTGGATTTTCCTGCAGAAACCGAACATAACTATGCAATTTGTCAATCTGATGAATTTCTTTGCGTCTTTCGATACGGCGCAGTAAAGTGTTTTTTTTGTATAATGAAAAATCATGGTCTGTTTGCTCACGCAGCAGGGTAATTATTTTGTCAATACTGTTTCTGGTTTTGCTTTCAATTACGGGTATAGAATTGATGCCTGGAATATACTTCAGACAGGCGATTAATCTGGCCGGCAAATCTTCAGCATGTGCAATGATGTCAGCATTTACAGCTTCTGTTGCACTCTCTGGCATCCCGTTGAATTTAGCAGAATTGGGATCTTGTATCAGGATTTTGCCTTTTTTTTCAATAATATCTTTTGCCCCCTTGCTGCCATCCGAACCCATTCCCGAAAGAATAATTCCAATACTGTTCTGGCCTTGATCGTCAGCGAGTGATTTAAAAAAACGATCAATAGGAAGGCGTGGTCCGTGTGATTCAACCAGATCGAATAAAAGCAGTACACCGTTTAATATGGATAGAATTTTATTCGGAGGAATAACATATATGCAGTTCGGTATCACTTTCATCTGGTCAGTTATCTGCAATACTTTCATTGGTGTTATCCTTTGCAATAACTCAGGCAGAATCCCGATATGGGTAGGGTCGAGGTGCTGAACAACAACAAAAGCCATTCCGGTATTTTCGGGCATGTTTCCGAAAAAAAGTTCAAGGGCTTCCAATCCGCCTGCTGATGCTCCGATACCGACAATTGGAAAACTATCGTCAAGAGAATGGAATTTATTTTCAGAAGTGGTGAATTCTGTTTCTTTGAATTCCTTTGGATCTGTTTTATTTTTTTTCGGAGGCTTCATGATAGGTCAAAGTTCAAAGATTTGGGAAAGGAAATGTCAAATGCTAAAAAACAGATTCATTGGAATTTTTTTTTTGCATCGTATTAATTCAAACTATACACAAAGATAAGGTAAATAGACTTTGTTCAGGTAGCTAGCTGAAAATAAACAAAAGACATCAGATCAAATTGTTATCAAATCATCAGAGTACGCGATACTATTGATAAATTGTTTACATCAGCCAGTAAATGAGGGTACTATTTTAAATGTTTGTTTACCATATGAAACAATTGCGATTTGTTGATTGGTTTGCTTATATAATCATTGCAGCCAGCTGAAATTGCTTTCTCCCTGTCACCAATCAAGGCGAATGAGGTTTGTGCAATAATAATAACCTTGTCATTAAACAGTCTTATTTTTCTGGTTGTTTCCAGTCCATCCGGTCCGGCCAGCTTGATGTCCATCAATATTAAATCAATTTCGGGCTCGTTTTGCATTTTTTCAATGGCTTCAAGGCCCGTTTTTACAGTTATAATTTCACGGCTAAATCGTCTGACCAAAACATGCAGAAGCATTACGGATGTTTCGTCATCCTCCACGATTAATATTTTCAGTTTTTTTGTTATTTCAGGTATTTCAGCCTTCTTTTCTGTTTCAGCTGTTAATATTGTACTGGATGTAATTGTTTTGTAGGGTATTTTGAAATAGAAAGTGGAGCCTTGTCCCGGCTCGCTTTCAAGCCATAGATATCCGCCGAGCATTTCCACAAATGCTTTTGCGATTGACAAACCCAGGCCTGCGCCCTGATAGGCCTGAATATCGGCAATATCAGCCTGAACAAAGCGTTCGAAAATGGCTGCATGCCGTCCGGCCGGAATACCAATTCCAGTATCTTTTACACTGAACTCAATTTCGTAATGCTTCGATTCCGGTGAATCACTATTTAAAATATTTGCCCTGTTCAGGTTAAGTTTACAGCCAAAAGTAACAGAACCTGCCGGGGTATATTTTATCGCGTTTTTTATCAGATTTGATATAATTGCAAAGAGTTTTTCCTGATCTGTCTCAACTTCTGCATTCTCATTTGTAATCCAGTTTTCGACAGTCAATTGCAGGCCCTTGCTTTCTGCTTCCGGTTTAAAGAAATTGTAGAGATAATCAATTTGTTTGTTGATGTTTACTTTGGATAGATTCATCTCCATCTGTCCGGATTCAATCTTTGAAATATCAACAATATCATTGATGATATTCAGCATTCTGAGTCCGCTTTTTTCGATGATGCGCAAGTATTTCTGTTGTTGTTCGCCCGTTAAATCGGGTTGTTTGAGAAGCTCAGCAAAACCAAGTATTCCGTTCATCGGTGTGCGGATTTCATGACTCATATTGGCAAGGAAGGCTGATTTTAAGCGGTCGCTCTCTTCTGCCTTTTCTTTGGCAATGATTAATTCCTTTTCGCCTTTTTTTTGTTCTGTGAGATCAATATCAACACAAAAAAGTTCCTGGGCCTTGCCGGGAATCTGAATAATTGTATGACTTGAATAAACTGTAACCGGAGAGCCATCTTTGCGATGCAAAACCAGTTCAGAGGAAGGTATAGGTATGCCTGAAACAGACATGTTTTGCATAGCCTGTTTCACACCTTCCCTCATCTGATCCGGAATAATCAGATCGAGGAGGTTTTTACCAATTGCTTCCTCAGCTTTATAACCGTAAAGATGTTCCGAAGCGGTGTTCCAGTATTGAGTGGTGCCATCAGGCGCATACCCCTGCACGGAAACAGATTGAATATCCTGCAGCACATTTCGAAAACGGGTTTCACTCTCTTTGAGTGCTTCCTGAGCCTGTTTTTTATCTGTTATGTCCTCGATTGTACCAATCAGAATGGTTACCTTCCCATCCACCCTTTGAAATTCCTTTTCTTTCCCTTTGAACCATCGCCAGCTTCCTGATCTGGTTAAAATACGGTATTCAAATTCAAAAAACTGGTCTTCTGTCCAGGCGTCAATTTGTTTATAGAATTCGCCGAATTGTTCTAAATCATCAGGATGCACAATTTTTTTAAAGAAATCAGGATCATCATCTGTAAGTTCTTCTGATGAATAGCCTAATGTTTTACTTATACTCCTGTTGGTGTAAATATTCCGACCATCCGAAACATTGTACAGATAAATTAAATTAGGGCTGTTTTCGGCAATGCTATTGATAAAATGTTCCTTTTCGTGTAATTCTTTTTCAGCTTTTTTACGCTCTTCAATCAGTTTTATTAATGAATCAAAAAGGGGTTTGCTATCTGCAACCGTAACATCAACATGGTTAATCTCAGGTTTGTGATAGGTGTTGGAAACATTCAGCGCTTTTTTGATTTTATACAGCGTTTCATTCAGTATTTCCGCATCATGTTTGTGTTTCTGGTAAGCATCCCGAAGTTCCTGGGAACTAATCTGAATCGCATTTTGAAGCAACTGGGTATCGTCATCAAAATATTCGTATGAACTATTGATATCAGCGATTATATTATGCATCGATAAGGGCAGATTTTCCACTGACCCGAAGTGATGTTTTATCTGACGATGCAAAAGTTTGTTGTATTTTGTTTCCATCCGTTGTTTTTTTTATTCCTTAGAATTGTTGTTTTGAAAAGTAACTATAAAGGTATAAATAAAATTTTAAAAAGAAAGCTGAGAAATTGTCTAAAATTTATCCTTTGGCATTTTTTTGTGAATTAAGCCCTCATACTTCGTTAAAATCTCTGTCCACAGCGCTGCTATTAACGGAGATTTTGCCTCGTCTGAGGACATAATTCTTC
>CAJBPB010000118.1 GCA_903957365.1 uncultured Bacteroidota bacterium
TGAACGTGGCGCGCAGGCCCAGATCGTTCAGGATGGCGTCGACGCCGTACAGGCCCAGCAGGCCGTCACCCAGTTCCAGGACGATGACGTCGGGCCCGCTGGACGCCAGTTCCGTCAGCAGCGTGCGGGCCGATCGCGGCGCCACCTCGGCCGTCGTGGTGACGATTCCCAGGTTGAGGTATCAATGCCTCAGAACCATCTTTATAATATCTAGCTGAAATTGTTCTCGTTATACCATTAAGGTCAACTAATCCAAACCCAAATCCATTTCCTTTTTCCTTGTGCTTTTGAGCATAGTTCTGAAGGTATAACCAAAGATTATCAGTCAAGGTATATTTGCTTTCAGGAGCTGGGTCGATAATTTCATTAACCGTCCTGGTAGGATCTGGAAGTTTAGGAAACTCAAAACGCTCAGAACCTTTAAAGACTTCATTATTAAATCCCACAATAATAATACGTTCACGATGTTGTGGCACAAAATGTTTGCTATCCAAAACCTTGAAATATATCGTATATCCTAATTCAGTCAGCGCATTTGAAATGACCTTAAAAGTGTTTTTTTTATCATGTGAAACCAGATTCTTAACATTTTCAAGCATGAATGCTTTTGGTCTTTTATGATCAATAATACGAGCGATATCAAAAAACAAGGTTCCTTGCGTTTCATCGAGAAAACCATGTGCTTTACCTAATGCATTTTTTTTGGAAACACCTGCAATTGAAAATGGCTGACATGGAAAGCCCGCTAAAAGAAGATCATGATCCGGAATTTCTTTTTCCGAAATTTTAGTTATATCGCCAAAAGGCACTTCTCCAAAGTTAGCTTCGTATGTTTTTTTTGCCGGGTTATTCCACTCGCTTGTAAATACGCATTTTCCTCCAAGATTTTGATAAGCTAATCTGATGCCTCCAATGCCGGCAAATAAATCTATAAAAGTAAATTTAGGTTTTGATATTGGAGGAAATGGGATATCCCATTTAATTGGCAAATAATACTGAAAATCAGCTTCATGGGATATTTGCAACTTTTCATGAATTTGTAACAGGTATTCTTTAGCTGGCGCTTCAAAATTAATTTTGGTTTTACTTTCATGGTTTTGTAAAAAATGAGTGAGCATAGCAAAGCCATCATCAGACTTATTATCAATTTCAATTTTTAAAACACGTTTTATTTCTGAGTATTTTTTTTGCATTATACGGGTACGATTTTTAATTCAAACATTTATAAGCACTACAGCACTTTATTATCAAAAAATAGTCGGATTGCATTTTGTTTTTTAACCCAAAAGTTAAAAAAAATTCAAAGAAAGAAATTTGATCATTTTTAGAAGAACATGGTAAATAATTCATATACAGTACTTAATATTTGTAAAACTAAGTTTTTATCAATAATAAAACATTTTATCAAACATAAATACTTTCATCAAAAAAATTTCATATTAATATGACGTTAAACACTTCTTGACATTTTGGGAAAGATACAAACAAAAAACTACTCATAAAAGTATTTTAGAAGTTTGAGTAACGTTGCTTCAATATTTTTAGGATGTAATTCACATTCCCAAACAATTATTGGACGCCATCCATCTAATATCAATGATTCAAAGTTTCGTTTGTCATTAATAGTATTCTTGTTTATTTTCTCCATCCATTCATTTGTTCTTGTTTTTGGAACAACAAAATACTTACACCCCTCATGACCATGCCAGAAACAACCATTGATAAAGATAACAGTCTTATATTTTGGTAAAACAATATCAGGTTTTCCGGGCAGATTTGAAACATGTAACCGGTAGCGGAAGCCTTTTGAAAATAAATATTTTCGCACCAGCATTTCAGGTTTGGTGTTTTTGCCTTTGATCCGGCTCATATTGAAACTTCTGACTGCCGGTGAATGAACATCAGTCATTTTATTAAAGGGTTTGTTTCAATGCAAATTTATCGATGAAAGACATCATTTCAATTGCTTTAGCAATGGCTTCATTTTTTGAAAACGCATGTGTTGAATATGCGCCGTTTTCAATTCCAATAATGGTAAATGTGCCTTTCATTTGAATATAGTCTATTGCAAATGGGAATTCGCTATTCTCAGTCCAGGTGATGTTTACACAAAAACTAATGTCCGAATTTTCAAAAATGGAGTTATTATCCCATTCGTCAATCAATTTCCATTCAGGAGGTAAGTTATTCATGGTTTACAATTTAACAAAATTATTTAAGTGTTTTTATTGTTTTTATCCAAGATGTCTCAAAGATTTAATAAATCCGACATCATTAACAAATTGTGTCGGATGAACAGTACGAACCTGTGTTTCAAGTCTGATAAAAACAATACATCCACCCATTTCTGCAACTAATGTAAAAAGGGGATTATCAATTCTATGTACGATTCTCATTATTCAGGTTGCTAATTACCGGTTTTGAATTCCCTTATCAAGAGGTAAGTACCTTCCAAAGGTACAAATATTCTTTCATTGACTTTGTTGAGAATTTTGTAATATGAGAGCTTTTATAGGTTGAGGTGAAGGTTGATGGGTTGATAGGTTGATGGGTTGATGGGTTGAAAACAGCTAACTTTATTGAACAGACACTGAGTTTATTGACAAACTTATATATAATATTTTTAACGGCACTGATTATAAATCAGCACCAGTGCGGGGGAGTATCATAGTCATAGAAAACCATTTTCATCTGGTTTTAATAAAACTACATTGTCGGACTCTGCCTTAAACTCTAAGTGCATTAAATCATAAAATTTCAACCACTCATTGACTATGGCAGCGGAATATCCAACACTTTCAAGCATTATCTCCAATGCACCTCTCGACATATCTACGTCATAGTCGAAGAATGTCATGGTGCCTTCATTTTCATCGTCGCGTATTTTCATTATTGTAATGAATTTGCCAAATGGGACAACAAAAGTTACCCCCTTTTTAGTCAAAAGCAGTTTGATTTTAATGTCAATATTAAAGTCTTCGCCAAATAAGTCTCTGTTATACAAAACTTTATCAATGTCTGTAGTCATCCCCCAGTTGCCTAATTCATTAATTTCGTCAACAAGAAAGGTGTATTTGTCAGTCAAAGGAGGCTGGGGTATTAAAAAGTATTTTTTCATAGAATAAATTTACATGGTTTGCATTATGCTTTTTAAGGTGGCTGACGGATGACAATATGGCAAGAAGCGGATTGAGAGCGGTTAACTATCAAACCGAGACAATATTGGAACGTTCCAAAGCCTTTCTAATTTAGCACTTCACCGCTTTTTGCTAAATTTCGTGTTATGGCTTTGTTATTATTTTTTATAAAGTCATTTATGCCCAAGTTGGAATGCCAATTAAGCCATTGAATAAAAAGTAAAGCATAAAAACAAAATTTAGTATTGCGGCTAATGCGGAATGAAAATAAAAAAACTTTGCCATTTTTTCATGCCTGTTTTTGAAAATATAATACATCGACCATACTGATGCTAAAGCATAACAGATGCTAAAAATAAGAAGCATAACAGAAATAAAATTTGCAGTTCCAAATACATGAAACCATTCGGCTCTTGAACTGCTATTCATTTTAATTATAAAATATACGATAAAAATAAAAGCGTTGGTAATCAATGGCCATAAGCAAATTTTTAAAGCTATTTTGTTTTTCTTTTTCCCGATAAAATACGCCAACAACCTAATTAACCCAAAAATTGTGGTAGTAAATAGTATCAAAAAGAACGAATAAAACAATGTAAGAAGGCTATAAGCCCACAAAGGGGAAATCTTTTTTAAGAAACCATTTGAA
>CAJBPB010000119.1 GCA_903957365.1 uncultured Bacteroidota bacterium
ACTAAAAAACAACATATTATTTCAATGGAAAGAATAAAAACGCATCAGGACTTAAAAGTTTTTCTACTATCATTTGAGGCTGGTATGGAAATATTTGCGATTTCAAAATCATTTCCTAAAGAAGAAACCTATTCTCTGACTGATCAAATTCGAAGGTCATCACGCTCTGTATCAGGAAATCTGGCTGAAGCATTTCGAAAAAGGCGTTATCCAAAAGCCTTTGTCTCAAAACTTTCCGATTGTGAAGGGGAGGGCGCTGAAACGCAGGTCTGGCTTGATTATGCATTAAAATGTGAATACATCAGTGAACAAGCGCATACAGTATTAAACGACAAATATGATCATATCATCGCCATGATAGTTAATATGAGTAGCAAACCCGAAAACTGGAAATGGTAGTTAAAACTTCGCTTAAGTCGCTAACTTCGCTTAAGTCGCTCAATTCGCTCAATTCGCTCACTTCGAAAAACCTCAACCCACCAAACCCATAAACCAAAGATCACGACATAAAACCCAGGTCGTAAAATCCATTCATGGATAAAATCCCAGTATTCCGGTTTCCATAAAACAGTTACTGACAGTATTACAATTCGTAAAATATTAACGCAGTGCATGATAAACAAGCTCATTGGTATAAACCATAGCTTGTGTTTCCATGGTCCGGGAAACAATACAAACAGCACGATGATCTGATAAAATTGTTTCAGTCCGGAGCAACTTTCGACCACTGACACATAACCACCATTACTGAACCACATAGTGTTGGGATCTTCAGTGGTAATATGCATGCCTAAAATATTCCGGTTAATCCACAAACTACTTACAAAGACCTGTCCGGCAAGCCAGTCAGCGGTGGAACTCACAATAGTAAATGATTTAATGAAATTGGCAAAGTCCCACCACAAAACGTGAAAAGTGTAGGTGATTATTGCAAAAAGGGCAATGTCAATGATGAACCCTAACGGGCCTTTATAGAACTTTTGAAATTGTTGGTAATACTGTTTGATCATGTTTTTTACTTTTGCGACAAATTTAGTTTTATTTTGCAATCAGTTTTTATTGATCAGGTAATTGAAATCTTAAATTGCCGTTAAACAGTTCATATTATATAGTACATGTTTCAATTCAGGACCATCAAAGTGATAAAAAAGTCATTTTTCTTCATTTATTTATTGTTTATCAGTACCCTTAGCCTCTGGCCTTCTGATGGATTACCTGATGTAATACTCTTTCCTTATGCTGACAAAGTAATACATACAGGCATGTATGCAGGATTTACCTTCCTGATGCTGTGGGCATGGTCGGACAAGCTTATCAGGAAGAAGCAGATTTTACCTTTGATCATGGTGATTCTTTGGGGGTTCTTTATGGAGTTGCTCCAAGGTTATTCACACTTTGGACGTGAATTTGATTTAACAGATGAACTGGCCAACACACTGGGCTTCATTCCCGGGTGGATTGGGTGGAGGGTTTTTAAAAAGAGGATTAGCGAATGAAGCGAGGTGAGCGACATAAGCGAACGAAGCGAGGTCAGCGACTTGAGCGAGTGGGGATAATATACTAAAAAACAACCTATTATTTCAATGGAAAGAATAAAAACGCATCAGGACTTAAAAGTTTTTCAACTTTCATTTGA
>CAJBPB010000120.1 GCA_903957365.1 uncultured Bacteroidota bacterium
TATTTTGTCCTTTAAAATTTAATTCCGAAATTTGTGTTTGCATAAGTCATTGAGTGTTAGTGAATATTATTACCTACTCAAAAATAATACTCTTTGGCTTATGCTACTTTTGTTAAAACAAGGATACAAACATAGGGACTTACAATTTCATTGGTATGCTAAAAATAAATTCACTTCCTTTTCCAACCTCAGTTTCAACCCAAATTTTTCCATTGTGTTGTTCGACAAAGTATTTACATAGTTTTAATCCAAGACCTGAACCATTCTCTTTATTTGTACCTAAAGTCGTTTCAAATATAGAATCATCGAAAAGATTTTCTAATCTGTCTGGATTTATTCCAATACCAGTATCTTTAATTGAAACCAAATTTTGAATTTCATCCTGGTCAGCATTAATTACAATTTTTCCATTTTCAGGAGTGAATTTTATTGCATTTGCAAGTAAATTCCTAATTACAGTTGAAATAAGTGGTAGATCGAAAACTGCAATAAACTGGTCGTTTATTTCATTACTTATCAAAATATTTTTTTTGTTTGCAACATTTTCTAACAAAACAATATTATTAACTATTGCAAGATTGAGTAGTTGTTTTTTTGGAGCAAAATCAATATTATTTCTTTGCGAATTAGCCCAAACTAATAGATTATCAAGAATACTGTATGCCGCAGCACTTTGTTTTCCAAGCAAAGAAAGATAACTAAATAATTTTTCATGATCAAAATTGGATTGTTCAGAAAGAATTAGTTCAAGGAAGACTTTTATATTTCCCACAGGTGATATAAGATCATGTGCGAGTATTGAAAAAAATCTGTCTTTTGATTCATTCAATTTCTTAATTCTCATATAACTATCAGCCAAATGCAAATTAGCTTTTAATCTTGCTATTAATTCAATTTTGTCAACAGGCTTTCGAATATAATCATTCGCACCTGCATTAAGTGCAGTTTCCAGATTTTCAGAACTGGTCATTATACCGGTGCACATAATTATAGGGATGTCCCTAGTTATTACATTGCTTTTAATCTGTTTAATCAATTCGATTCCATTCATTCCGGGCATTTCCCAATCGGTAATTATCAAATCAGGAATTTCTAATTCAGCAATATTTATTGCGGCCTTTCCTGTGAAAGTCTGTAAAATACTGTATGGTTCGTCAATTTCTTCAATAATTTCAACTATTGCTTCTAAATGCTCCAATTCGTCATCAACAATTAGTATCTTATGTGTATGCATAACAGTTTATATTATAAAAGTATATTATTAATCAATTCATTATATATCAATTCATTACCACTTCTGATTGCTTTACTCATTTCTTCTTTCCAACATTCTATATTTTCATTTCCTTCAACCTCAATCTGTTTTAGGATCTTCCTTAATATTGAAACCTCATAAATTTTATGGGTTTTAAATTGTATTAAAAAGGGTTCAAGTATTTGTAAATCATTTGTGGTAAGTAATGAAGTGACTGAATTCTTTAAATCCTGAACAGACTTGAATTCATCAGGTGATTTTTCATTTATATTGGAAATTTTTCCTATTGGCAAAGTAAACCAAAAAGTAGTTCTTCCTCCAATACCAGCTGATAAGTTTTCTACCTCAGATTTTACTCCTATTTCACCACCATGAGCTTCTACAGCCATTTTGCAGAAAGTAAGTCCCAGTCCGGTTGAACGCACTTTTCCGGATTTCTTTGCAGATACTTGTCCGAATTTATCGAATACTTTAAAGAGTTGATCCTGCGGGATACCCTGTCCGCTGTCAGTTATTTCAATATAGACTTGTGAATCATTGTCAGGGTTTTTGGCTGCGGATAAACTGATATTTCCATTATTTGGGGTGTATTTTATAGCATTGGTGAGAATATTAACAAAAATACGGTCAACGAGATCTTTATCTGATTTAATACCTACGTCTTGTGTAATTTCATTTATAATTGAAATATGTTTTTGTTCGGCAAGGAATGCAACTTCGTCTATTGCATCCTGTGAAATTTCAAGAAGTGAATAGTTGTTTTTTTCAACCACCATTTTTGTTTCTTCGTATTTATGCACATCCAGAATGTTCAGTACCATATTCAGAATATGCTTCCCTATTAGTTTCATCCTGTCATTTTGTTTCTCAAGGGAGTAAGATTTTGGGACATTAATAATTCCATTTAAAGGATTTTTCAAATCATGCACAATCATTCCAGTCATGTTTTGCTTGAATTCATCAAGTTCAATCAGTTTAATATTGGTCGATTTTAATGCTTGCGCCTGAGATTGAATTTCTTCTTTTTGTTGACTAATTTCATAGGTTCTCTCTTTTACGATTTGTTCCAGTTGTTTTTTTTGTTGCACCAGACGGCGGCTATTGAGTTTTACAATAAGTAAAACGGACACAACTACCAAAAAACTATAAATGACATTAGCCCACCAGCTGCGCCACCAGGGAGGATGTATAGTAAACTCATATTCAAAAGTTTCGCTCCATTTTCGTGCTCCGCCAATTGCTTTTACTTTGAAGGTAAAAGTACCATTTGGCAGATTCCTGTATTCTGCTTTTGTTTCTTTTGTGAGTTGGCTCCAATCTTTGTCCAGACCTTCTAATTTATATTGGAATTCTAACTTATGTGGTGCAGCCCAGTCAATGGCCGAAAATCGGAAAGTAAGATGATTGAGAAAATAAGGCAATTCTATGTTTAAAGGGTAATTGTAAAAATCCGGAACTCCTGTGAATTCAGTTTTGCCAAATTTTGAAACTTCAGCAAAATTATCCATTTGCAAGCTGTCTGCCAACAGACGAAAATCTACAAACGACTCTGCAATTTCCAAGTCGTTGAATTGAATAACTGGTGGCAATGCAGGAAGTTCAAATTCATTTAAATTAAGCATGGCAAGCCCCTTACCCATTCCCCACCAAATCTGATTTTTAGTATTGATGCACACTGAGTTCAGCACGACATCGAGCCCTTTTAAGCCATCTGCCTGCGTATATGTAAAAAAGGAGGGCTTGCTATTTCCCCATTTTTCTTCTAACAAACTTATAACAGTAATGCCGCCTTCGGTTCCTATCCACAGATTCTTTTCTGAATCTTCAGCAAAGGAAAGTACCATATTATGAGGAAGACCATCGTTTATGGTGAAATTACGAAAAAAGTTTCCACCATGATTTTCGGCAGCATCAAATATAAACCTACTCAACCCACCATCTGTACCAAACCAGATGTTTCCTCTACTATCTTCAATAATTGCATTAACGATATTACTTGGCAGTCCTTCAGTTTCAGTATAAGTAGTAAAAGATGTTCCATCATACTTACTTACTCCGTCACCATAGGTTCCAAACCAGAGGTTTCCGTCTTTATCCTCTAAGATTGATCTTATGTTATTATTCGCGAGGCCATCTTTTTTGGTAAAACTTGTAAATGATTTCCCTTCAAAGCGAGTAATGCCATTATCCCGTGCAGCAAACCAAAGAGATCCAATTTTATCTTCAAAAATTGTATAGACCTCATTATTTGCAAGACCCTCGCTAGCAGTATAATTTGTAAACGATATTCCGTCAAAGCGACTCAATCCGCCACCACCATCCCATATTCCGCACCAAATGTTTCCGTTTCCGTCCTCTATCATTGACATTACTCTATTATTGAGGAGTCCCGTATTATCTTTATAATTAGTAAAGGATTTTCCGTCAAAACTGCTCATGCCGCCACCTTCTGTTCCAAACCACATGTTTCCGTGTTTATCCTCTAAAATGGATCTGGCTCTAAAATGAGTAAACCCTTCTGCTTCAGTGAAAGTGGTGAAAGAATTGTCCTTAAAGCAACTCACTCCGCCACCACCTGTGCCAATCCAGATATTTCCTCCAGTATCTTCAAAAATTGCCCAAACACTATTATTTGCAAGACCTTCTGTTTCTGTAATTTTAGTAAATAACATTTCATTCGAGCCATCCTTTTTACTCCGGACAAGTTTGCTTACTCCGCCACCTTCAGTACCAATTAGTATGTTACCGTTTTTGTCCTCTAAAATTGACCAGATATAATTATTAATATTCCCTTCCTCTTGGGTAAAATTTTTAAAACTTTTCCCGTTATAACAACTCAGGCCGCCTTCAATAGTTCCAATCCAGATAATCCCATTTTTGTCTTCAGCAAGTGCCATTATTTTATTACTTGGCAGCCCATCTTTCAGTGAGAAATTAGTAAAGGATTTTCCATCATAACGGCTTAGTCCGCCTCCATAGGTTCCAAACCAAATGTTGCCATCGGTATCCTCAATTATTGATCGGATATAATTATTTGCAAGGCCTTCTCTCTTTGTAAAAGTTGTAAAGTTTGCCTGTCTAGCTGGCAGAGACATCTTGTCTGAAACGTTGGTATTGGAAAGCTCAAGCTTGCTCACACCGCCATCCGTAGCAATCCAAATGTTTTTATTTGCATCCTCTATTATCTCCCATACGTAATTATTCGCTAATCCTTGTTTTTGAGTGTAAATAGTAAAAGTTTTCCCATCATAGCAACTGATTCCTCCCCAGGCTCCGAACCAGATATTTCCTGCTGCATCTTCCATAATTGACAAAACTCTATTACTTACCAAACCTTCTGCCGTTGTAAAATTAGTAAAGGTCTTCCCGTTATAGCAGCTAACTCCATTTCCCCATGTGCCAAACCAAATATTGCCACGCGTATCTTCGTATATCGCAAAAACATACGAGGAAGGCATGCCTTGATCTACACTCATATATTGAATGTTGTAGGTTGCAGCGTCTTTGTAGCGCGGTGGAGATGCTGGTATGGGTAGCGAGTATCGTGCAGTTAATGTAACCGGAGCGTAGATAGTGTCGCCATTCTGCACGGTGAAGCCGGAATCCGGTATTATATAGGTTTTAGGTAAAGGTATGCTGTCTTGTCCGGGAGTAAAAACATTTAATTTTCCGTGGTCTATTTCAATTACTTCTGGTTCTCCGATAGAAATTTGTGCTAAGCGATTGGCCGAAATAGTCGGATTTCCGGCTTTTACTGTTTTTGGGTAAGGCACACCGTTTTCACCTGGAGTGATAACAGAAAGGCTGTCGCGGTTTATTTGTGTTACTGTTTGAGCTAAGCAAATATTGAGTGAAAGATTAAAAACAAAAAGTGAGTATGTGATAATTATAATTTTCCAAGTATAAGTTTTTAAAATATCAGGTCTTGTAATTCTATTTTTAATCATGAAATAGTAAGTTTTCAAAGCATTACGACAAATGTCAAATTCTGTTGTTTTTTTTCTGCATCCCTTTGTTCATAATACATTTGGTGAATATTATGTCTTAATTATTTAAAATATTTTCAATTTTTTTATGTTTGCTTGAGAAATTACTCAAGTTTTTGTGATGAGGGGAATGAATACAAACATATAGCGATTCATTCAATGTACTCCTGCAAATATACTAACAAAGCACTGGCAATCAGTTTAATTTTGGAGATCAAATAAAAAAAGCGCCACCAGCCTGGGGACGCTCAGAGTAAACAAGCAAATTCTTTGTGTTTTTGACTATTCTGATAGTTAAAGTACTATGTTTTAGTATAACTCGAAATCTTTTACAATTTTATAAAGTGACAAAAGGCTGTGTATGCCAAACATGCCGAATTTGCAGACCTTGCAAAAGTCTGCAAGAGTTACACGGATGGCAAGGGCTCATATTTTGAACATTCAAAATCGTGCTGGATGGGTTCGGGTGAATTGTTGAGGTTGTTGACGAGCTTGTTTTACATGATGGCAAGTCCGAAGATCCAGGGGTAATTGTCACGAATGGCTGTGTCACCATCGGTGTAAGGTGAAATTACCCTGTGCATGGCGGTTAGGGTGTCGGTGAGTAGTTCGGTTGAAACTTGGACGGCTGTTTCTGTGTTTGTTGTGTTCATGATTGAAAAGTTTTAAGTTTATAAAGTTCCCTTCGACATGCTCAGCAACCATGCTTCGACATGCTCAGCAACCATGCTTCGACATGCTCAGCAACCATGCTTCGACATGCTCAGCAACCGTGCTTCGACATGCTCAGCAACCATGCTTCGA
>CAJBPB010000121.1 GCA_903957365.1 uncultured Bacteroidota bacterium
GAATCAATTCTGGCTGAATATGGCATACGCTGGATCAAAAGAGCCGGTATTACGAAGGTAGAAGATGGAAAAGTGCATTATCAAACCCTTGATGGAGAATCAGGTACACAGGAATTTGATTTTGCCATGTTGATTCCGTCCTTTTCAGGTGTGGGTCTCAAAGCATTTGACGCCAAAGACAATGATATTACATCGGATGTATTCGCACCAAATGGTTTTATGAAGGTGGATGCTGATTACACAGCCAGACCATTTGAAGATTGGTCGGTTGCTGACTGGCCCTCAACGTATAAAAACCCGAAATATGATAATGTTTTCGCTGCCGGGATAGCTTTCGCACCTCCTCATCCTATTTCGAAACCCCTGTCAAATAAAAATGGATTGTCCATATTTCCGACAGCTCCACGCACCGGCATGCCGTCGGGTGTAATTGGTAAAATTGTCGCGTTGAATATTGCCGAACAAATTAAAACAGGTAAAAAAGAATATCATCACCGTGCTTCAATGGGCAAAATGGGTGCAGCATGTATCGTTTCATCGGGTTACGGTTTGCGTGATGGCATGGCAGCTACTATGACTGTTTTTCCAGTAGTACCTGATTATGAGAAATATCCACAATGGGGCCGTGACCTGAACTACACGATGGGTGAACCAGGATTGGCCGGACATTGGATTAAACTGGTTTTGCACGTGATGTTTCTTTACAAAGCCAAAGGAAAACCATTCTGGTGGCTGATTCCAGAATAACATCCGGACAGCAAACTATGAATGATTACTTACATATTAAATTACAAATAAACAGATAGTTATATGATCAAGAAAAATGTTGTGAAAGGATATAAAGATGAAGCCTATCCACCACTTCCTACCCGAAGCACACGATTCTGGAGAAAATTTTTTCCATGGCAGATTATCCGGTTCTTTATTCTGAACCTAAAAATAATGCGTATTATCATTGGTGGTCACTCCTGAGATCATTCATTTACAGCGCATTATTTGTTTATTCGCTTAACCATAATTTGAACTCAGCTGTTCGGGCACGACTGACAATGATCTCAGTTCCCGGATCAGGTATTATCTCAAGCTTCAATTTGAAGTTGAAATAATTGTGCACTTTCCTGATTGCGTCTGCAGCAACAATAAACTGGCGGTTGACCCGAAAAAACAGAAATGGATCGAGTTTCGCCTCCAATTCATCCAATGTTTGCGGGATTATAAATTGTTTGTTATCATTCGTAATCAACAATACCACCTTATCCTGTGCAAAAAAACAAGCCACTTCGCCCGCTTTAACGGGAATCATCGCATCACCCTTGTTAATCAGAAATCTGTCACGGAAAGGAGATTGCGTTGGTGCCTGTAATTTATTGATTAGTTCGTACAACTGTGTATTTGGATTTTCACCAGCAAAGTGCTTTTTAATTTTTCTGTATTTTTCAAGGCTCTCCTGAAGTTTTTCTTTGTTTACAGGTTTCAACAAATAATCGATGCTGTTAACCGAGAATGCCTTTAAAGCATATTCGTCAAAAGCGGTTGTAAAAATAACCGGAATATTTACCTGAAGGGCTTCAAAAATGGAAAAACTCTTTCCGTCAGCCAACTGAATATCTAGAAAAATCAGATCATAATCCTGCGATTTTTTCAAATGTGAAACAACACTGCTGACTGTGTCCAACGGACCAGACAGAGTACAACCGGGTTCAATTTCGGCCAACAGCTGCATCATACGTTGTGCAGCAAGCTCTTCATCCTCAACAATAAGAATCTTCATCAGATTGATTTTTCAAACAAAGGTAACATGACAATAAATTTATCATGATCCTGCTTCACAATTACTTCTTTATTGCTCAGATAAAGATAACGGTTTCTTATATTCTCAAGGCCCACACCGGTAGATGGTTCTTTATCCATTTTAGGCTGAACCATATTTTCGACCACCAGATATTGACCCTTTTCAACATAAACAAGCACTTTCAATTGATTTTCCTTTGAAATAACATTGTGTTTGATCGCATTCTCAATAAGCATCTGCAAAGCCAATGGCGGGATGGCATAATGATAAAACGATTCCGGAACGTTGATACTGACCTGTAATTTATCACCAAAACGACTTTGCTGAATAAAAGAATACTCTTTTGCAATTTTTAATTCATCACGGAGCAATACCGCCTCTTTGTCACGCGAATTAAGCATATACCGCATAAAGTCCGAAACACTTTCGACATACCTCGACGCAACAGGATTGTCGTTTACAAGCATCAGTAAAGTATTCAGACTGTTAAAAAGAAAATGTGGATTTACCTGATTGCATAGTGTTTCATACCGGGCTTCAAGGTTCGCCTTTTCAAGCGCATTCGCTCTGAGCATATCCGTTTTCCATTGTGTAAAAAAAGCAACCGATGCATAAATGGCACTTATCATAAAAGTAATCAGCAATGATCCTACAAAATACGCAAGTTTATCATTTCTACCAAGCGCCAGGCCAGCAAAATTCTGGGTTGCAAACACTTCGCCAAACTCAACAATAATCACAAACAATGACAACAATACCACCTGAGAAATAACAAGTTTCGCAGGCTGTTTAAATATCGGATATCTCAGCAAGGTAAAATTAATAATAAGCATACTTCCGTTCCAGATAAGTGTGGTACGAATCAAAGAAATGAGTAGCAGTAAATAAAATTGCGTTCCTGAATGATCAAAACCAAATTCAACAAATGTAAACAAGCTTGACACCGTCACAATTCCAATCGTTCTGATCAGCAGTTCACGCTTGTTGCAGGCGAGCAATTGTGACAATTTAGTAGTCTTTGATTGTGAAATTTTCATGGCTTTAAGAATTGAAAATTACTTTAAAAATGCAAACGATACTGAACCATAGGAAAAAATCCCAATTGATAAATTTCAGTCACCTCGTTTTTCGACGGGCTGTATGATTGCATCAGTACATTCTGGTGGTTAGTAAAGTTCTCGATATAGAACACCCATTCCTGCGATACTTTACTCCAATCCAGACGATAGGTAAATTTGATGTCGGCCTTGAAAAAAGGATCAAACTGTTCGCTGAACGCTTTTGTTTCGTCATAAACGGTATTTCTTGCAACTTCCGAAGCAGCCAGATCAATAGGTGAATATCTTTTTCCACCAGCATAGGTTGCCTTGAAATCTATATTAAATGAAGATATAGAATTGATCTTAAACTCTTTACCTATCAGTGCATTCACAACATAATTACCATTGAATGCCGTATTTCTATCTATACCATCGCTTTTGAAAAATATAAACTTGGCAGCATCAATGATATTGAATTGCGTGA
>CAJBPB010000122.1 GCA_903957365.1 uncultured Bacteroidota bacterium
ATAAGAACACTATCCTTTACAAGTACGAAGATATATTGAAGAATCCACATGTATTTAGAAAAGGATAAAAAGAATAGAAAAGTAGTAAGGACCATCTTATTACCAAAAACAAAAAAATGAAATATGGATAATTATCAGGAGTATGTAAGGAAATCAAAAGAGATTGATAATCAACAGGAACAAATGAAAAGGAAGAAAAAGGAGTTGAAAAGACAGAAACTCAAACTCTTAATGGACAGGATTGATAAGAGGAAAGAAGACCTTCAAAAAAACATCATTGATGTAAACCAATAAACAACTTTTTTCACCTTCAACACAAAAAAAACATGAAAAAACGTTGTGAATACCAATCCTCAGGAGAAACTGATCATACTATATTCTATTCTTTAATTATTCTTCTTACTCCCACTCCTTTACTCTTGATTAATCTGATAAAGTAAACCCCAGATGGCAAATCAGCAATGTCGATTTTGGTAATAAAGTTACTAATGGGAAAGCGTTTAATTAATTGACCGTCAATTCCCCATAATTCCAAACTGGGTTTGTTAACTGAAGAATATTCTGGGAAATCTAAAATAAAATAATCATTAGCGGGGTTTGGTGTGATTATAAATCTGACTTCATCTTTGGATTTATTGTCAATGCCATAGGAAGGATTGTTGGTTGCAATATTTGATCTTGCCGAAGTATACCCACTCTTTGATGGATTACACGGGATTGAGCTCATCACTTCAACTTGATAATAGATAAATCCTGTTGGAGCTGTGAAATCACTGTATTGGTTACTACTGCCGGAAGTTGTTCCAATTAACAGCATGTTTGCTGGTGTCGTTCCCCGATAAATATAATAGGTTGAAACAGTGAATCCTTCATATGGCTCCCAAATTAGATTCCATGCATTGTTTTGACCTTGGTTTATGGTCAAATGCATCGTTTTATGTGGGGAACTTGGGGGAGATTCAAGTCCGCAATTATCCATAATGGAAATTTTGTATTTATTCGATTGTATCGCAGGGTTTGAAGAAGTATCAGTAAAAACGCAGAGACTACTGTAGCTGACGGAACCTATTTTCTGATAAACTCCAGTCACATTGGATTCTCTGAAAATGCTGAAGGTGTCTACCGCCGTTGAAGCAGGTTTTTCCCATACAACTATGTTTTTATTTGAACCATCCACCCCAACGAAACAAATATTTGGGGGATTCATTGGTGGTGCCAGAAATACGGTAACTGAATCTGTTGCAACACAACCATTAGGGGTAGTAACGATTACCGTATAAGTGATATCACCAGTAATTGTTGATGTTGGATTTGGAATAGAATCGTTGTTTAATCCTGTTGAAGGTGACCAATGATATTTTAACACACCGCTTCCAGTGTAGTTTGTTTCAACACTATCTAAAAGTGCAGTACCTCCGCAAAATATTGTTTTATCCAGGCCTGCGTTTGCAGTCAGGGGATATACATTGACTTTTACACTATCTGTGGCAATACATCCACCTGCAGTTGTCATTGTTACCGTGTAATTAGTTGTAATTATTGGATTAGCCAACGGGACTGCAATATTTGTGGCATTTAACCCTTCTGCAGGAGACCATGAAAAGAGTAAGTCAAGAGGATTAATCATATAAATAGCACCGCTCGAAAGGTGACCACCCGCAATATAAACCGTAGTTGCATTTGAAAAACACACTGAATTTAAATTATCATCAATTCCTGAATTCTGACTTTTCCAGTCTGCTCCTCCATTGGTTGTTTTTAGAATTAAACCATTGCTACCAACAGCGTAACCATTATTTGCGTCTGTAAAACAAACTGAATTTAAAGACTGATTACTCCCAAAAACTCCAGCTATCCATTCTGTTCCACCGTTTGTGGTTTTTAGTATTAAACTAAGGAACCAATATCCGTTATCATAACAACCAACAGCAAATCCAGTATTAGCATCTGAAAAATAAACGGAATTTAACCAATTTGAAAGCCCTGAATTCTGGCTAACCCAATCTGTTCCTCCATTTGTGGTTTTCAGTATAATGCCATGATCCCCAACAGCGTACCCTTTATTTTCGTCTGTAAAATAAACGGATTTTAACGGCCAAGAACTACCTGAATTCTGGCTGACCCAATCTGTTCCTCCGTTTGTTGTTTTTAGTATTAAACCAGGGTTGAAATTTCCGTTATCATGATAACCAACAGCATATCCAATATTAGCGTCTGAAAAATAAACAGAATGTAACCAATTTGAAGTCCCTGAATTCTGACTAGCCCAATCTGTCCCTCCATTCGTGGTTTTTAGTATAGTGCTCCCTCCCACAGCGTAACCAATATTTGAATCTGAAAAATAGACGGATTGTAACCAATCTGAAGTCCCTGAATTCTGACTAATCCAATCTGTTCCTCCATTTGTGGTTTTTAGTATAATGCCATAATTCCCAACGGCGTACCCTGTATTTACGTCTGTAAAATAAACGGAATTTAATATTGGTTGTTCGCCAATATTTAACCCTACCCATTGGCATTCAGCATTAAGTTGTACGGAATCCCCACAAATAATGGATGCATCTGCCCCTGCATCTACCGAACATTGAGTAAACGCTACAATTCTACAGGTGATAAGTATACCTGAAAGAGAAAACCTAATAAATGTTTTCCACATAAAAGTAAATTTATGTTCAAAATCAAAATGAATAGTAAAGATACACTTTAAATCAATATGTTCAAAGTTAATATATTTAATAACGACCTAATTTTTTTTAATGCAATTTTCAATTTTTCACCCTTACGTGGAAAAGCCGCTCAAAGTGACCCCCCTTGGCCGGTAATTTTTGACCACCCCTCGGCCGATTTAAATTGACCACCCCCCATTTGACCTTTTTTTGATCATTATTTTCGTCCTGTTTCTGGTTATACAAATATACTTTTTCTTTCTCTATTTCATTTTTTTAGATTAATTCAGAAGGATCTGCCTTTTGCGAAGCGATTCACCTATAAGTTCGAT